>CAZUQB010000005.1:7454-40803 GCA_964622405.1 uncultured Opitutaceae bacterium | reverse complement strand
CCCAGCAGCACCAGCCCGAGGAGCGCGCCACCCACCAGGGTCGCGGTTGCCCCGGAGTCCGGGACGGAATGGGTGGTGGCCTTGTTGGCGGTGAAACTGATGGTGCGAAGTTCAAACCCGTCGGTCTGCCCATTGCCCTGCACGTAGAAGTCGATCACGTTGATACCGGCGACAAATCCGCCCGACAGCGTCACGATCTTGTTGGGATCGTAGTTGTAGTACCCGCCCGAATCGATCCCAAGGAAGTCCGGCCCGTTGAACGTGAATCGATTCAGCCAGTGGCCGCGGTCGGCAAACCCCTCGCCCGTGTCGTCCGCCGCCCACTGAAAGGTCAGGACCGCCGAGGCCGCATCATAGCCGGTCAGGTCGAAATACTGCCGGAACACGAACTGCGTGTAGACGCCGATGCCGCCGTTGGAGCCCGCCGCATTGTTGGCGATGTAGTCCCCGCGACCCGTGACGGGCGTGGCCACTGCGAAGGCCGATGTGGCCGTCTTGAAGTTCGTCCGGTTGTTGTAGGCGTCAGTGCCCGTGGCATTGAAGCTGACCAGCCACGCCGACGGGTTGCTGGTCGAGTTGAACAGGAAGTTGACGTTGTCAGCGCGCACCGCGGTGACGAACGACACAGCAGCGAGCGAGGCGAGGACGAGCGCGATCTTTGATTTCATTGGGGGGGGAGAACGGCCTTGATCTGGCCTGACTATTTCTTTGGGGATTGGGTAACGGGCGGTCCTTGCTGCAACCCTCGTACCTCACAGCCACGCGGTGAATTCGTGATTTCTGAATACCACGACGTTACGGGAAAGATTTACATTCACTGCGCATATCTTGCTGTGCCCCAACGACCAAGAACGTAAGGATTTCCAGAATCCCTGTCGGCGCGACTTACGTTCTGGGAAACGCCGACGCCCCCTGACGGCGGAACGCACCCGGCTTAGGCCGGGCCTTGCGTTCAGTTTCCGCCGAGACGAACGTGGCCCGAACCTGCCAGCGCCCCGACCCCCTGCCCTGCCCGCATGCACCTCTCGACCGCTGACCTCATGGACCGCGGCGACCCGTCCCTCCAAAGCTGCAGCCTGCAGTTCCGGCAGTTCGGAAAAAGACGGAGCTTCTTCGGCCCGGCGCGCACCCTGAACACCCGCGAGGACAATGCCCAGGTTCGCTCACTTCTGTCCGGGCCCGGCGCGGACGCGGTGCTGGTGATCGACGGCGGCGGCTCGCTGCGGACCGCACTCCTCGGCGACCAGCTCGCGGCACTTGGCGCGGCCCACGGCTGGAGCGGCGTGATCATCAATGGTGCGGTCCGCGACTCCGCGGCCCTCGCGGCTGTCGAACTTGGCATCAAGGCGCTGGGCACGAATCCGCGAAAGAGCGCCAAGCTCGCCACCGGGACCGTGGACGTCCCGGTGTCCTTTGGCGACGTCACGATCCGGCCCGGCGACTGGGTGTACGCCGACGACGACGGCATCGTCGTCAGCGCGGGTCCGCTGCACCTCTGACCGGGTTCGCGGCTACATCCGGCAGATCAGCAGCTCGCGCTCGAACATCAGCTCCTTTGGCAGGTGCGAGTGCAGGTCGAGGAACAGCTCCTCGTGACCCAGCACCTCGGCGCGCCAGGCCTGGCGGTCGAACTCCTGCAGGGCCTCAAATTGGACCCTCGGAAAATCGAGGCCGGTCCAGTCGATGTCCTTGTGGCGCGGCACCCACCCGATCGGCGTTTCCTTGGCGCGACCGCCGCCGCGGACCCGGTCGAAGATCCACTTCAGCACGCGCATGTTCTCGCCGTAGCCCGGCCAGAGGAAATTGCCATCCTTGTCCTTGCGGAACCAGTTCACGTGGAAGATCCGGGGCGTCTCGCTGAGCCGCCGCTGCATGTTGATCCAGTGGCGGAAGTAGTCGCCCATGTGGTAGCCGCAGAACGGCAGCATGGCCATCGGGTCGCGGCGCACCTGGCCGACCTTGCCGGCCGCCGCCGCCGTCATCTCCGAGCCCATCGTGGCCCCGACGTAGACCCCGCTGCTCCAGTTGAAGGCTTGGTAGACGAGCGGCATGGTGGTCGCGCGGCGGCCGCCGAAGATGAACGCGCTGATCGGCACGCCTTCGGGCGACTCCCACGCCGGGTCCATGGTGGGGCACTGCCGCGCCGGCGCGGTGAAGCGGGCGTTGGGATGTGCGGCCTTCGCCCCGGTCTGGAGCGCGGTCTCGGGCGTCCAGTCCTTCCCCTGCCAGTCGAGCGCGTGGGCCGGCGCCGAGTCGGTCATGCCCTCCCACCACACTCCGCCGTCGTCCGTCAGCGCGCAGTTGGTGAAGATCGTGTTCCGCGCGAGCGTCTGCATCGCATTCGGGTTCGTGCGGTCGCCGGTGCCGGGCGCGACGCCGAAGAATCCGGCCTCGGGATTGATCGCCCGCAAACGGCCGTTGGCGTCGGGCTTGATCCAGGCGATGTCGTCGCCGACCGTCGTGACTTTCCAGCCCTGCTTCCGGAACGGCTCCGGCGGAATGAGCATCGCGAAATTCGTCTTGCCGCAGGCGCTCGGGAAGGCCGCGGCCACGTAGATCTTTTTTCCCTGGGGATTCTCGACGCCGAGGATCAGCATGTGCTCGGCCATCCAGCCCTCGTCCCGGGCCATCGCGCTGGCGATGCGCAGCGCAAAGCACTTCTTGCCGAGCAGAGCGTTGCCGCCGTAGCCGGAGCCATAGCTCCAGATCTCGCGGGTCTCGGGGAAATGCACGATGTACTTCTCCTTGTTGCACGGCCACGCCACGTCCTTCTGCCCCCGGGCGAGCGGCGCTCCGACCGAGTGCACGCACGGGACCACGCGCTTGAAGTCCTGGTCGATCAGCTTGAACACGGCCCGGCCGACCCGCGCCATGATGCGCATGTTGACCACCGCGTAAGCCGAGTCCGTCAGCTGCACGCCGATCTGCGACATCGGCGAGCCCAGCGGTCCCATGCTGTACGGCAGCACGTACATCGTCCGGCCCCGCATGCAGCCCGCGAACAGGTCGCGCAGCCGCTTCTTCATCTCATACGGATTGACCCAGTTGTTGGTCGGACCGGCCGCGTCCTGCGACTGGCTGCAGATGAACGTGCGGTCCTCGACGCGGGCCACGTCGCTCGCATCCGAGCGCGCGAGATAGCAGCCCGGCCACTTTCTCTGGTTCAGCTTGGTGAACGTGCCGGCCCGCACCAGCTGCGCGCACAGGGCCTCGTACTCGGCCTGGGAGCCGTCGATCCAGTGCACCGTGTCGGGCCGGCACAGCGCGGCCATCTTGTTGACCCACCGGATGAGGTGCGGATTTTGGCTCAGGGGCCGGGCGGATTTTTTCATGGGAGGCGGGAGGAACAGGCGGCCGTCAGTAAACGATCTGCAGCCGGGTGATGAGGCGCCCGCCGTCGGTGGCGGAGCCGGGCAGGTGGCCGTCCAGGTAGTTGACCATGAACTTCAGGTCGTCGCCCTTGAGGAAGATGTTGAGACCGTAGGTGAAAGTCTTGGCCGTGTTGCCGCCGATGGCGGTATTCGGGTCGAACTGCTCCTCGCGCAAGACGGCCTGCAGCCGGGACGGGATCAGGAAGTACGCCACGGTGGCCTGCCAGCCCGCGGCATCGACCTCGGCGGCGGGCAGGTGGTTGGTCGGCTTGAACTGGCCGTGGAGCCACTCGGCGTTCACATCGAAGCGGCCGTGGGTCCAGTCAAAATCCCAGCCGTGCATGAAGCGCTCGCCGGTGAAGGCGTAACCGCCCAGGTCGATGTCGGGCTTGGCCAGGCTGGAGTCGGTGCTCCAGAGCCCGTCCATGCCCAGCACGAGTTTGTCGTTCGCGGTGGACACCGGGGTGTAGGCGAACCGCAGGGAGCGCTGAAAGTGGCTGTTGTCGTTCGCGCTGGTGTTGGCGCCGTTGCCGTTGGCCACCACTGCGGAGTAATTCAGCTGCTTGCCCAAGAGGTCGCCGGTCACGCCCATCGCCAGCTGGCGGCCGTCGGCCAGCCGGTCGCTGGAGAGCGAACGCTCGGCGGTGTAGAGCTTGCCGTCGCTGGAAAGGGCCTCGGCACCGAAGGCGGGCTTGAGCTGGCCGAACCGGAGGTTCACCGCGGGGTACCGGTGCCAGTAGACGTAGACCTCGTTGGCCCGCGCGGTGAGGCCGGCCGGCTGCGCGCTGAGCGTGTTGCCCTGCAGGTCGATCTCGGCCTTGAAATCGAAGTCCTTCGCCACGGTGCCGGCCACGTAGACCCGCGCGCGGCGAAAGTAGAATCGGTCCTTTACCCCGGCGAAGCGGTTGTCGGTGGCGTGGCCGAACTCCGCCTGCGCCTGGAGAAAGCCGCCGATCGCGATCCGGTCCTCGGCGCCACCCGGCCGCACCTCGACCGGGAGCGCGCCGTCCTTCCAGCCGAGATCCTTCTTCAGCGCGGCGTTTTCCTGCGACAGATCGTGCACCTGCCGCTCGAGGGCCTGCAATCGCTCCTCGACGGTGGGCGACGACTGGGCCGCCGCCTGGAGGGCCAGGCCGGAGGCGACGAGCGCAGCCAACCAACGGGGGGACGAAGACATGGGGCGGGACCGGTGGGGTTGGAGGGGTCGGGCAGGTTTCGCTGGCGCCATGGGTCAGCGGAGGAACTGGATCGCCAGATAGCTCACGAGCGTCGCGCGGTCCTCGAAGTGGTTGTGCAGTTCGCGCCCGACCGAGGCCAGCAGCACGAACCGGGGATGGAGCTTCACGCGGACGCCGACGTTGGCCACGAGCTGGGAGCGGCGCAGCGACGCATCGGATTCGCCGTGGAGTTCAATTCCGGCCTCCACGGTTTCATTGAGCTCGTGGCCCACCACCACGCCATACATCCACCCCGAGTCGGACTTGCTCGGCCGGATCAGGCCAACCTCGGCGTTGATCCCCCAGCCGCCGGCCTCGTGCTGGACCTCGACGGGCAGCACCAGCGTGGTCTCATCGGACGCCAGGCCGCGCTCCGGCGCGCCGGAGCCGGGCGTGCGAAACTCGAGCTGGGGATAGATCGACGCCGACCAGCCCGTCGCCGGATCGTCCAGGAACCGCCATTTCACGCCGAAGTCGGAATTGCCCATGGCCTGATCGGCGTCGGCGCCGGACTCATGGACCACGAGATGGGCCACCTCGTACTTCAGCTGGATGCGGTCGGTGAAACCGTAGTTCAGGTCGAAGAGCGGCAGCTCGTGCGCGGTCTCGCCGGGCCGGTGCTCCTGCGTCCAAGCCACATTCAACTCCCAATGCCCCCGCTCCGGGGTGCCCGGGTCGTCCGTGATGAAGGGCGGGCCGCCCTGGGCGCGAAGCAGGCAGGGCACGGCGAGGGCAAGGGCCAGGGCCAGGCAGGGGGGCAGACGCATCCCCACAACCTAGGACCTTTTTCTGAAGATCACCTGAAGACTGCCTGAAGTTTTTTTTAGCCAATTTGCGCTCGCGCTCGCCCGGCGCCATGCGTCTTGCTGAACGCCGTCGATTCGCCCTGTCCCATGAAAATCCTCGTCGTGGAAGACCAGCGCCGACTCGGCCAGTTTCTCAAGAAGGGCCTGTCGGAACACAGCTACACGGTCACCTGGGTGCCGAGCTGCCGCGAGGCGCGCGACGCCCTCTGCGAGACGCACTACGACGGGATCATCCTCGATCTCGGCCTGCCCGACGGCGACGGCCTCGACCTGCTCCGCGAGTGGCGCAAGAGCGGATTCAACGAGCCGGTCCTGATCCTCAGTGCGCGCGACGCGGTGCAGGACCGCGTCAAAGGCCTCGACCTGGGCGCCGACGATTACCTGCCGAAGCCCTTCAGCCTCGAGGAACTGCTCGCCCGCATCCGCTCGCTGCTGCGCCGCCAGGCGAGCTCCAAGGAGACGGTGCTGGAGCATCGCGGGATTCGGGTGGACCTGCTGGCCCGCACCGTCACCCAGAACGGCCAGCCGATCGACATGACGAGCCGGGAGTTCGCCCTGCTGGAGGTCTTCCTGCAGAACCCGGGCCGGGTGCTGCCGCGCACGCTCATCTGCGAGAAGATCTGGGAGACGAACTACGACATCGATACCAACCTGCTCGATGTCTACATGAGCAAGCTCCGCATGAAGCTGGAGTCGGATCCGGCCAAGCCCTTCTTCCGCACCCTGCGCGGCGTCGGCTACCAGCTCCTATGAAGTCGGTCGGCGTCCGGATCGCCTTCTGGTATGCGCTCGCGTCCCTGGTGACCCTGGGCGCGTTTTTCAGCATCGGCCGTTTCCTCGTCGAGCAGCACATCGTGCATTCCCTCGACGTCGGCATCGCGGCGGAGAGCGAGCAGGTGAAGCGGCGGCTGGGCCCGGACTATCGCGAGCTGACGCCGGCGCAGATCCGCGGGCGCCTGCAGCCGTTCGCCTCGCTGCGCTTCGCCATCGAGGTCTACGACCCCGCCGGCCACGCGGTCTACCATTCCCGCAACCTCGGCGAGGCGGCGATCCCCGACGTCCCGATGGAAACCAGCCTGCTCGCCGGCTGGCTCAACCGGGTCTTCCGCTCGGCCCGGAGCGGCGAGACCGCCGGACCGCTCGCCAACCGGAGTTACAACGCCCGGGTCGGCGAGCTCGGCGAGATGCGGGTCGGCGAGTTCGACCTCGGCACGCTCACGCTCCGGGTGGCCGTGGGCAAGGAGCAGGTCCGCGGCCTGGTCGCCGCGTACCAGGAGGTGTTCTACATTCTCCTCGCGCTGATGGTCGTGGTGAGCAGCGCGATCGGCTACGGCCTGAGCCGCATGCTGCTGCGCCCGCTGCGGCTCATCCAGGCCACGGCGGCCCACATCGGCTCCGACAACCTGAGCGAGCGGATCCCGATCTCCTCCGTCGACGACGAGCTCTCCAATCTGGCCCGGCTCCTCAACCAGATGTTCGAGCGGCTTGAGTCGTCCTTCAACCAGGTGCACCGCTTCGCCGCCGAGGCCTCGCACGAGCTGAAGACGCCGCTGTCGCTCATGCGCCTGCAGACCGAGAAAATGCTGCTCGAGGGCGGGCTCAGCCAGTCGCAGGAGGAGTCCCTCCAGGTCGTGGTCGAGGAGATCAACCGGTTGAACCGCTTCATCGAGGAGCTCCTCTTCCTCTGCCGCGCCGAGGCCGACGCGGTCACGCTGGACCGGAGGCCCCAGGACCCGGGCGTCTTCCTCGACGGTTTCTTCCAGGACGCGCAGGTCCTCGCCGACAGCCGCGGCGTAAAGCTGGCGGCGTCGCGGGACGGCGCGGGCCTCGTGGCCTTCGATCCGCGCTGGCTGCGCCAGGTCGTGCTGAACCTTCTCTCCAACGCCCTCAACTACACGCCCGCCGGCCGCACCGTCGTCATCCGCTCCGAGTTCACCGCGGACGCCTGGCGCGTGGCCGTCCAGGACGAGGGCCCGGGCGTGCCCCCCGACCAGCGCGAGCGGATCTTCGATCGCTTCGTGCGCCTGGAGCATCCCGGCCAGCATGACAAGGGCACCGGGCTCGGCCTCGCGATCTGCCGCAGCATCGTCACCCTCCACCACGGCCGGATCTGGACCGAGGCGGGCGCCGCGGGAACCGGCCTGCGCGTGGTGATGGAACTGCCCCTTGCCTCCGGGCCGGCGCCGGACGTCGCCGGGGCACCCGATGCGCCGGCGCGCGACTGAACGTTTTTTTGGGCAGATTTCAGGTTCAATTCAGGCGCCGCTGGCACCGTGTCCGAAGCGGTGCCCTCCGTCCCGCTCCGCTCCACCCCACCCCGTCTCCCCATGCGCCTGGCTCATCGTCTTCCTTTCCTCGCCTTGCTCGCGCTCGTTCCGGCCCTCGCGGCCCGCGAGCTCCCGACCAAGCCGTCCGCGGCCCAGACCGAGCTCTGGAAACGCCAGGGACGCGACCTGCCCGCCCCCGAGCTCCTGCAGCCCGAGGTTGACGCCGCGCTGCCCCCCTTCCAGCCGGCCCATGACCGCGCGTTCACCGGTCACCTCCGCGGCGCCGCGTCCGATGTCCTCGCCGACCTGACCAAGCGCTGGGCGGCCGAGTTCCGGAAGTTCTACCCCGGGGTCGTGATCGAGGTCCCGCCCCCGTACGCCGGCAGTCTCGGCGCGATCGAGCTGGTCAAGGGCGACATCGACTTCGTCGCGGTGTCGCGCGAGCTCAAGCCGTCCGATGTCTCCGCGTTCCGCGCGAAGTTCGGCTACGACCCCACGAGTCTTCCGATCTCCGGCGGCACCTGGCGGCACTTCGGCTTCCTCGACGCCGTCGGATTCTTCGTCCACGCCGACAATCCGCTCCGGGAGCTCAGCTTCGCCCAGCTCGACGCCATCCTCTCGACCACGCGCCACCGCGGCGGCGGCGCCATCACGACGTGGGGCCAGCTCGGGCTGACCGGCGAATGGGCGAACCAGCCGATCCATGTGTGGGCCGTGAAACCCTGGAACGGTTTCGAGGAATTTGTCCGCCAGCGCGTGCTGAGCGTCGGCGACCGGCGCGGCGAATGGCGGACGGATCTGAACTTCGTCGAGACGGTCTTCCCCATCTCGCCCCAGGTGGCCGCCGACCGCTACGCCCTGGGCTACGCCGGCCTCGCCTACGTGGGCGACGGCGTGAAGCTCCTGCCGCTCTCGCCGGCCCCGGGCAGTCCCGCCGTCGGCCCGGGCTACGAGGAGGTGGCCCGCGCGACGTATCCGCTGAGCCGCCTCGTGTTCCTCAACGTCAACCGGGCTCCCGGCCAGCCTCTCAATCCGGCGCTCGAGGAGTTCGCCCGCTTCATCCTCAGCCGCAACGGCCAGCAGGTCATCCGCGACCAGGCCACTTTCCTTCCCCTGCGCAGCGAACAGGCCGCGGCCTCCCGCGCCCGGCTCGGCCCGCCATGAGGCCCGGCCTCGCCGTCGCGCTGCTGGCGCTGGCCGCGCTGCCGCTGCGCGCCTCCGGCCCGCTCGATCCCGCCCTGCCGCCCTACCGGGCCGAGCAAAGCGTCAGCGGCGGGCTCAGCAGTGTGGGGGACGACGCCCTCGCGCCGTTGATGGAGGCCTGGCTCGCCGCGTTCCAGCGCCATCAACCCGGCGTCACGCGCGGCGAGCGCTGGCAGCATCCGGGCGGCGCCGCGGCCTTTGGGGCCCTGCTCATGGAAGTCACCGACGTGGCCCCGATGTCGCGCGACCCCTGGCCGGCCGAGCTCGCGCCGTACGGCCACCAGTTCAAGGGCGACATGATGAAGGAGCCGCTGCTCATCCGGGTCGGCACCGGCAGTTTCCGGCCCGCGGCCGAGGCCGGGGCGCTTGCGGTGTACGTGGCAGCCGGCAACCCGCTTCGGCAGCTCACGCTTTCCCAACTCGACGCCGTCTTTGGCGCCGCGCGCCGACGGGGCGCGACCGCCGCCATCACGAAGTGGGGCCAGCTCGGCCTGACCGGTGAATGGGCCGACCGGCCGATCACCGTCGTGACCCCGCTCGATTTTTCAACCCCGGCGCTCCAGATCCAGCACCGGGTGCTGCTCGATGGTCCGTGGGCCGCGGGGGTCGATCGCCAGCCGACGCCGGCCGAGGTCGCCGAGCGCGTCGCCCATACTCCGGGAGCCATCGGGCTCGCGGGCTTTCTCCCCACCCCGGGCGTGGCTCCGTTGGCGCTGGCCGAGCAGGACGGCGGACCTTTCGTCGCGGCCTCCGACGCCACGGTGGGCAACCGGACCTATCCGCTCGCCCGTCCCCTCTATCTCGCCGTGAACCGGCGACCCGGGGCCCCGCTGCCCCAGAAGACGAAGGAGTTCCTCGCCTTTGTGCTCAGCCGCGAGGGACAGGCCATCCTCGCCGCCTACCCGCATTTCTTTGCGCTCGACGCAGCGGCCGCGGCCGCGGAGCGCGCCAAACTCGACGGTTATCTCGCGCCGGTTGATCCGGCGATTCCCTCCTATCATGCCGCGGCGGCGGTGAGCGGCTCGATTTCCACCGTGGGCAGCGATGGCATGGAGTCGCTGGTGGAGGCGTGGATGCGGGCGTTCTGCCGGATCCATCCCGGCGTGCACAAGGGCGACCGGTGGTCGCACCAGGGCACGCTCAACGGCTATCAGGCGCTGCTCGCCGGCGAGACCGATCTCGCCCCGATGGGCCGCGAGCTCTGGCCGGGCGAGCGCGTGATCTATCAGGCCGTGCGCGGCCAGCCAGCGCCGTTCGAGCTCCGCGTGGCCCGCGGCGGGTTCAACACCCCCCAGCGCACGACGGCCCAGGCGATCTTCGTGCACCGCGACAATCCCCTGGCCGGGCTGACCGTGGCGCAATTGGCGCGGTTGTTCGGTCGCGTCGGGACGATCACCACCTGGGGCCAGCTCGGTCTGGGCGGCGAATGGGCCAATCGTCCGGTCCACGTTTTCATCCCGCCCCGGATCACGCCCAACGCGATGTCGCTCCAGATGTCCGTGCTCGAGGGCGCACCGTGGCGCGGCGATCTGACCGAAGGTTCGGTCGCAGACACCGCCGCCGCCATCGCGGCGGATCCGGGCGCCATTGGTTTCGGCGGCTTCGAGGACGGCGGGCCGGGCCTGCGCACCCTGCCAATCGCGGCCCGGCCCGGCAACGAGTTCGTCGCCGGCACCGCGGAGAGCGTCGCCCGGGGGCGCTACCCGCTGACCCGCTACCTGTACATCCGGCTGAACCGGGCGCCCGGCGAGCCCCTTAAGCCGCAGGTCAGGGAATTCCTTCGCTTCATCCTGAGCCGCGAGGGCCAGGACTTCATTCCCACCTCCGCCTACTATCCCCTGCGGGCCGACGAGGTCGCCGCCGAACTCGCCAAGCTGGAACCATGAGCGACGCCCGCGACTTTGCCGTCAATGTGGCCCGGTTCACCGGCTTCGCCGGCCACTACGACCAGTGCCGGCCCAGCCCGCCCGCGGCCCTCGCCCAGCTTGTGGCGCTCGCGACGGGCCGGCCCGCGCCGCGCCTCGTCGTCGACCTCGGCAGCGGCACGGGCCTGTCCACGCGGTACTGGGCGGACCGGGCGGAGCGCGTGGTGGGCATCGAGCCCACCGCCGACATGCGGGAGCAGGCGCGCGCCGCGACGGCGGCGCCGCACGTGGAGTACCGGGAGGGATTTTCACACCGGACCGGCCTGCCGGACCACGTGGCCGACGTGGTGTGCTGCATGCAGGCGCTGCACTGGATGGAGCCTGAGACGACCTTTGCCGAGGCGTCCCGGATCCTGCGGCCGGGCGGTGTCTTCCTCGCCGGCGACTACGACTGGCCGCCGGTCACCCCCTCGCGGGAAGCCGACGACGCCTTCGCGGCGTGCATCCAGATCGGCCGCCGGCTGGAATCCGAGCGCCAGGTCGATGCCGGCCTGCGGCACTGGCCCAAGTCCGGCCATCTGGCGCGGATGCAGGCCTCCGGCCGCTTTCGCGACGTGCGCGAGGTGGTCCTGCACCATTTCGACGAAGGCAACGCCGAGCGCCTGATCGGCCTGGTGCTGAGCCAGGGCTACATCGTCGCCCTGCGGCGCTCGGGCTGCACCGAGGAGGAACTGGGCATCGCGGAACTGCGCACCGTGGCGGCGCGCACGCTGGGCCATGCATCCCGGCCATTTCTCTGGTGTGCCCGCGTGCGGCTGGCGCACGCCTGAGCCGGTCGCGCGACGCCTTACCGGCCTTCCGCCGCCCACTGGACGGCGGCGTCAAAGAGCTTCAGCCCCGCCTCGTTCAGCATTGGGAAAGTCGTGTTGTCGAGGAACACCATCACCCGCCGGGCGGGCGCGAGGTTCTCGCCATCCATCGTGGCGCCGCGCTCGTAGGCGAACAGCGGGGATTTATCGAGCTCGCCAGGCAGCGTCGCGATGATGATCGCGCCGGGACCCGGCCGGCCCCAGTTCATGGGTCCGCCTTTCTGCACGACATTCAGGAGCCCGGCCGGCAGGCCGGCGGACAGCGCGTGCGGGGCGTTCACCATCCAGAGATAACGGTTCTTGCCCTCCTTGGTCCCAAAGTCCGCATCCTCCTTCTTCCCCGTCAGGCCCATGTGCGGCAGGATGTAAGACTCCCAGGTGACCACCGGGACGGGAACGGCCTTGAACTTCGCCTCGACCACGTGGGCGCTGACCCCGGAGGAGATCACGACAACGTCCTGACCGGCGACGTTCACCGGGTCCTTCTGGTCGGCAAACGTGACCACATAACCCAGCGTCCGCAGGTGCTCCTGGGCCTTGGCATCGGCGGCGACGATCTCCGGCGCGGCTTTGGTTTGGCTGACAAACAGGACATTGCGCCCGGCTGCGAGGACCGTGGTCCGCAGGACGGCGACGCAGAGGAACCCGGCAAGGGCGGAACGCAGGAGGATGGTCTTCATGGTAAATCCGGACGCGGGCTCAGGCCAGCCACCGCAGCGTGATCAGGGCCAGCGTGACCGTGATGGCGCCGCCGATGCGCGTCGCAATCTGCGCGAACGGCATCAGCTGCATGCGGTTCGCCGCCGTGAGGATGGCCACGTCGCCCGTGCCGCCCTGGCCGCTGTGGCAGGCGTTCACGATCGCGGCCTCAATCGGGTAGAGTTTCACCCAGCGGCCGATGAAATACCCGGTGGTCATCAACGTCGCCACGGTCGCCACGATCGTGACGAGATTGGCCGGGTGCAGCGCCTCCATCAGCTTGTCCCATGGCGTCAGGGCAACGCCGATGGCAAACAGCAGGGGATAGGTCACCGCGGTGCGGAAAAACTTGTAGACGACGCCCGCGCCCTGCTGGAGCACCGGGGGCACGGCGGACGAGAGCTTCACGGCGACGGCGACGAACAGCATGACCACCGGGGCCGGCAGGCGGTAGTTCTCGGGCGGCAGCGTGCCGGCCGCCACGCCGAGGAGATAAAGCGTGATCGCGATGCTCGCGCCGGCCGCGATGTGACTCACATCCAGGTGGCCGGTGATCTCCTCCTGCTGCGGATGCAGGTTGTCCTGCTCCCCGGGCTGCAGGCGGCCCTCGCCCGTCAGGTGGGGAAACTTCCGGCCCACGAAGTTCAGCATGCCCGAGAAGAGGATCGCGGTCAGGCTCCCGAACATCACCGGCGGCAGCACCCGGGCGAATTCGTCACCCTGCTTGAGATGGAGGATCTCGGAGTACCCAACCGAAAGCGGAATCGCCCCCTCGCCCACGCCCCCGCCCATGATCGGGACTACGATGTAGAAAAAGGTGTGCTTGGCCCCGAGACCGAGCAGGGTCCCGACACCGGTGCCGACGAGCGCGGCAGCGACGGAGCCGACGGCCAGCGGCACGAAGATTTTCAGGAAGCCGCGGATCAGCACCGTGCGATCCATGCTGAGGATCGAGCCGACGATGATGCTCGCGATGAAAAGGTAGAGGAAGTTGGTCGCCTTGGTGAAGTCGGTGACCGTCTGCACAATCACCTTCGGCACCAAATTGTTGAAAGCCAGGTAGGACGGGATGAATGTCGCGAAGATCGCGGCGCCCCCGATGTCCTTGAGCAGCGGGATGCGCTTGCCGATCTCGGCGCACACAAAGCCGCCGACCGCGAGCACCGCGAGCATCGTGCAAACATCATTGGGCGTCTTGCCGGAGGCGGGAAACTTGCCGGTCCAGACAAAGGCCGAAAGCAGGACGATGAGGACGACGAGCACCGGGAGGGGCAGGATGCCGATGCGGAACTCCATCAGCTTCCACCAGCCGTGGGGCCAGAATCCGTTCGAGGCGTTGGGAGCAGCGGGGGCTTTGGGGTCCATGGGGGTTGGGGTAAGTGGCTACTTGACGGGATTGGGGTCCGACAGGGCCGGCGCCCTCCGCGCCGGGACGCCCATCGGCTTGGCCGCCGCCGCGGTTCGGCCGGACCGGCGACGGAGATAGCTGGCCGTGCCGGTGTAGGCCAGCGCGGGCACACAGAGCGCGCCGAGCAGCAGGATCAGCGGGACCACCGGTCCGCCCCACACGCCGGTGTGCACGGACATCATCCAGTAGTAGAGCCGCCGCCCGAAGGGCGCCAACCGGAACGGGGTGGCCTTGATGGACTGGGCCGTCGCCGGATCGAGCCAGATGTAGGAGCGCGCGTTTGGATGCGCGGCATCAGCCTCGATCACGTAGGCCGGAACCAACCCGTCCTGCGGCAGCGGCAGATAGGTCTCGCGGGCGGCCGGGTACTGGGCGGCAACCGTCCGGGCCGACGCCGTGAAGCCGGCAAACGGCGCCGCCGCCTCAGTCTTGCGCGCGGGTGGTGCGAACTGCGTCGAGCCCGTCACGGCGTAAAGCGCGCGCTTGGTCCAGTCGAGCGAGATGGGCACGCCGGTCACGGCGCTGACCAGCAGCACCACGGCCGCATAGACGCCGACGACCTTGTGCAGGTTCAGGTTCCAGGGCCGCCCCGTCAGCTTGCGGTTGAGCGTGAGGCCGGCCGTGAGCGCCCGGCGCGTCGCCGGCCACCAGAGGACGAGGCCCGAGATGATGACGAGGGCGAACACCATCGAGGTGTAGCCGGTGATCGCTTCGCCCACGCTCGGATTGAGCTGGAGGAATTTGTGCAGCCCCTCGACCCAGCCCAGCGAGACGCCGTAGCGCGGGCGGACGCCCAGCACCTCCCCGGTGTAGGGGTTGAGGTGAACGTAGTCCTTGTTCGTGAAATAGACGAGAAACGGCGCCGTCGGATCGCCGTAGAAGCGCACGCTTTCCACCTCGGCGGCCGGGTGAGCCGCGCGGGCCCGGGCCACGAGGTCGTCCGCCGGCAGCCGCGTGGCCCCCGGCGTCACCACGAAGAGCCGCGGATGGAGGCGCGGTTGGAGCTGGTTGCGGTACACGAGCACGACGCCCGAGACCGCCATGACCACCAGGACGAGGCCGAGGGTCAGGCCGGCCCAAAGATGGAACGGCAAGAGGACTTTGCGGGAAAACACACTCACGGGGTCTTGGCAGTCTGCCGGATCGAGTTAAATCCGGCCTGAACCCCGCCTGAATTTCCATTCAGTCTCCAGCCCAATCTCGCGGGCGGGCGAAACGGGAGCAGGGAGAAGGGAGCAGGGAGAACGGACGGCGTACGCCGCAGCAGTTATCTCGCTCACTGAGAACCAAGAGGCCGGCCCCAAGCCGAAGGACCAGGATCAGGTGGCCACATGTCCTCCCGTGGCGGCGAAGCTGCGCACGCTACCTTAGACTTTCGGCCTCCGGACTTTCGACCCGGCGGCCTCCGTCGCCGTCAGTCCAGCCGCGCGCGCTGCGCCGCCACCGTCCCGGCCGGCAGCGGCAGATAGTTGCCGTTCGTCACGATCGCCTCCTGACCCTCGCGGCTGAGGATGTAGCGCAGGAATTCCCGCAGCCGCGGCTCCACCGGCGTGCCGGGCTTCCGGTTGAGGTAGAAATACAGGTTGCGCACGAGCGGATACGTCCGGTTCTGGAAGGTGGCCTTGCTCGGCACCACATACGGGCCGCCGTCGTCGGCCGCGAGGGCGAGCGGCTTCGGGCCGGGCACCCTCGCCGCCTGCGGCACAATCGTCCAAGCGATGCCGTAGCGGTCTTTCATCAGTTCCTCCCGCAGCATGTGCTGCACGCCGCCCCGCTGCGTGAGTTTGTCGTCATCATCGATCATCTTGCTGCCGGTCTCCACGTAGCCGCGGTAATTGGGATTCCACTTGTCGCTGTTATGGAGCACGCGGAGCTGGAAAAACCGGGTCGTGCCCGATGGCGCATGGCCGTACGTGTGGATCGGCTGGTTGGCCCACTCGCCGGTCAGGCCGAGCTGGCCCCAGGTGCGGAGGTTCTCTTCGGGGCCGCGCGCCGCCTTCAGGTCCCACTTGAATCCGCGCAGCGCGCCGTTGCGCTCCGCACCGAAGATCCCGTCCAGCTGCCGGAGCGTGAGCTTCGTGAGGGGATTGTCGGGGTGGACGTACACGACGATACCCGGGGACTTGCCCTCGACCTCGTAGGTGCCGGAGGCGACGGTGATGTCGGTCGCGTGGTAGCCGTACACCTCGAAGAAGGAGAGCAGCTCCGTGATCGCCGGCTCGCCGCCATCGGGAGCGAGATCCGCGACGCCCGTCACGAGCCCGGGAAACGCCGCGTCGCTCGTCGGCAACGTATCCTGGAACGTCACCCCGGGCTGGTGCCGCCGAAATCCCTCCTCCCAGACCTTGAGCAGTCCGCCAAAGGCGAAGCCGTAATTGCGGATCACGCCGCTGACCTGCTGCTGCGGGACGTACGCCGGCACGCCGCTCAGGTCGAACTCGGCCGCCCGACCCAAGGCTAGGCCAAGGAACCCAGCCACGAGCGTGACCGGGACTAAACGCGGGAGCAGGCGCAGGTTCATGGGGAGACCTTTCGGGAGTGATCGAGGTGCTGGCGAGCGCTGCCTCAGGGAGTGCTCACAAAGAGGGTGGAAAGCGACGGGATGAGCTGGGCCACCTGGTCGCGAATCGCGGTGGCCTCGGCGAGGTACTTCACCTGGTCCTCGCCGACGTGGTACTTGAATGCCAGCGCCAGCGAGCCGATGTCCTTTCCCGTGCGATCGCGCAGTGGCAGCATGATCCCGAGCTTCGGGGCCTTGGCGCTGGGCGCGATGACGGTGCTTCCGTGGAGGATGTCCTCCGGGTCGCTGCGCTTGCCGATGACGTTCAGGGTCGACGCAATGATCGTCTGCGCGGTGCCGTCCGGCGGGACGCAGTGCATTCCCGCCGTGACCAGGTCCGGATGGGCCGACATGATCTCGTTCACAAGGTGCTGAGCCTGAATCTTGTTTTCGGCCGCGAGCCCGTACTTGGCATCGCCGGCGCGAGCCGCGGTGGTGGCGAGGCAGAGGGCGGCGATGACGGTGAAGAGCGCAACGGGACGATGAGGTTTCATGAATGGAAGGGAAAGGTTCAGTCGAGCAGCCGGACCTGCGCCGCGGCCGCGTCGGGCGTCAGCGGGAGAAATCCCGCGGCGGAGTCGGCGGCCTGCTGTCCCTCGGCACTGAGGACATAGCGCAGAAAATCGCGGATCACCGGGCTGGCCGGCTGGCCCGGTTTGCAGTGGTAGTACGCCCACACCGACCGCGTCAGGGGATAGGTTCGCCCGAGCAGGGTTTCCCGCGTCGCCGCCACCGCCGGGGCCTCCGGCTTGGCCTGCAGCGGGACCGGGCGCACCGCCGGTTGCTCTGCGCCGAGCCAGGCCACCGCGAGGCCTTCGGGGTCGGACGCAAGGGCCGCGAGGATCTTCGGCCCGGCATCATGCGTCGAGAGGCCCGAGTCGCCGAATTCGGCCAGACTCTCCCAGTTCAGCAGCCGGCCCTCGCCCAGCACAGCATGGCGGAAAAAACGGCCGGTGCCCGACATCATGTCGGGCCCGTACAGGTGAATCGGCCGGTTTGCCCACTCCCCGCCCAAGCCCAGCTGGCTCCAGCGACGCAGCGGCGCCGATCCATCGGCCGGATCCGGTCCGAAGGCCCGGGCCAATTGCTCCATGGAGATCCGGGCCAGCGGATTGTCGCGGTGCACAAACACGACCAGTGCCGGCGACTTGCCCGCCTGGTCGAGGCTGCCGGTGAGGATTTCCACCATGGCCGGACGATAACGGTAAACCCACTCAAACGCCTGGATCTCGCTCGCGGTGGGTTCGCGTCCCAGCAGCACGACGTCGGCGCGGCCGGTGTAGAGTTCCGCCATGCCGGTGTCGCTGCCCGTGAAATGGACTTCGACGGTCACGCCCGGCTGACGCCGAGCAAACCCGGCGATCCAGCGGTTCGCCACTTCCCGAAGAGCAGGATTGCCGGCAAGACTGAGCGTGGCGGCGGCGGCCCCGGCGGTCGGATCAACCGGTGGCAGCGTGTCACCACCGTGGGCGAACGGCCCCAGGGCCAGCAGGAGCAGGAACGTGCGCGTCTTCATTGGAGCTTCTCCAGCTGGCGACGGATGGCGTCGGCGCCGAGCGGCAGATAGGCGCTTTCGTGGACGAGGATCTGCTGTCCCTCGCGGCTCAGCACAAAGCGCAGGAACTCCCGCACCGCGGGATCGACCGGCTGACCGGGCGGCCGGTCGATGAAGGCCGGGATGATCCGCACCAGCGGATAGGTCTGCGCGATCAGGTTCGCCACGCTCGGCTCGTAGAAGGGCCCACCCTCCTCCCGCGCCAGCGGGAGCGGCCGCACGCTGGGATTGGCATAGCGGACGTTGGAGATCGCGATGCCGGCCGGATCGGCGGCCAGCGCCTCGAGGATGCGTTGCCCGTGGTCGACCTGCGTGCCGTCCGGGCGCTTGAGATGCACAAATTCCTTGAGCGCCGGATTCCAGCGGTGGCTGCCTTCCAGCACGGCCTCGCTGAAGAAGAGCGCGAAATCCACGTCGGCCTGCCAGCCGTAGGGCTGGATGCGCCGACCCGCCCACGCTCCACCCAAGTCCAGCTCGTCCCAGGTGCGGATGTTCCGCGGGCCGCGCCGGTGCTCGGCGCCGAAGATCGCGTCGAGCTGGCGGAGGGTCAGGCCCTTGATGGGATTGTCGCGGTGGACAAACACCATGTGGGCATAATCGAAATAGTTCACGTCGAGGCTGCCCGTCGCGACCTCGATCCCGGTCGGGGCATAACCCTTCTCGCGCACGAACGCCGCCGCAGCGGCCGGGCTGATCTCCTCCCCGAGCAAGGCCAGGTTGCCCGCGCCGGTGTAGAGCGCGCCGATGGCTGAGGCGGTGCCGTACAGGTGGTTCTCGAACTGCACCGCGGGCTGGTGCCGGCAAAACCCGGCGATCCAGGCCGTGATCAGCTTGCCCATGAAATCCCGCTTCGGGCTGCCGTGGCCCCAGAGGCGGATGGTGCCGGTGACGCGCGTGCCAGGAGCATAGGCCGGCAGCCGCTCCACGAAGGCCAGCGCCGGATCAACGTCCGCGGCGCGGCCGGGCCCGGCCGCGACCAAGCTGGCCAGGCCCCACAGCAACCAGCACCGCCAATGGAGCCGCCTCATTCGAGCTTCTTGAGTTGTTCGCGGCACACTTCGGCGGTGAGCGGCAGGTATTTGCCGTCGCGCATGACCGCGTCCTGCCCCTCGCGGCTCACGATAAAGCGCAGGTACTCGCGCACCATCGGGTCCATCGGGTTGTCGCAGTAGGCGTAGATCTCGTCGAAGAACGGGTACTTCCGGCTGCGGAGATTCTCGATCGTGTAGGCGTAGTAGGGGCCGGCCGACGTGCGGGCCAGCTCGAGGACCTTCAGCTCGGGCGGGAGGTTCTTGCCGACCGGGGCGGCGACATAAGCGATGCCGTAGCGGTCCTTGACCAGGTCGTCATTGAGCCCGCGCTTCAGGGCGCCGAAGCCCATGCCGGAGTCGCCGGCGGATTTGCCCGGGTCGACGTAGTTGGCGTAGATGCGCAGCTTTTCGTTCCACTTGTCGCTGCCCTGGAGGATCGCGTCGGAGATCTCGACGGCCTGGTGGTAGCGCTGGTTGAGCCCATACGGGATGATCTCCTGGTCCGCCCACTCGCCCGTCAGGCCGAGCTGGCCCCACTTCCGGAGGTTCTTCTCCGGGCCGCGGGCGAACTCCGGGTGCCAGTCCGTGCCGACCCAGCCGCCGAGCCGCTCCGCGCCATAGATTCCGTCCAGCTGCTCCAGGGTGATCCGCGTGAGCGGATTGTCCTTGCTGACCACGATGCCGAACCCCGGCTGCCAGCCCGTGACGTTGTAGGAGCCGGTGGCGATCGTGACCTCGAGCGGGTCCTTGTTCTTGTAGCGCTGGTAGAGCTGCAGCTCCTCGGTCGTGATCTTGCGGCCCATGCCGAGGTCGGACACGCCGAAGACCAGCGACGGCACGGCGGCGCGGGTCGTGAGCATGTGGTATTCAATCTTCACGTCCGGATGGAATTTCCGGAAGGCCTGCTCCCAGTATTCGCCGACGTTGCCGTCGACGATGTAGTTGCTGCCCCAGAGCCGGATCGTGCCCGCGACCTTCTGCTTCGGCACGTAGGCCGGCAAGTCGGAGAGATCCCACTGGTTGGACGGATAGTAGGCTTTCTTGCCCTTGGTCTTGAGGCCCGAGGCGCGGGCCTCCTGCATGGCGAGACCCGTGGAGACCTTGTCGCCGTCGGCGGCCGGCGCGGCGCCCGCGAGCGCCAGAGTGGCCAGAATCACAAAGCAACGTTTCGTTTTCATAGGGGGCAAGGGACGAGGGTTACCGGAGCTTCTGAAGCTGTTCGCGACAGACCGCGGCGGTCAGCGGGAGGTATTTGCCGTCGCGCATCACGGCGGCCTGCCCCTCGCGGCTGGCGATGAAGCGCAGGAATTCCCGCACCTTGGGGTCCGACACCCGCCCCTCGCTCGTGTCGCAGTAGGCGTAAATCTCGTCGAACAGCGGGTAGCGCCGGGCCCGCAGGTTTTCGATCGTGTAGGCGTAGTAGGGGCCGGCGGCGGTTTCCGCGAGCTCGAGCACCTTCAGGCCCGGCGGAAGATTGGCGCCGACCGGCGAGCCGACATACGCGATGCCGGAGGGATCCTTGAGCAGGTCCTCGTTGAGGCCGCGCTTGAGGCGGCCGAAACCCATCGAGCTGCCCTTCCCGTCGCCCGCCTCGGGCGCGGCGTAGTTGGCATAGATGCGCAGCCGCTCGTTCCACTTGTCGCTGCCGCCGAGGATGCGGTCGGACATCCATGACGCCTGGCTGTAGCGCTGATTGAGGCCGTAGGGCGTGATCTCGCGGTGGGCCCACTCCCCGGTCAGGCCCAGCTGGCCCCACGTGCGGAGATTCTTCTCGGGACCCCGGGCTTTTTCCGGATGCCAGTCGGTGCCGACCCAGCCGCCGAGCCGCTCGGCGCCAAAGATCCCGTCCAACTGCTCCAGCGTGATCCGGGTGAGCGGGTTGTCCTGATGGACGACGATCCCGAAGCCCGGATTCCAGCCGGTGACGTTGTAGGATCCGGTCGCGACCACGATCTCGAGCGGGTCGCCGTTCTTGTAGCGCTGGTAGAGCTGCAGCTCCTCGGTCTTGATCTTCCGGCCGATGCCGAGATCCGCGACGCCGAACACGAGCGACGGCACCGCGGCGCGGGTGGTGAGCATGTGAAACTCGAACTTAACCCCCGGATGAAACTGCCGGAAGGCCTGCTCCCAGTACTCGCCGAGCCGGCCATCCACGATGTAGTTGCTGCCCCAGAGACGGATCGTGCCGGAGACCGCTTCCTGCGGCACATAGGCCGGCAGGTCCGAGAGGTCCCACTTGTCCGCCGGGTAATAGGACTTCTTGCCCTTGAGCACCAGCCCCTCGGCGCGGGCCGCCTGCATCTCGAGGCCGGTGGAGCCGCGCGACGGCGCGGCGCGCAGGACCACGGGCCAGATCGCCAGCAGGACCAGAAAGCCACGGAGTCGGCTTGCGATGAGGTTCACTCCAGTTTCCTCAACTGCTCGCGCGCCAGTTCGGCCGTCAGGGGCAGGTACTTGCCGTCGCGCTGGACCTCGGCCTGGCCTTCCTGGCTGACGATGAAGCGCAGGAACTCCCGCACCATCGGGTCCATCTTCTGCCCGGGCAGCACCGTCGTGTAGAAATAGACCTGGGTCGCGAGCGGATAGGTGCCGTCCTGGACGTGGTCAATCGTGTGCTCCACCAGCGGCCCGCCGCCGCGTCCGACCGCGAGGCGTTTCACGTGCGGGCGTTCGCCGCGGTAGCGGTTGAAACCGATCGCATACTTGTCCTTCCCGATGGCCGTGGTGATCTGGTCGGCTTCGATGTAGCGCTTGCCGTCCGGGGCCATGTAATTCCCGTAGGCCTTGATCTGCTCGTTCCACTTGTCGCTGCCCTTGAGGACGAGGTCGCAGAAGGCCGTGGCGGTGTTGTAGCGGAGCGCGAAGCCGTAGACGTGGATCGGCTTGTCGGCCCATTCGCCGGTCAGGCCGAGCTGCCCCCAGGTGCGGAGGTTCTGCTCGGGACCGCGCGCGAGGTCGGGACGCCAGTTGGTGCCGACCCAGCCGCCCTCGCGCTCGGCGCCGAAGATCCCGTCGAGCTGCTCCATGGTCAGGCCCTTCAGCGGATTCTCGTCGTTGACGATGATCGTGAACGAATTCTCCCAGCCGCCCACGTCGAACGAGCCGGTGACCGCGGCGATCTCGACCGGGTCGCAGTTCTTCATCCGCTCGTACGCCAGCAGGTCGTAGAACCCGGGCCGGTGGGAAAAGATCAGGTCGGCCTGGTTGTAATCGAGGGCGCCGAAGGAGCCGGCGGAGGTCGGCAGGTAGTAGGAAAGCCGGATGCCGGGCTGGAACTTCGCGAAGGCCTTCGCCCAGTATTCGCCGAGCAGGCCATCGGCAATGTAGTTGTTGCCATGGATCTTGAGCCAGCCGGTGAGCAGCTTCTCCGGCTGGTAGTGCGGCAGCGCGCTCAGGTCGAACCGCGGCTGGTAGTACGCCTTCTCGCCACGCTCGCGGACGATGCGGAAATGGTCGGCCTGCGCCTTGAGCGCATTGAGGGTGTCGGCCGAGGACCGCTCGGTGGCACCAGACGACGGCAGGGCTGCGGCGAGCAGCGCCGCGGCCGCGAGGACGGACGGATGGGCGAGAATTCTCATGAGGGGTTGGGGCGGGGACCGGCGGTGCCGGCAGCGGCCAGGGTTGACCGCCCGGCGGTCAATCCAGCTTCTGGAGCTGCTCCTTCAGGTAGGCAGCCGGAAGCGGATAATAGTAGCCGACCTTGGCGATGATCTCCTGACCCTCGCGGCTCAGGACGAAGCGCATGAACTCGCGGGCGCGCGGATCGAGCGGGCGGCCGGGGGGCTTGTTCACGTAGAAGTAGGCGTCGCGGATCAGCGGATAGGTCCGATTGGCGACGTTGTCCGGCGTGAGCGCCACGGCCGGGCCGCCGGAGCGCGGGACGATCCGGAGCACCTTCACGTTCGGATAGTCCTTCACGTGCATCATGGCCGCGATGCCGATGGCGAACTTGTTTCGCGAGAGCATCTCCAGCGGACGCTCGCTCGCGACGGCTTCGCCGGCCGCACCGGGCGAGCCCTGCTTCGCCTCGACGTACTGCATGAAGTTCGGGTTCCATTTGTCGGACCAGTGGAACCAGGAGCGCTGGATCGCGATTTCGAAGCCCGGCGCGCTATAGCCGAAGGTCTCGATCGTCTTGCCGGCAAACTCGCCCGACAGGCCGAGTTGGTCCCAGGTGCGGATGTTGGTGTCGGCGCCCCGCGCGTACTTCGCCGAGTACATCCAGTTGTGGTTCACGAGCTCCCACCCGCCGCTGCGCTCAGCGCCGAAGGTGCGCTCGAGCTGGTCCATCGAGATTTCCTCGAGCGGGTTGTCCCGGTTGACGACGATGGCCCAGGCCCAGAGCGAACCACGCTTCTCGTAGCCGCCCGTCGCCACCGAGATCTCCGTCGGCATGTAGCCGAACGTGTTGAAGAAGGGCATCTGGTCGGTGATCTTTGCGTCGTCGCCCATCGGGGCCACGTCGGAGATGCCGCAGTAGAGCCCGGCAATGCCGCCCTCGCTGCTCGTCATGAAGTTGGTCGAGACCCGCGCCTCCGGATGGAAGTGACGGAAACCCTCCGCCAGCTGGTCGACCGCGTTCTTCAGCTCGCTGCCGACGATCCGGATCGAGCCGACAATCTTCACCTCCGGCTGGTAGGCCGGCAGGTCGCTCAGGTCGGGCGGCGGGAGCTCGGTATAGGTGGCAAACGTGCCGCCGTCGTCCGAGCGCAATTGGTCCTTGATCGGGTGAAACTTGGCATAGCTGGGCGTCGTGGCCATGAGCTGCGCACGGATCCCGGCCTTGGCGGCGGTGTTCGCCGCGAAGGCGACCGGGTCGCGGTACTCGAGCACGGCGATCGCGTTCGCCTTGCCGACCTCGCCCCGCTCCAGGTACATCGTGAAGCGCACAAGATTCTTGGTCGCCCGCTGCGCCTCGTAGAGGGGCTTGAGGTAGCCCTGGGCGAATTCGTTGTAGCGCTCGTTGGACACGGTCGGCGTGTAGGCGTTGACCACGAAGACCGAGCGGTTCGAATCGCGCGGCGAAAGCTCGCCGTGCGTCAGCGCATCGGCCTGCCGCACGATCAGTCCCGCGGGGAGCGCCGGCGCGGCGTTGCGCTGCCACGCGCGGCAGGCGGCGTCGGTCGGAAACTCGAGCACGGTCAGCGACTCGAAGATCGCCTTGGCGCCGGGCTTCTCTCCCCGGCCCTGGGTCAGGTGGAGCACATTCGCGACCTGGCCGGACTGCCGCCACTTGGAGAGGAGGGCGCCCAAATTGTCCGGCTCCTTCCCGCCCGCCGGCGTGCGGATCAGCACATTGGTCGGGCCGGCGGTGGCCGGAAGCGGCAGCATGGCGGCGCCAGCGAGGGACGCCCAAAGCAGGGCGCGCCGAGCGATTGAACGTAAGCCAAGGGAGGAAACGACATTCATGGGGAAACAGGAGGGAGGCCCGCCAGGGTTGGGGTCGGCAGCGGAACCGCGGTCACACTATGGCGGCGCGAGCTTAAGGGATCCTGAATTCTCCCTGAATATGGATTAACGTCGAGCCCCGCTCCCCGGCCGGAGCCGCGGGTCGCGCCGAGGAGGTTTGCGCCGAGTGCTTGGACGAGGGGACGGGAGGCGATGCGCCTCATCGGTCGGGCGGCGCCACGAGGAGGAGCAGCACGCCACCAGGACGGTTCACGGTCGGGGCGGGTCGAGGGGAGAAGAAAGGCCGCCGGATGGGACCGGCGGCCGCGTGACCGGGCAGGTGCTGTCGCCCGGCTAGAAGCGATGCCCGACGGAGAGCGTCAGCTTGCGCATCTCACCGATGTTCAGCGTCAGGGCGCTCTGCGCCGAGGAGATGTAACGGCGGTCGAACAGGTTCTGGACGTTGAGCGCGAAATCATAGTTCTTCCACTTGTAGAAGACCGAGCTGTCGACCCGGACCCAGCCCGGGAGACGATAGTACACCGTGGTCGTCGGGTCGCCGGCCCACGCCTGGCCGACGTAGATCGTGCCAAACCCGAGCCCGAGGCCCTGCAGCGGCCCGTTGGCGAAGTTGTAGCGCGTCCAGAGATTGCCGGTCCGCCGCGGAGCATTGGCGAGGTCCAAGCCGACCGAGGCCGGGTTTTTTGACGACGCCGCGATGATCGCCTTCGAGTAGGCAAAGCCGGCCTGCATCTGCCAGTTTGGAATCGGCTGCCACTGGACCTCCGCCTCGAAACCGCGGCTCTGCTGCTTGCCGTCCAGGCGCGAGATCGCCTGGCCCACCTGGGCGGAACCCGTGGCCACGGTGAAATTGGTGCCGGAGGCCACGAGGACGTTCGTGCGGTTGATCTCGTAGGCCGCCAGGGTGATGTTCAGGTCCTTGTTGGCGGTGTCGAACTTGATGCCGCCCTCGTACTGCTCGCCCGATTCCGCCGGGAAATTCGAGTTGCCGCTCGAATCGTAGGCGATCGCGACCTGGGGCTTGACCGACTGGCTATAGCTGAAATACGGCGAGATGTTCTTGGTGACATCGTAGACCACGCCGAATTGCTTCGTGGTCGAGGTCGTCTTGGAGGCAAAGGTCGTCAGGGCCGGATTCAGCGTGTTTTGCCCGTGCACCTTGGTGCTGTCGTGCCGGATGCCGAGCGACAGGTGAAGGCGGTCGCCCACCTTGATCTGGTCGGAGATATACTGGCCGAAGGCAGTCTGGTAGGTGATCTGGTTCGTGGCGCCGGTGCCGTCGGCCGGATAGTCGAGCTGGTCGAGCAGCGGGTTCGTCAGCGTGATCGCGTTCGCGACCGCCTGATTGGGGCCGAAGGCGATGCGCGAGTTGCCGAAGAACTCGCCGCCCGCGCCCGTCCCGAGGATCAGGGTCTGGGTGACGCTGCCGGTGTGGAAGATCCGGAAAATATTCAAGTCGCCGTAGTTGTAGCGGTGGCCGTTCTTCACGTAGTTGTACTGGCGGCGCAGGAGCGAGGTCGGCTTGCCGAACGTCGAGGTCGGCGAGAAGACGTTGGCATTGTTGACCGTGAATTCCCGCACGACGTCGAGGTGCCACACCGACCGCGTCTGGGCCCGGAGGATCCAGTCGCCCGGGAGCTGCGCGTGAAAGTAGCTCGAGATCGCGGAGCCGCGGTCCGTCGCCTTGTCCTTGGTGTCGTTGTAGACCGTGTTCAGCGGCGCCGTGTAGTAGAAGGCCGTGGGCCCAAACGCGGTGTTGTTGGTGAAGATCGGGATCACGCCGTCGTCCTGGCGCCGAAAATCCTCGCTGATCTCACCCTTGACCGTGAAGTAGGTCTCCCGGCTCCACTTGTACGTCAGCGACGGGTAGAAGGAGAGCGCGTTGCTCCAGTTCTGCGGGCGGGAACTCGGCGCCTTGCTCGCATCCGCCACAAAGCGGTAGAAGAGGTGCTTGCTTTGGCCTACCGGGCCGGTGGTGTCCACGCTGATCGACTCCGTGTTCCGCTCGCCGGCATTTCGGAACTCGCCGGCAAAGGTTCCCACGGTGAAACGCATCGAGGTCTCGCGGGTCTCCTTCGGCGACTTCGTGACAATGTTGAGCAGTCCGCCCGGATTCATCTGGCCGTACAGGACGCCGTTCGGGCCCTTGAGGAACTCGAGGCTGTCCACGTTCGCCGCACTCGTCGCCGCCTTCTTGAGCGTCGCGCCCATCAGGCCGTCAAACTGGATGTTTTGGGTGTAGCTGCCCGTGTTGGGAAAGCCGCGGAAAGAGAAGCCGTTGATGTTGCCCTGGGACTGCGTGGCGCCGACCACGTAGCCGAAGACGTCGACGAGCGTCACCGCGTTGCGGTCGGTGATCGCGGCGGAGTTCAAGATCGAGAGCGACGACGACAGCTCCTTCAGGTCCATCGGCACCTTCGACGCCATCGACGACGTTGTCTGGTGATAGCTGTCGATGTCCGACGACACCTTGAAGGCGTCCATCTTGACGACTTTGTCGTTGGCCGGGAGATCCTGCTCCTGGCCTGAGACCGAAGCGGCCGGGCTCAGGAGCCCACACGCGAGGCCCACGAGCAGGGCGGAACGCGAAGACAAGACATACGAACAGACGAGACGGTTCATTGGGGAGGCGGGGGATTGGGGTTGGCCGATCAGTGATCGGACAGGCGGGGTGCAGGCGGCGAAACTAATCGAGCTCATTAAAAGGAAGCTGAAACAAACCTGAAATCCGATTCAGGTTATGGGTCGCCCACCGGCTCGGGGCCCAGCTTGGTCCGCTCCGTCGCGAGCTCAACCGCGTTCAGCGGGAGATAGCCGAGTTTTCCGGCGCCGATGAGCCCCTGCCCTTCCGGCGAAAGCACCAGGTCGAGGTAGGCCCGGACCAGCGGATCCAGCGGATCCCGGGCGTAGATCAGGAGAAAACGGTCGAGCGGGTAGAGCCCCGCCTGCACCGTGGCCTCGGTCAGCTCGACCGGCGGATCGCCGGGGCGCTCCGCCAGCGGCAGCGCCCGCACCCCGGGTTGGGCGGCCACGGCCGCGGCGAAGCCAATGCCGCGCGGGTCCGCCGCCACCGCGCGCACCACGTCACGCGACTGCGCGAAGACGCGGACCTGCGGCCCAAGGTCGGCACCGCCCAAGCCGCGCGCCTGCATGAACCGGCCCAGGGCCGTGGCCGGTGCCAGTCCGTAGGGCTGGAGGCCGCGCGTCGATTGGCCCGAGAAGATCTCCGCCAGGTCTGCCAGGCTGAGGTGGCGGATCGGGCTGTCCCGCGGGACGAAGATCGCCAGCGGACCGCTGAGCGCCGTGGTCCGCAGCGAGGCGTGGGCGATCCGGAACATCCGGGGTTCGCCGTGGCCGGCGGCCCGGTACGCCGCCAGTTCGGCCGGGGAGAACTCGGCGCCCATCGGGGCCAGCGCCGACTCGCCGCGCGCCAGGGCCGGCGGCGCCGTGCGCGTCCCCTCGAGCCGCAGCGCAAACCGGACGCCGGGATAGATCTCCTCAAAGCGGCGGGTGACGGCGTCGAGCATCTCGGCCATGTCATTGTAGCCGACGATGGCCACCGCGCCGTCCGACGTGAGGTAGCTCGTGCCGGGCGCCGGACCGACCGGCAGCGGGAAGAAGCCGGACCGGTCGCCGGCGATCGCCCGCTGGCCCGCCGCGCTGCGGGCCAGGGCCACGAACTCCCTCGCCTCACGCGTGGGCCGCGCCCCGGTTGCCAGGTAAACCGTCCGCGTCAGTGGATATCGCCGCTGGGCAATGTCCTCGGACGTACCGGCGTACCACGGCCCCGCCTCCGTCTCGGCCAAGGCCACCGGTTTCGCCCCCGGCACCGCGTAGGCAAAGCCGCTGTAGCCGAGGCCCGCCGGATCGGCCGCGACGGCCCGCACGATCTGTTCAAGCGACTGCACGCCAGGCTGGTCGGCATATTCGTGCAGGTCCGGCCGCCACCGGCGTCCCGCCAGCAGGCGCGACTCGAGGTAGTTCACGATTCCCGGCGGATTGCCCGACTCGCGCCGCCCGCGCATGCCGTGAAGCTGGATACGCCGGTCCGCCCACTCGCCGGTGAGCCCCAGCTGCCCCCAGGTCGTGATCGCGCCGTCGGCGGCGAATACCTCGCGCAGCTGCGCCAGCGAGAGCCGCGCGATCGGGTTGCGGACATTCACGAAGATCACGATCGCATGCGTGCCACCCTTCGTGGCACGGCTGCCGGTGGCCACGGGCACGAGCACGGGCCCCTCGCCGGTCAGCTCCCGGAAGCGGGCCTGTTCGGAGGGAAACAGCTCGCGCGCAAACGGCGCCACCTGCACCTCGCCACGCGCCAATGCGTCAAGCAGATCGGCGGAGAACCGGGCGCGCCGCGCCACCCGGGCCGGGCTCGCGGGATGCGCGGCGGTGTACGCGCGGACCCATGCACTCATGAGCGCGTCCATGCTCTCCGCGCTGGCCACGGGCAGTTCCTCCCCCGCCAAAGCAACAACCCCCGCCGTCAGGGCGAGGGTTGTGAGAAGCGCCTTGGCGCAACCGTTCACTCGAGCTTCGCGAGTTCCGCTTTCACGACTTCGGGCAGCAGGGGCATGAACACCCCCTCGGCGGCCACCACGTCCTGGCCCTGCTTGCTCAGGACCAGCTTGAGGAATTCCTTGATCTTGGGCTCGAGCGGCTTCCCCGGAGGACGGTTGACGAAGATGTAGACGTACCGGCTCAGCGGGTAAGTGTGGTGGTAGACCGTATCGATCGTCGGCGCGACGAACGGATCACCGTCCTTCTCCGCCAGCGGCACCACCCGCACATCGGGCGTCACATTCGCGAGGAGCGCGTACGTCAGGCCGCCCAGCTGGGTGTGCATGTCGTTCGAGGCGACGGTGAACGCGTGGGTGAAGCCCTGGCCCTTCACGTGCTGGATGTTGTCCTTCCACTCGCCGCCGAGGAGGACCTGCCATTTCACAAACTGCTCGATGCCGTTCGGCGGCTTCAGGCCGTAGGTGTGGATCGGGCGCTTTGCCCATTCGCCGGTGAGGCCGAGGTCGCCCCAGGTCGTGATGTCGGCGTGGCCGCGCTTGCGGGTCTTCGAGTAGATCGCGTCGAGCTGCGCAAAGGTCAGGCCCTGGATCGGGTTGTCCTTCGCCACCAGGAAGACACTGGTAGCGGTCTTGCCGAGAGAGCCGAGGCTGCCGGTGGCGACCCGGATCGCAAAGGGCTCGTAGCCGAATTTCTGCACGAACGCGTCATGCTCCTTCGGCAGCGCCTCGCGGCCCACGGGCGCCAGGTGCGCAATGCCGGCGGTCAGCGCCGGGACGCCCGAGCCGGAGGCGCGCGCCTCCATCGTGACGCTCAGGCGCGGATACGCGGCGCGGTAGAGCTTGATCCACCCGAGGGTGATCTCGTCCATGATGTCGGCGCCGACCAGGTTGAGCTCCTCCTCTGGAACCGAGTCGACCTTGCCGGGCTGCCAGACCGGGAGCGCCGGATCGGCGACCAGGTGATGTTCAACCGGTGCGTATTTCAGGGCGAAGGCGCTGGGCGCGAGGGCCAGCAGCAGGGTGGCGGCCGCGGCAAGGCGGCGGTGGGTAAGCGATGGGGTAAGCATGGGGAGAACCGGGGGTGGGCGGAGGTCAGCGGCTGGTATAGACCAGCAGCGTGAAAGTGTCCTTGAAGTACTTGTTGGGATAGAAGGCGGAGATCTCGGTCTTCACTTTCTTCGCCGGGTCGACGGTGCCTTCCGCGGTGGTGAGGTAGACCGTCTTGGTCTTCGGATCCAGGGCCATCGTGCGCGCATACGGCCGCGTCGTCGCGGCTTCGGCTAGCCGGTAGGTGTTGGCGTCGACCTGATTGAGGATGACCAGGGTGCCGTCAAAGCCGTTCGAGGTGTAGATCTTCTTCGCCTCGGCGTCGTAGACCACCTGGTCGTTGCCCCGGCCGATGGTGGGCTCGGCGACAATCTTGCCCGTCGGGTCGAACACCAGCAGGGCCGGATTCTCGCCCCGGGTGGAGACAAACAGGCGCTGATTCGCGGTGTCGTAGGCCACGCCGTTCGGCTTGATGTGCTGGCCGATCCTCCACTCCGCCTCCACGGTACGCGCGCGGGCGTCGATCTTGATCACCTTGTCGCGGTCCCGCAGGGCCATGTAGTAGTTTCCCGCGCCGTCGGGGGCGGTGCCCTCGAGGCTCTCGCTGTCGACCTTGAGCACGCCGTTGATGGCCCCGGTCTTGGCGTCGACAAACGTCGCCTGGCTGCTGTCGCCCTGCGTGACGAGGAGCTGCTTGGTGGCCGGATCGTAGAACGCGTTGTCGGCATTGTCGCCGACGCTGACGTCGCCGATCTTCTTCAGGGTCGAGAGCTGGAGGACCAGCAGCGTGCCGTCCTGCTTCACGACATAAACGCGGTCGAACTCCGGCACGAGAACGGTCGAGTTGCCGCCCTTGGAATCCTCGAGGGACCCGATGATCTTTTTCGCCTTGGCGTCGTAGATGAGGATGCCGTCGTCACGCCGCGCGATGTACAGGTAGTCGCGCGACGAGTCGTAGGTCAGATAGTCCCACGACGGGGCCGTCGGGCTCGGGATGGTGAGGGCGGATTCCAGCCGGTAGAACGGCTGGGCCTGGGCCGCGATCGCCCCGAGGGCGGCCAGGGCAAGGAGCTTGAGCTTCATGGGCGCGAGGGAAACCGGCGGGTTACTTGACGGGGGCGAACAGGCCCTCGTAGCTGGCGATCTTCGGCTGGAGCGAATCGCGGAGGTCGAGGCCCATCGTGAAGAACTCCCGCTCGGACTTGTGGTACTGGCCGTCGTTCTTGAAGGCCGCGACCAGCAGGCCGCAGTTCTCGCCGTTGGCGTCACGCAGCGGCATCATCATGACGAATTTCTTGACCGTGTCCTTGAAGCGGTGCCAGCGGGGATCGACGATGGTGATGCCAAGCTGGATGACCATCACGTCGTCCGGGTCGTCGGGATTGCCGATGCGCTCGGGATACGAGCCGGCGAACATCGTGTAGACTTTGTCCAGGCCCGGGGGCACGCCGTGAAAGGTGATGCTGAGGAGTTCGGGATGGGACGCCATGACCTCGTCGGAAAGCTGCTGCGCGTAGATCTTGTGCGCCGGGGCGGTCCAGTTCTTGGCCGGCTTGGCCGGCGCCTGGGCCAGCAGCGAGGCGGCACCCAGCGTGAATAGGAAAACGAATTTGATGAGGGTCTTCATTGAGGAAACAGGGGCGAATGGGTTGGGGGTCCGGAAAGGTGACCGCCGCACCCTAGGCTCCGCCCATTAATCGAACATTAACGGGTGCTGAATGTTATTTAAGGATTCGGCCTCCACGTGCCGGCGCCGCTCCCTGCCATCGGGCGCCCGCGTGATGGCGCCAGCGCGTCCGGCCGGTCCCGTCGCGAGCCACCGGCCGCGCCACGGGCGGTCTTGCCCGCCTCCGGTCCGGGTTCGCCGGATGCCCTGCCCTACTCTGCCTTCTTCCCGGCCGCGGGCTTCCGCATCGCCGCCTTCGCCAGCGTGTGCTGCCAGTCGCTGAAATCGAAATGATCTAGGCTGCCGCCGAAATGCGCCGGCTTCGTCAGCATCACGAATCCGGCGGCGTCCTTCGGCTCGGCCGCCATCTCCGTCTGCGCCATCAGCTCCGCCAGCTTGCCGCGCGCGCCAATCCGCAGCTCCAGCGCCAGCGGCCGGGCCCGCAGCGGCTGGTCCGGCTTCCCGCCCAGCCGGCCGGTGCCGGTGAAGCGCACTTCCGGCGCGGTCAGGCTGACCGAGGTCAACTCGTACGTCGCATCGGCCCCGCGCACCGCGGTCACCACGAACTCGTCGTAGCCGATCTCCGTGATCGCATAGGAGAAATTCAGCACCGCCTCCATCGGCTTGCTCAGCTTCCGCTGACCCGAGCCCACCTTGTTGCTGTCCACCTTGAACAGCTTGCCCAGCATGTAGCCCGCGCTGTCCAGCGAGTCCGAGACTTTGCCGGGCATCTCGTCGGGCAACGCGTCGCTGACGTGCGCCGCCAGCATCCGGACCATCCCCGCCTTGCTGCTGAGGCGATACTCCTCCCGCCGGTGCGCCAGCAGGTTGCCCAGGTTCGCGCCCCGGCCCGCGACCTTCCCCTCCAGCACGAACCGGCCCTCCACCAGCGGGTCCTGGTCCTTCGGTGCCGGGCCCAGCAGCAGCGTCGCGTCAAATTCCGCCATGCCGCCCCGGCCCTGCAGCGCATAGGGCTCCGCCGCCGCCGGCTCGAAGGTGAGGCGGCCCTCGAAATCCACGGGATTCAGCGGCGTGAGGGCATAGTGCCCGTGCTCCAGCTGGATGGAGTTGGCCGTGAATTCGACGCTGCCCCCGACGTCCGCCAGGGTCTGCGGGCCGTCCTTGAGCTGGTTCACCTGCAGGGTGATCGTCCCTTCCCACGGCCGCCAGAACGGTACCGCGTCGCGCGCGTCGTCCGCGCCCACGGCAAATCCCGACCAGCTCGCCAGCACCGGCCCGAGCCGGCGCACATGGGCCAGCACGAGGGTGTCTCCCGAAAGCCGGACGTTCATCCGGCCTTCGGATCCCGCCGTGGCCCACGATCCCTCCGCCTTCAGGTCCGTCACGTCCGGTCCCGTCGTCAGTTTCAACGGCACCGTGTAATCGATCCGCCCGTACTCATCGATGTCCGCATGCACGTCCGCCGTGAAGGCGTGCGCCGGGTCCCGGCCCGCGACCGCCAGTTTTCCGACGATCTGCGACACCGCGCCCAGGCTCGCGGAAATCTCCCCGCTCGCGGAACCCGCGTTGAGCCCGACCAGGCCGGGAAACTGGGCCGGCGCCTCCGCGGCGCCCGCGAGGTCCGCCGTCCAATTGCCCGCCACCACCGTGGCCTGATCCGCGCCGCTCCGACGCGAGACCTGGCCCGTCACTTCGAGCACGCGTTTCCCCGCCCCGCTCAAGGTCAACGGCGCAACGTTCACCCGCCAGCCCTGCGGGTCGATCGTCACCCGCGGCGCCGCCGTGATGGTCACCTCTTTCACCAACGGCCGCCCGCCCCAGGCGATCGCCACGCCGGACGCCGCCAGCGGCGCCTTGGGGGTCAGGATCCACACGCGGTCCCGCAGGCGCACCAG
>CAZUQB010000005.1:0-7354 GCA_964622405.1 uncultured Opitutaceae bacterium | reverse complement strand
CCGCCAGCGGCGCCTTGGGGGTCAGGATCCACACGCGGTCCCGCAGGCGCACCAGGAAGTCGCCGCGCATCTCGCCGCCCCGGCACGTGAACTTGGTGTTGCCCAGCGGGAGCCAGCGCCAGGGGATCATGGCGACATTGACCGCCAGCAGGTCCTCCTGCGGCCGGTCCGGTTTTACCGTGCCCTGTTCGAAGTCATAGGCGAACGGCTGCAACCCCCGCACCGCCGCTCCGAGCGCCTGGCCCGTCGCCTTCAGGGTCAGCTCCCTCACGCGCAGGACCGGCCCCGCGAAATCGGTCCGGAAGATCGCCTCGATCGCTGTCGATCCCACCGGCGCCAGCCAGGGCGACCATGCGGCCAGCCGCGCCACCTCGGCCCGCGCCTGGCCCTCGAGCTCGAACCGTGACCAGTCGGGCGGCGCCGTGAACCCGCCCGCGCCCGCGAGCCTCGCGCCGGCCCAGGCCTCCTCCGGCAGCACGGGCGCGGCATCATTGCCGCGCAGGTCGAATTCCCAGTTTCCCGCCCAGGCCCCGGTCGCGCGGTCATGATGCGCCATGAGGCTCGCCAGCGTCCGGCCACCGCGGCTCAACGACAGCACGTGGGTCTCCTCCAGCAGCTGTCGCCGCACGGTGAGCGAACCGGCGACAGAAAAATCGTCCGGCACCGCCGGCCCCTGTCCCACCAGGTCCGCCTGGACCGCCACCGAGTCAAGGGTCCGCGGCGTATCCATCACCACCTGCAGCTTGCCGTGGGCCGCGGCGACCCGGACTCCTTTCCAGGGATCAACCGTGGAGACATCCAGCGCCAGCGACGACTTGAGTCCGGCGCGCAATCCGCCGCCCTTGATCGCCACGTGCACCCGCTGCGGCAGGTCGCCGGGCCGCGGCACATAGACGTCGCCCTCGAGCTCGGCCCCGTCGAGGGTGACATCACAGGGAAGTTTCCAGCCACTCAGGATCCCCTGCCAGACTCCGGCTGCCTGCCGGGCCGCCGCCGCCGGCGAACCGGAATCGGCCTCGCCGCCGGCCGGAGTTGAACCGGCGGGCGCCGCATTCGCGTCATTCGGCGCGTCCAGGCTCGCCGCGAGTTCGATGGTCCACCCCTTCGCCACCAGGCTCTGAAAACTGAATCGCTTTTCCAGGAGCGCCCGCTTCACCGGCAGATTGGCCCGCGCCGACGGCACCGTCACGACCGCCCCACCGACCTCGAACTTCAGGTTCTCCAGCTCGACTTCGTTCAGCCCCGCCGTGACCGAGCCCACCGTGGCATGCCACTCGGGATGTCCCGCCAGCCGGCCTTGGGCGTACCACGTCTGGACCGACGGATTGAACGCCGCCGCCAGCACGAGGACGGCCAACACCGCCACGATGCCGAGGATAACCAGGAGGAGCCGGAGGATCTTCACGCGAGAAACCGCTCTTCAGACCGCAGGCACCTGAAAAGGGTTCGTGTTTCTAGGACAGCTGACGGCCGGACGTCGAATGTCGAAAACGGCGGGCTCCACCGGTTCCAGCGGATGGAACGGAAGACTCCCGGTGATCCGTCAGGCTTTTCCCGTCACTTCTCGATGCGTCCCAGGGCGGTCTTGACCGCCTGCAGGTAATTTGGGTGCCAGAGTTCGTGTTCCGCGTCGGGCACGACGGTGTACGTATGACGGCGGTAGAAATCACGCACGGCAGTGGCGCGGCGGTGCATCTGCGCGTCCTCCTTCGCACCCACGAGCACGTCCGCGGGTGTGCGCGCGTTGCCGGCCTGGTAGGAGATCATCCAGCGCCGCGGCTCGTCGTCATCCTCGAGGAAGAACGGCGAGATCGACCCGAGGATCAGGTGCCGCGCCCGGAGCGCGCCCAGGTGGGCATAGAGCGCGCCAAGCGAAAACCCCATCACCGCCTTGCCCGCGGTCTGCGCGTCGACCTGGGCGAAGAGCCCGGTCGAATCGAAGTTCGGCTGGGGCCCGGTCCAATCCAGCTGCACAAACTCGGTCGTCCAGCCGCACGTGTGCACGAAGTCCACGAACGGACGAAAGCGGCGCTCCGCGCCGGGCATCGGTGGGACAAGGGTCAGCAGCGGCATCCGCAGAGGGATGGCCACGCTCCCTGCCGCCGTCAATCAGCCTCCCGGAGCCTGGACCGGACTCGTCCAAGGTCGTGACGGAGGGATTAAGCCGCGGCCGAAACCTGTCACTTGTCACCTGTCCCCTGTCACCTCCCTCCGCACTCCGGTCTCGTGCTGCGGAGGGAAAGTGTGCGACTCTCATCGTGACGTTCACCTCCCGCCCGTGAAATCTCCCCGCCCCTCCCGCCCTGCCAAGACCAACGCCCGCCCAGCCATCTACGTGCTGAGCACCCACTGGGACCGCGAGTGGTACCAGTCCTTCCAGTGGTACCGGCAGCGGCTGGTGCACCTGTTCGACCGCGCGATCGATGACATCGCCTCCGGCACCCTGCGCGGTCCATTCACGACCGACGGCCAGGCGATCCTGCTCGAGGACTATCTCGAGGTCCGCCCCGAGCGCGCGGCGCAGGTGCGCAAGCTCGTGCAGAAGGGCCAGCTCAAGGTCGGGCCCTGGTTCGTGCTGCCCGACGAATGGCTCGTGAGCGGCGAGTCGATCATCCGCAATCTCCAGCTGGGACGGAAAATCGCCCGCGACTTCGGCGCCGAGCCCTCCAATGCCGGCTTTGTCTGCGACCTCTTCGGCCACATCGGCCAGCTCCCGCAGATCTTCGCCGCGTTCGGCATCAAGGGCGCATTGGTCTGGCGCGGCATCGAGCCGACCGCCCGCGCCCACTTCTGGTGGCAGGGCGTCGACGGCACGCGGATCGCCTGCTACCGCTTCCCGCGCACCGGCTACTGCGACTACGCGGCCGATGTCCGGCACTGCACGCAGCAGGAGATCAAGTTCGACCGCGCCCGGGCCGACCAGGACCTCGACGCCTACCTCAAGAAGGAGGGCGACCGCTCCGATCCCGACGCCATCCTCGTCTTCGACGGCGGCGATCATCTCGAGTACGATCTCGACTACTATCGGGCGCTGTTCGCCCGCCGCCCGGGCGGGGAATTTCCCTACGCCCTGCGGCACGGCACGCTCGACGACTACCTCGACGCCGTCCTGCGGCAGTCCGACCGGATCAAGGATGTCGTCACCGGCGAACTCCGGGCCACCGGCGGCCATCCGAACATCGTCGACCAGCAGTGGCTCATCCCCGGCGTGCTCTCGAGCCGGGTCTGGATCAAGCAGGCCAATGTGCGCTGCCAGCACCTGCTCTGTCACTGGGCCGAGCCGTTCGGCGCGCTGGCCTCCTCGGTGGGCGGCGTGGACGGCCAGCCCGGTTTCCTCGACGTGGCGTGGCACTGGCTGCTGATGAACCACCCGCACGACTCGATCTGCGGCTGCAGCATCGACGCCGTGCACGAGGACATGAAATACCGCTTCGCCCAGTGCGAGCAGATCGGCGAGGCCGCCACCCTCGAGTCCCTGCAGGCGCTCGCCGCCGGGGTGCAGGGCGAGGTCGGCGCGCGGGAGGTCCGCGTGCTCGTCGCCAATCCGCTCCCGCGTCCGCTCGACGAGACGGTTGAGCTCACGCTCCAGATTCCCGCCGAGTGGGGCTGCTTCAACGAGTTCTTCGGCTTCGAGCCGAAGCCCGGCTTCCGGGTCTTCGCGGCCGACGGCACCGAGGTGCCGTACCAGCGGCTCGCGCAGGACATGAACCGCGGCAAGGTCCGCATCTACCGGCAGCAATTCCCGCAGGGCTACCGCACGAACGACATCACCGTCGCCCTCCGCCTGGCCGTCCCCGCCCTCGGCTACACCACCCTGACGGTCCGCGAGGGCCCGACGACGGCCAAGGACCAGGTGCTCCCCGCCGCCATGCTCCCGACCCGCCACCCCGCCGTCCCGGGCCTCGCCACCAGCGAGCGGTCCATGGAAAACGAGCACCTCGCCGTGGTCATCGAGTCCAACGGCACGCTCACGCTGACCGACAAGCGCGACGGCGAGACCTACCGGCGCCTGCTCACGTTCGAGGACATCGCCGACATCGGCGACGGCTGGTATCACGGCGAGGCCGCCAACGACCAGGCGTTCGTCTCGACCGCGTCCGCCTCCGACGTCGCCCTGGTCAGCAACGGACCGCTGCTCGCCCGCTTCCGCGTCCGCACCACGCTGCGCGTGCCGGTCGAGTTCCGGTTCGACCGCATGGTCCGCTCCGAGCAGCTCGGCGAGCTGGTCGTCGACAGCCTGGTCACGCTGCGCCGCGGCGCCGCCCGGCTCGAGGTCCGCACCACGGTCCAGAACAATGTCCGCGACCACCGCCTGCGCGTGCTGTTCCCGACCGGCGTCCAGGCCTCGACCTACCTCGCCGACAGCGCGTTCGACGTCGTCGAGCGGCCGATCGCGCTGCCGACCGACAACCACACCCGCCGCGAGCTCGCCGTCGAGACCTGCGCCCAGCAGAGCTGGACCGCGGTCGCCGACGGCCGGCGCGGCCTCGCGGTCGTCGCCCCCGGCCTGATGGAAACCGCGGTGCGCGACGTGCCGGACCGCACCGTGGCGCTCACGCTTTTCCGCGCCACCCGCCGGACGGTCTTCACCGACGGCCAGCCCAACGGCCAGCTCCAGGGCGAGCTGGTGTTCAACTACTGGATCGTGCCGGGCGGCGCGGTGGACCGCGTCGGCCTCTGCGAGCAGGGCATCCAGCTCGGCGCCGGCCTGCGGGCCGTGCAGCTCGGCGCGCTCGATGTGCCGATCCACGCCCGCCGGCGCGACCTGCCCGCGCAGGGCTCGTTCCTCGCCGTCGCCGGGGGCGCAGTTGTCACCAGCGCGCGCGAACGCGGCGGCGCCCTCGAGGTCCGGATGTTCAACCCGGGCACCGAGGCGGTCGCCGTCACCTGCGACTTCCGCGGTCGCCCGGCCGCCGCCCAGCCGCCGCGTTCGTGGCAGCGGGTCGACCTCGACGGCGCGCCGATCGGCAAGCGCGGCGCCGTCACGCGCGGCGCGGCCACGCTGCAGCTGCGCGCGAAGGAGATCGCGACCATCCGCTTCGCCTCCGCTTGAGGGTCCCGCCCCGGCTGCGGTGGTGATTTTTCACCGGGCGGCGGTTCGCACTCGACGCCCGGGACGAACTAACGCGCACTGTGGTCTCGGGCCGCCGGGTTCGCCCGCGCGACCGATTCGCCGCCCATGAGCCCCCTCCTGCCCGTCCATCCCCGGATCCGCCCCGAGTTGGATGCCGAATTCCTTCCGGCCGTCCTCTGGAACCGGGCCTACCGCGACCTCGTCGCGCAGGACTCGTCGGCGCGCGCCATCACGCTCGCGCTGGTCACGGCGGATGGTACCACGAGCCACCATCAAGACCGCGTGCTCGGGGCCGGGCACCCGGCCGCGCTCCACACGCTCCGCTACGTCGAACGGCTCCTGAAGTTCCTGCTCTGGCAGAAGGGAGGCTGCCGGGTCCATCTGGCCGGCGCCGACGAGATCGCGGCGGCCCTCGCCCGGATCTACGCGCCGGGCGGCGAGCGGGCCTTTGACCACGCCTTCATGGGCGAACGCATCCAGCGGCAGCCGTTCGCGCTCACCGCCTGCGCGCCGTCGGCCCTCCCGCCCGAGCGCCAGGCCGCGCTCGCCGTCGGGCGCCACCTCGGCGGCTGCCGGATCGGCTTCGACCTCGGCGGCAGCGACCGCAAGGCCGCGGCCGTCATCGACGGCCGCGTCGTCCATTCCGAGGAGATCGGCTGGGACCCCTATTTTCAGCAGGACCCTTCGTACCACATCGAGGGCGTGCACGACTCGCTCAAGCGCGCCGCCGCCCATCTTCCGCGCGTCGACGCGATCGGCGGCAGCGCCGCCGGCGTCTACGTCAACAACGAGGTCCGCGTCGCCTCGCTCTTCCGCGGCGTGCCGCCCGACGCCTTCGAGCGCCGGATTCGCCGGATGTTCTTCACACTGCAGGAGCGCTGGGGCGGCGTGCCGTTTGAGGTCGCCAACGACGGCGAGGTGACCGCGCTCGCCGGCTCGATGTCGCTCGGGGCGAATGCCGTCCTCGGCATCTCGATGGGCACCAGCCAGGCGGCTGGCTGGGTGACGCCCGACGGCCACATCACCCCGTGGCTCAATGAGCTCGCGTTCGCGCCGATCGACTACCGGGCCGATGCCCCGCGCGACGAGTGGTCCGGCGACCTCGGCTGCGGCGTGCAGTATTTCTCGCAGCAGGGCGTGGCCCGCCTGGCCCCCCGGGCCGGCTTCCAGTTTCCCGCCGGCCAGCCGCTGCCGGAGCAGCTCGTCGCGGTGCAGCAGGCCATGGCGGCCGGCGACCCGCGCGCCCGGGCCCTCTACTCGACCATCGGCACCTGCTTCGGCTACGCCATCGCGCACTACGCCGATTTCTACGACGTGCGGCATCTGCTGGTCCTCGGCCGCGTCACGTCCGGCGAGGGCGGCGCCGTCATCCTCGCCCAGGCCGCCCAGGTCCTGCGCACCGAATTCCCGGCGCTCGCCGAGCGCGTGCGGCTGCACACCCCGGACGAGCAGAACAAGCGCCACGGCCAGGCGGTCGCCGCCGCCAGTCTCCCGGCCCTGCGCGTCCCACCCTCCTCCTGACCGCCATGAAAACCTCCCATCCCGCCGCCGACATCTTTGTGCCGGACCCGAAGCTCACGCCCGAGGCCGCCCTCGCGCGCACGACGCACCTTTGCGTCGCGGCCCACCAGGACGACATCGAGATCATGGCCTATCACGGCATCGCGGAGTGCTTCGGCCGCAGCGACCGCTGGTTCTCCGGGGTCGTCGTCACCAACGGCGCCGGCAGTCCGCGCTCGGGCCTCTACGCCAGCTACACCGACGCCGACATGCAGGCCGTCCGCGTCCGCGAGCAGCGGAAGGCGGCCGTGGTCGGCGAGTACTCCATCCAGCTCCAGCTCGCGCACCCCAGCTCCGCGGTCAAGGACCCGCGCCACGCGGACGTCGCGGCCGATCTTGACCGGATCTTCACCACCGCCAGCGCCGAGGTCGTGTACCTCCACCAACCGGCGGACAAGCACGACACGCACGTCGCCGTCTTCGGCCACGCCCTCGCGGCGCTGCGCCGTCTGCCGGTCGCGCTGCGCCCCAGGCGGGTCTACGGCTGCGAGGTCTGGCGCGATCTCGACTGGCTGCCCGACGCCGACAAGCAGGTGCTGGATGTCAGCGCCTACCCGAATGTCGCGGCCTCGCTCGTCGGCGTCTTCGACTCCCAGATCAGCGGCGGCAAGCGCTACGATCTCGCGACCGCTGGGCGGCGCCTCGCCCACGCCACATACCACACTTCGCACGCCACCGACGTCCACCAGGGCATCACGTGGGCGATCGACCTCACGCCGC
>CAZUQB010000004.1:0-40899 GCA_964622405.1 uncultured Opitutaceae bacterium | reverse complement strand
CTTCGCTCAGGCCGCCCACCGGGCGCGTCCGGTTGCGCCGGATGCCCATGCCGGCGGTGTAGCCCATGTAGCGGTCACCGCCTCGAATCAGGTGCTCCTGCACCACGTTGAAGGTGGTCCAGAGGTCGGTGGCGGCATCGCCGTAGCGCACCGGTGTCAGCAGCTTCTCAGGGCTGAGGAGCTTCATGACGGGCTGATCGGCATCCCAACGAAGGCCCGCGGCGCGTCGGGCGAACTCCACGCGGGTGGACTGCGGGAGCTGGACCGCCTGCCACTTGGCGACGGCCTCCAGCATGCGCGGCGTGTTCTCGGCGACGGACTGTGCTGCCTTGGCGAAAGCGTCCGCAGAAACGTCCATGTGTCGGATGGAGACGTGGGCGAAATCCGCATCGGCGACGGTCAGGCCGTTGCGGCAAACCAACCGATACAGGCCCGCGTCGATGCGGTAGGCTCGGCTGCCGTCGTGCGCGTTTTGCAGGATCATTTCCGGGCGAGTGCTGCCCACCTGAAATGCTCCGGCCTCCAAGTCAACCCGCCGGGCAAAGCGGATTTCGTGCATCTGAAAACCGATGCGGTCCTCCAACCTGACCCGCTGCTCGGACGCCTTCACAGGTTCCCAACCCTCCGCGCCAAGCAGGGCAACGACCTGCTGGGTGGAAACGAAGGTGTAACGGGCGGACACCCCCGGCCGCGCGTGCTCGGCAAAGATCGAGGGAGCGCAACGGCGGAGGTCATCGGACGAAAGCGCCTTGAAGACGCGAGCGGGAGCAACGGGAACGGATTCAATCGAGTTCATAACTTTCCTTATTCTGAAGCGCCCCAACGAGGGCGCATCGTGGCGGGCCGCGCCACGCGGACCCCAACCCGAGCCGAACCGAAAATCGGCCGCCCCGGAGGGATGCCGACGATCAGCACCGTCGCGCAAGGTGGAGCGCAGCGCAGCGAGCAATACCTTGAGGCGCGGACGGGCGAAGGCGCTCGCGCCGCCGACCGCCAGCCGGCGTAGGTGCTACAATCAGGCAGCCCACAGGGGAAAGGCTTCGCTAGCTACGGATGCGCGAGCGGTGCAACGAGAGCGAGCACCGGCAGCCCAGCGGCGTCTGAGCGTCACCCTCGGGGTCGAGCAGGTCGGGACGGTGCGCAGGTGTGGGAGCGGAGCGAAGGCGACAGGCCGGGAGTGGAGGAAGGAGTCGGCGCCGGCGGGAGCGCGGCAAGGCCGCCGGTGTCGCGACCGGAGAGCCTGCGACCGGGAGCGATCCTGGCGAATGGTCGTGCTCGGACGACGAATCGCCAGAGGCGGCCGTGAGCGCGGAGCCAAGCCGTCTCCGCCCGCAGCGAGTGGCCGGAGCCGCAGTCGGAGCGGAACCGGAGAGGCGGCCGGTCCCGCTCGCGCTAACCAAGCCGGCCAAGGCCGGCGTCGGGGCGTTGCGGGGTGTCCCCGCTAGAATGGGGAGGACGAGACGCAGACTCGACCGCGGGGAAAGACGTTTCCCCGACTTGGAAGAACCGCCAATTTATAGCTCACGATGGCAGGGCATTTGCGCTTCAATGCGTATCGAAGTCGTTGTGCTTCGCGCGCGACACAACCGCAGTGTAAACTTCCAAAAGTGTTTGGCGCAATGGATCTGGCTCATGCACGTAGCGAACATGCATTTTCCGAATCCGGTCCTTGGACTCTTGGTAAACGCGGAAAAAGTCCGGACGGGTGAGGAGTTCCTTCCGGGAGCCGGTCGTTCGGTAGGTCGGCTTGAATCCCGTTATCTCGCGGGTGAGCAGCCACGCGAATGGGCAGTCAGGCGCGGTGCTAAAATGGTTCCGGATTCTTATTCCGATTTTTCTTTTGGTGCGGCCGGCGTATAACGCGACGCCATTCTCGGTAAAGAGATACACGCCACCCACGGGCGTATCGTTCGGGACATTCTCTGCCACGATGGCCGGCAGCTGCATGAGCAACCGATACTTCGCGTCGAGCTGCTCTGTCAGGGATAGGAACGACGGGTCCATGGAATTCAATTCAGCCTATTGCGAACATTGATGCCGGCCAGTATAACCGTGCTGCGGAAAAGAAGCCGACTGTGGCGCTAATCGCACGTTTATCGCTTCGATGCGAAAAAACTGATCGGGGTAAGGCCGAATTGGGAATCCAGGTCCGATCCTTTGAACTCTGAGATGACAGGCCGCCGCGACCGAGCAGACGAGACAACCATAAGCCTAAAAAGAGGGTCGATCCGAGCCGTCGCCACTTCGTTCTGCGTAATGATAAAGCTACAGCCGTCGCCGGAAACTCCCTTCACCTCGACGTGCAACTGCTGGGTGCCCTTGATCGCATCCAGATCATAGCCGATCTTCTCTCTTTCACGAGAGTGCACCCGGTATCCCTTGCCCTTGAGGTGGCGCTTTGCGGCCGCGATTGCGGCAGCCTCGACCAGACCGTTGCTATCCGATCTGCCAAAACCTGCACCGCGCTTTGGGTTCGATGCGCCGGAGTCGGCTGGGGGCGTCGGCGCCGGCTTGGCCCCTCCTATCTGATGAACGAGCGACCAGAGTCGTCCGGCAATCCGTTCTGGAACAGTGGTGATGTTTCGCGTGTAGCGCGGCCAGCCCCACGAGGAGAATTTCTGACGAATCAATGAGCGTGAAACGGGCTGGGTGAGAAGTCGGACCGAACCGATGACTGAACGATACGCGTAGTCATCCGGGTCGCCGGTCGGCTTCGCAGACCGATGTATCCAGCCCGAAGCCATGAACGCACGTCTTTCTTGGACGGTGTAAAACAACACCCGGTCGCCTGCGTGCGCCTCTTTGAGGCTCGCCCATTTTGTTGTCCCGCCATTTTCGGCCAAGTCGGTCAGGTAAGCGTAGTCCTTGTTTTCGCTTGGCGCTCCGCAAAAGAAAACGTGCAAGCGTTGGGAGGTGGTGACGACGGCCCCGGTGCGCGACACGCGGCGGATGGCAACTGCGCCCTGTTTTGTGCGCACGATTATCCATCGACCGTGGCGACGCGGCGAATACTTCTCCAGCACACCGTCGTCGCGCTGAAAAAGAAAGTCGTATTGATTCAGTTCAATACGGGGACGACTGTTTTGCTGGAACTGGACACGGACCGGATTGTTGACCGTGCAAATGGTGGTTTGACAAGAGATCGTGTTGGCTCTCGTTCCGGGATAGCGGAGCAGAATCCACTTCGCGATTTCGCGACGGGTAAAGGTGCCGCCCAGCGCTGAAGCGGCCTCGCGCACCATCATCCAAACTGATGGATTGCCCTTCATGTTACTGGCGCAGCATGTCGTCCACCAGTTCCTTGGCGGTGACGACTTTGACCCGGCGGAAGCGGAACCATGAGCGGATCGCGTCCCACAGCACACCTAGTGCGACTCGTATGGCGCTGCGCTCCTCTCGGTGAAGACTTTCCCAAGCTGAGCTGCAATAAACGCGCATGTCTCCGTTCCAAATATTTTCGAGTGTATCGGGGACAGCGATGTTTAGCTGGGTTCGAAACGCCTCGGTGAGATACTCTCGCAACGTATGGTGAATATTGGGTGCGATCTGTGGGAATCGCTTTTTCGGGTCATCGGGATGCTGGCCACGACCGTATTCGAGCAGGGCGACAATCAGGCGCAACGGAAGCCGATTCCCTGGAGGGAGCGTTCCTGCGTCCTCGATCATCGAAAGCATCGAAGCGTGGAGGAACTGCATTTCGGAGTATATCCTTTCATTGCCAACCTCCGGCAACGCGTGTCCGATTTTAACGCGCCCACGATATTTTTCGAAGCACGCCTGCGCTGTGGATAGCTTGCCGTGCATGTAATCGGGATGGAGCCCTTCACTGGAGAGCACCCGCAGGAGGTTGTCTGCGCCAAATCGAAGGTTCTCGTCGGTGATTTCGGTCAGGATATTGCTACCGTGAAAGAACCGCTGCATTGCTTGGAGAAAGGTGCGCGCATCTCTGCCAGCCACCACTTCATCAAGCTTGTGCAAGAGTGGCGCGACGTCGTCGATGGTCCGCAGCAGTTCGGTGAGGGGCTCGGTTCGACCACTTGAAGTGGGCGCGGTCGCGCGTCGTGGTTCACTGGCCGGAAGCGCTGTGTTCGGTCTCGCGATGGAGAATATTTCCAGTGCGACCGTTGCTACGCCCCGATCCGTCGAGGTGGCGAGTTTTGCCGCGAGCAACGGCGAATGCTGGAGAATCTCTTCTTTGGTCAGGCGATGCCAAATGGGCAGGATCACTTTTTGGCCAGCCATTTCCCGCGCGAAAAGAGCATCGAGTTCGGCCTTCGGCCAGTTCTTGGCGAAGAACGCGGGGGAGAGGATCACCGCACCGTAAGTCGAGGAGGAGAGGCCCTCATCGATCTTCTGCCGTAAGCTGTCGCCAAGAGTCAGGGTCGCCTCGTCATACCAGACACGAAGCCCTAACCGTGTAAGCTCAGCCGCAAGCGGTCTGACAAAGGCGTCCTTGTCCTCGCTGGCATGCGAAATGAAGACGTCGAACGCTACTCTGGCGGCCGTCGTTGCACTGGTGGCGTTCGGCGGACTGATGAACTTCGGCCAATCGTGATTCAGCGGCGCATAAACCGGGCACTCCGAGTAGTGTTGAGCGTAGTGACTACCCCACTGCCACGCGGGATGGTTTGCCGGTGCCTTATCTTTTGCCAGCCGTTGATGGGCGCTGCCCGAGTCGATCTCGTCGGCATATCGGCCAAGATGTGAGGCGAAGAGACCGAAACGGTCGAAGGCAACTTCGGGGCAAAAGTTGTTGAGTGATTCCAGCCGATCCTTCGGACCCGTAACCGACGTTGCCTGCTCATCAGTCGCTGGCCAAAGCGGACTCTGCTTCCACTTGGCAAGCAGTCGGGCATCCTCGTCTTCGGCAATCGGTGTGTGCCCCACCGTTCCGAGCAATGAAAGACTCTGGAAATACCGTGGACAGGCGTTTGTGTTCGCGAAAGGGCAACGAGGTGGGAGCCGGAGCCGTTTACTCTCCGCAGAATACCACTCGAAATCTGGGACTGTTGGCTTCACCTGTTGGACGAAAAATCACTTCTTCTCTTTCCGATCAGTTGGGTAGTTCATGACCTTCGGCAGTTTTTCGTAAACCTTCTGGCCGAGCCATCCCGACACTACGTCCTCGAATTCGGGATCGTTCATGTAGTTGGCAAACAGCTCCTCGTTCATATCCATCCGCTCGATAAAAATCGACTGAAGCACCTTCTTGAATACCAGTTGAAACTTGTCGATGGGGTTGGACTCTGCGGCCTGCTTAAGTTCGTCCACGCGCACTGCCGCCTCGACGAGTTGGTCGAAGAACAACTGATCCGCCTCGTTAAGGTCTTTGCCAAAGTGTTGATTAATTACGTCGATCAAGCGCGAAAGCGGCACATTGTCTTCATGCAGCATGGCGGTGCCGGTCTCTCGCGGGCCGTCGAGTGGTTTTGGCGCCCCCTCTGTTAGGCTTATCGACCCTTCGCTGATCTTCTGCAGACGGTAATATTCCAAGCGCACCTCGTCGTCGAAATGATAGATTGGTCCCGCACTTCGTTTTGGCAGCTTGGTCGCCAGATGGCGGAGGAAAGTGTAAAGCTGCTCCAGGTCGCTATCTTGATAGGGAATAACCTGGCTTAGGAATGCGTAAAGGTTTCGGAAGGCCTGAAGCTTGCCGCGCCATAATTCCGCTTCCTCCTCGCTTTCTGCCTTGAGCGCCTTGAAACGATCCACTGCGAGATCGAGGGCGGCGTTCATGAGCTTGTGGTCGCCGGCACTTTGGCGCTGTTTGGGGGCAAAGAATATTTCGGAGAAGCGTCGGACCTCATCGGCCAAATATATTCCGGACTCATCCAATTCGGATTTTAGCTCGTAGAGTCGTGTGGGCTCCACTTCTTCGCCCATCACCGCGCCATCATAGAACTGCTTAAACGCTTCTTGGATTTCGGCCCGGTCGTTCACGAAATCCAAAATGAAGGTATCTTCCTTGTTGGGGTGAATTCGATTTAGTCGGGAAAGCGTTTGCACCGCTTGGATGCCGGCGAGGCGCTTATCGACATACATGGTGTGCAGAAGCGGCTGATCGAATCCGGTTTGATACTTCTCCGCGACGAGGAGCACCTGATACTCGGCCGTCGCGAAGTTTTCAGGCAGGTCTTTTTCTTTGATGCCGCCGTTCATCTCGACCTCGGTGTAAGTCTTAGTCGGAATCTTGTCGTCGGTAACCGTGCCGGAGAACGCGACGAGTGATTTTATTGGATAGCCCTTCTTTGCGATGTAGTCGTCAAAGCTCTCCTTGTAACGCACTGCTTCCAGGCGCGAGCCCGTGACCACCATACCCTTGGCGCGACCGCCAATCTTGTGGCGAGTGGCTGCGTTAAAATGCTCCACCATGATCGCGGTCTTTTGGGCAATCTGATACGGATGGAGTCGCATGAAACGTCCGAGCGCCTTGGCGGCCTTCTTTCGTTCCACGTTCGGATCTTCAGCGCACGCTTTCAGGAGGCGGTAATATGACTTGTAGGTCGTGTAGTTCAGGAGGACATCCATGATGAATCCCTCCTCGATGGCCTGCCGCATCGTGTAACGATCAAAAGACTCTCCGTTGCGCCCGAAAACTTTCAGCGTCTTGTGCTTGGGCGTGGCGGTGAACGCGAAGAAGCTGACGTTGTCCACTTTGCCCCGCTTCGCCATGCTGCGGAAAAGCTCCTCCATGTGTTCGATCCCCTCTTCCTTCGCTTGCTCTTTCGCGGCAGCGTGGAGCTTTTCCCCGCCGAGCACCTCTTTTAGGTCGGTAGCGGTCTCTCCAGATTGCGAACTATGAGCCTCGTCGATCACGACGGCGTAGTGGCGAGTTTGCAGACGGCCGCTGCCCTTCTGGCCGCGTTCCTCCGCGAGTTTCAGCAACTGCTGGGTGACGAAGGGAAATTTCTGCAACGTCGTGATGATTATCGGCACTCCACCTTCAAGAGCGGCGGCGAGCTGGCGTGAGTCGTCCTCGATCTTTTCAACCACGCCCTGGCGATGTTCGAATTGATAAATTGTATCTTGTAGCTGCTTATCCAGCACCAAGCGGTCGGTGACGACGACAACGCTGTCGAAAACTCGGGCGTCCTTGGAGGTGTGCAGGGAGGAGAGCCGATGCGCGAGCCAAGCAATGGTATTGCTCTTGCCGCTGCCGGCTGAGTGCTCGACCAAGTAATTGCTTCCCGGCCCTTCCTTGGCGGCGGCGTCAACCAAGCGTCGCACCGCCTGAAGTTGGTGGAAGCGAGGGAAGACCATCGTCTCCTTCTTCACCCGCTTGCCGTCATCGGTGGTGCGCTCGTCGATTTGCAGGTGGAGGAACCGCGCGAGGAGATCAAGCAGGCTGTCGCGCTGGAGTGCCTGCTCCCAAAGATAGGCGGTGCGATAGTTCCGGCCGGCCTCATCAGGTGGATTGCCGGCGCCGCCGGCGCATCCCCGATTGAACGGAAGAAAATGGGTGGCCGTGCCCGCGAGGCGCGTTGCCATGAAAACGGCCTCGGTATCGACGGCGAAGTGAACCAGCGTGCGCTTTCTGAAATCGAAAATGCGTTCCCGCGGATCTCGGTCGTTGCGGTATTGTCGCATCGCGTGCTCGACGTTTTGACCGCTGAGGTGATTTTTGAGCTCGAGCGTGACTACGGGCACGCCGTTGACGCTCAGGGTCACGTCGAGTGACTTCTCGTTCTTGGCGCTGAAATGAAGCTGGCGAGTGAGTCCAAGACGGTTGGCTGCATATCGGAACTCCATCTCGGCATTAAGGCCGTGGGCGGCTTTGAAATAGGCAATCCGCAGCGTGCGGCCGTAGCACTTGAAACCATGCCGCAGGGTCGCGAGCGAGCCGTAGGTATCCATCCATTTACACAAATCATGGAGCACCCGCTCGTTGGTCTTGGCTCCGTGCAACGCCTCCAACTTCACCCACGCCTGGGGCTGCGTCTTGCGAATGAAATCGAGCGCCACGCCCGGGAAGATTGCGCTCTCACGGTCGAAAGTGTCCGCCGCGACGGCCTCATATCCGTTGGCCAAAAAGGTTTCGGTGAGGGCGGTCTCGAATGCGGCTTCGCTGGTTACTTTCATAGGCTAAATCTGCTCTAGGCGTTTATTTAACCAGTAAACGGCAACCTGAGCGTATTCGCGGAGCAGGCCGTCCTCCATTTCTTCCCACTCCCTGAGTTCTGCCCTGATGTCGGCTTTTCGAAGTCGGCCAAACCCGTCTGCCCACTCCCTGAGTGCGTCCAATACTGCCTTTCGGTTGTGCTGTAGCCGGGCCAGATTTAGATTCAGCACATCATTCAATTCACGATTGAATGCCGCACTATCACTGCGGATTTCTCCTCGCGCCAGATAGTGAATGTCGCGGTCCACGAGGGGTGCTGGCGCTGCGGGATTGCGGCTGAGTGCGAGGGCTCCCTTACGCGTATCACAATGCTGGAGCTTCTCCGGTCGGCCGTGACCGCCGAGACACGCCCCAAGCAGATTGTCGTAATCGAGCGCACGGTCCTCGTGCTTCTCCTGGCACTGCCAGTGCTCGATCTTCATCTTCGTCCCGTCTGCCTGAATTCGCTGCATGCAGTAGCAGCAAATCGCCCCTTGCTCGGCGACTAAGCCTGCCCTGAGGTCGTCCTTTTGCTCGTAGTTGTCATAGCTCGCATGCGGAGTCGCGCGATGCTGAGTCAGTGATGCGGGTTCGACCCGTTTGGCGATGGGTCTCATTTTTTCCGGGTGACGAAGGCGATGAGGGCGCGGAGGCGAATCAACTCCGGGTGATCTTCGCCCAACTTGGGCTCCAGCTTGCCGATGGCCTGCTTAGCTTGGTCGAACTTGTTATCATCTACCAGGGCGCTGATTCGCTCCAGCTCGGCCTTCACCCCGGCATTGAGGGAGTCGGTGCCCATCAACTCCTCAAGCAGGCGGTTGGAGTCCATGCCGAAAAAGCGATCAGGCTGCCACGCCGTGACCGTGCCCTTGTCGGAATCCAACATCCACACCGATTGCGGGGGCGCTTCACCCAATACCTGGGGCGAGTGCGTCGTAGCGATGAATTGACAGTTCTTGAAAGTCGCGGTGAGTCGGCGCAACACCTGCCGTTGCCAGCTTGGATGCAGGTGGAGTTCGATCTCGTCCAAGAGCACGATGGCCGTTCCCTGACTCACCGGATTTTTCAGCCCCGGGTTTGCGATGGCCAGACGGCGGGTCAGGTCGAACGCCAGTGCCAGTAGTCCACGTTCGCCGTCGGATAGTTGGCCAAGTTCGAAAATCGTCCGGCCTTTTTTCACCAAGAACCGAGGTAAACTTCCCTCCGTTAGCTGCGGATCGGAGAAGCTTGGCAAGAGGGTCTTAACAACCTTGTTGAGCAAGCGGCCGAGTCTAACGCTCTCCTCCTTGCTGCCGATAGCCCCTTGCTGGACGGCACGGAACCAATTGGCAAACGCGGTCAACGACACTTCTGCACCGCCCAACGCTTCCGGATAGGCGTTCGCAGGTTCAAACGCGCGGACGCCGGATAGGCGCGGCGACAACCGGCCCAAATACCGTGATGTCGTGTAGAGGACGGCAAGAGGGTTGGTGCCCGGTGCGGCTTTGGCGGGGCGCTTGGCGGGTTCAAGCTGGCTGGAGTAATGATCGCGGTCGCCATCTTGCAGCTCCCCGAGGAAACGGATTTCTTCCTTCAGCTTCGCTTCCTCCAGCGATCCTTTTTTCGTTCCACGCAGTGCAAAACGCGCTTCGTCCCGGCGTTTGGCGTATTCACCGGCTTTGGCGGCATCGACCCGCGTGCGGGTCACGAGCGCCTTATACAAACCGGCATGTGAAGAAAAGGAACCGCTGATCGTGAGCGCCGATTTTCCCACCTGGATGCTGGCGACGCTCAATTCATTGGGCTTCTCCTTCGATGGCCCAGCCTCGCGAAGCAGATGAGAAAGCAACGCAGCCAACGCTTTCAGGACGCCCGATTTACCGCTGCCATTGACGCCCGCCAAAATGGTGAGCTGCGGATTAAACGTCAGCTCAAGCTGCGTGAAACCACGGAAATTCGAGAGCGTGAGTCGCTGGGCCTTCATTGCGACATGGCCTCCACTGGAATTTGGCCGGTTACTGCTGCCGTGATCAGCGCACGGCGACGCTCTTGCAGCAGGCTGATCGAATCTCTCAGGGTCTTCTCAATTTCCGCAGTGCCTTCCCGCTCCGCTTCCAGATGCTTGACGATGGCTCGCTGTTCGTCGAGCGGCGGCACAGGAATCCAAACCTCATGCAATCCTTCAGGGTAGAGCCGCAGGCGGGAGGACCAGACACCTTTCGAGAAGCGGGTGATTTCCGCCACAAAGGCCGGGGTGCGGACAAGGGCATCGACATAGGCGGGCAGCAATTCGTCGGCGATGCGGTAAACATGGTAAGCTGGGCTCACGATGCCTTCGTGCCTCGAAACGCCCATCGCCCCCATCCATGCCCAAAGCGTATTGATCACCAAATTATCAGGGGAAACGAGTTTGTAGCCCTCGTTCGTCTCAGCCTCGAACATGTTCACGTCTTTCTCAGAGCGCGGAGTGATTCCCGTCAGGTGGGAAACGGTGAGCATTTCTTCTTCGCCGGTCACCGACCGGTCATCCTTTTCGACCAGTAGCCGCTTGGATCGTTTTATTTCCCAGTGAGCCGGGATCTCGCCCAGCCATACGTGTCTGGATGATTTTAGAACCGCGCGTGGATTTAAGCCACGAAGGACGGTGTGATGAACCTGTGCTGCCCGCTTGCTCTCCAGTAGCGCCAGCATGGATGACTTCGCCTCAATCAGCCCATCTAGCTTCCGCGTGTTTGACTCCAAATATGCAGCGATTTTTTGCTGTATTTTCTGGGGTGGCACAGGCACACGCAGCCCCCCGATAAAGTCCCAGTTAGCGCGCGGCATTTTGGCGCCGAAAGTGGAGCTGTCTACAAGAGTGACGAATTCTGGGCATAGAACAACCCAGCGCAGATACGAGGGGTGAAAATCATATCCGGACTTCAGCGCGAGCAGTTCGGTGGTGCAAATGCCGTCCCGGTCGGCGAGCCAAGCTTTCGCTAAGTATGGTCGGAGTTTACCAAGTAGAACGTCGCCCGCAACAAAACGGCTGGTCGTGCCCTGTGCCGCCTCGGAGTCGTCTGAATCCGAGTCTAACGACGATGGGTTTTCGAGTAACTTCCCGGTCCAAGACTCGATATGCTCTAACCCCACGTAGTCGGAATCAGTAGCCGATCCTTGGCCTCGTTCTACGCGCAACGGTGCAGAATATTTCAAGCGCTTGCTGCACCAGGCATCAGGTAAAGCCGCAAGCCAGTCGGAATATTTCACTGTTTCAGCTTTCGTCATTTTCGGGGGAAAGCTCGTCTTCGTCTGCGGTCAACGTCTGCAATGTATCAGCCGCGCCCAGATCGCGTTGCTGGGGGATTAATCGGGTTTGTAGCTCACGCGAAAGCGTATCGCATCGAGTAGCAAAGAAACCCGCATAGTCGTCGCCTGTAACTGTCTCCCCGGGGACGAAGTGCGTTTTCAGGTCTTCGACTAAGTTCTGATTGTGCTCGGCGAACTCGGCCAGATAGCGACTCGGGGCCTTCGCTCGAATGCGGTTTTTATTCAGATCGGCGCTAATGAGAGTGATGTTGGCGATGTGATTCGATGGCAGCTCTACCCCGGATTTCTCCAAATATGACGTGGGGAAGAAGTGGTGATAGTTTCGGCTGTTACGCTGCTTGAGCAGGGCGTTGTCGAGGATGACCTGGCCCCCCGTGTGAAAATCCTTGGGCTGCCGGGCGGCGAGAAGGCAAAGGAGGGTTTTGATGTAGGCGCGCCCGGGACGAAAGTAGCCGTTTACGCGGATGCTGTCGGCCGTTGCGTTCACGCCGTAGTCATAGACGGGTTGGTTGCCTTGATGGATTTCGGTGACCGCCCGCAGGTCCTGCGCGATGCGCGTCTCGGTGGTGCCAGAGTAGCGTTCGGAGAGACCGATGCGGAAGAACAGGTCAACGAGCCGGCGCTTCGCTTCCCCCACTGGATTGCGGCCCGCAATGTGGAAGTAATAGGCCAAGGGGATGAGCACGCGCTCCGAGGGCAGCAGCGCTCGGACAGGAATGAGCAAATCGGAGCGGCAAAAGTCCACGGCCGCGCGGAGGGCTTCCACCGCCGACGGCCAAGCGTCAATGAACTCGGCGCGACGCATCTCCAAGAGGTCTTTGGTGCGCACGCTCTGGTGCGTGATCGCGACGACCATCTGCACGAAGAGCTGGTGGTCGAGGTCGCCATAATTGACCTGAGCAAGCTCGTCGTCGATCTGGTGGACGCGTTGGAGCAGGTCGAAGCCGCGAGCCTCGTCCCACGTCTTCGCGACCATGATCTCGAACACCGTAAGGCTGCGCCCGCCGACATTGAGACGAGTGAAAATCTCGGTGGCGATGGCGAGTGACGCGTCCGACAGCTCGACAGCCGGAAACGGGTAGGCGTTGAACTGATTCCGGTGAACCTCGATCATCTTGAGGTGCTTCTCGCTTGGGAAGGCTTTGCAAATGGCGGCGATACCGGCGGTGAGCATCTCCTTGAAGGAGATGACCGCGTGCCCGGTAGGGACGAGGTCGCGACGCGAATAGACGACCATTTCTTCCGTCGCGGGGTCAGTATCAAGATCGACGCAGATTTCGCCAAAGTCTTCTCGGAGGAGCAGGCCCTCCATCGCTGCCACCAAGCTGGTGAGACGCTGCTGACCGTCGAGCACCTGATAGGTGAACTCACCCTCGGGGGGAGTGGGCAGATCGAGGCCGCCGAGATTGCGGACGGCGCGGAGGCGTTCCTGAGTTTTCCAGAGAATGAAGGTGCCGAGTGGGTAGCCTTTGAGAATGGAATCCAGCAGACGCGCCGCCCGTTCACGCTCCCAGACGAAGTCGCGCTGAAACTGCGGAATCTTGATTCGGCCTTGCTTGATGTCGCTGAGTAGCGTGCCGGAGGTGTAGTGGGTAGGCCTGGAGCTGGGCATGGTGCGGGAGACGACGAATGATGGGCGGTTTACTTGGTCTTGGTCATGTCTTGCAGCAGCTTCAGGATGCGCTTCTCGACCGTGTCCAGCTCCGCATCGATCTCCGCCAGCGGGCGCGGCGGCTCGTATTTGAAAAAGACGCGGTTGAAATTGATCTCATAGCCGACTTTGCCAATGCCCTTATCTGTCTCGTCGATCACCTCGGGATCAATCCAAGCATCGGCGACGAAGGGGCGCACCTCCCTGAGAAAAAAGGCGACGATGCTTTCCTTGAGCGGCACGTTCTCGAAATCGCGCAAGGCAGGATCGGGTTCGTAGGTGATGGACTTACCTTTCTTGCTTTCAGGATCAGGATAGATGCCGAAAAGGCCGTCTTGCTCGTCAGGCGTGAGTTCGCCGGTCACTTGCTGACCAGGGAAGCTACCTGGGCCAACGACGCCCACGAAACTCGCGCGCCGTGCGATAACGGGCTGGGCCTTGGGATCAACCTGGGTAAAGCTATCGCGGAAGAGCTTGCGGCCGGCGGTGGACCATTTGGCATCGGTTTCCTTAACGATCCGCTGGACGTCTTCCCAGACCTCGTTCCAGTCGTCGTAGGAATCGGTGCCGAGCGATGCCTCAACGGCATCAACCGCTTCCAGGAAATCCGGGACGGCATCGAGGAACTTCTCCTTGGCTTCACTCGTGATCTGGAAGCGCAGGCGTAGAGGTCGCTCGATGGTGATGCGACGATAGCCGAAATCGGCGTTGTCAAAAACCTTGGCGGTATCGGTGGCCTGAAAGCAGCCGTGCTCGCGGCTGACGGCATCAATGATGGCATCGGACAAGTAGCGGCGCTTGTCGCCCAAGCTACGGCGCATGGGCTCCCAACGGTCCCGGGCGTCCACGAGTTGAATCTTGCCCCGGCGCTTCTTCTCTTTGCGGTTCGTGACGATCCAGATAAACGTGCCGATGCCGGTGTTGTAGAACATCTGCTCAGGCAGTGCGACGATGGCCTCCAGCATATCGCGTTCGATGATCCATCGGCGGATATCGCTTTCGCCAGAGCCTGCGCCGCCGGTGAAGAGCGGGGAGCCATTGAAGACAATGGCGCAGCGGGTGCCATGCTTACCGGCCGCCGGGTTCACCTGCTCAAAATGCCCGATCATGTAGAGCAGGAAGAGAAGTGCGCCGTCGTTTATGCGCGGGAGCTTACCCTCGTAACCGTGAAAACTGGAATTCTTGGAGAGGATCTTTTGCTCCTCTTTCCAGTCCACCCCAAAGGGAGGATTGGCGAGCAGATAGTCGAAGCGCTCACCGGAAAACTTGTCGTCGATGAGTGTATTGCCGAACTCGATGCGGCTGTCGCGGTGGCCCTTGATGAGAAGATCCGAAGCGGCGACGGCGTAGGAACGAGGGTTGTAGTCCTGCCCAAAAACCAAAACGCGGGCGGTATCGTTGTGCTCGCGAATCCATCCTTGAGCCTCGGTCAACATGCCGCCGGTGCCGCAGGTCGGGTCGCATACTTTGAAAATCGCGCCTGGCGTGGTGATATGATCGTCCGGCTCCAGAAGCAGGTTGACCATGAGGCGAATGACCTCACGCGGAGTGAAGTGATCGCCGGCCGTCTCATTCGCCGACTCATTGAAACGCCGGATGAGATCCTCGAAAAGGAGGCCCATCGTGATGTTATCCACACTTTCTGGGTGGAGATCCATCTCTGCGAACTTGACGACGACCGCGTAGAGGCGGTTGGACTCTTCAAGCTTCTCAATTTCCTTGGTGAACTCGAAACGCTCGAAGACTTTTTGGACGTTCTGCGAAAAGCCATCGATGTAGTTCTGCAGGTGGCGGGCGACGTTGTCCGGATCGCCTTTGAGCACCGCGAAATCGATTTTACTGCGGTTGTGGAAGCCGAGCGACTTCCCGTCCTTTGGGTCCTTGGCGATCTCGTTCAGGATGGGATCGAGTTCCTTGACCTTACCCTCTTTCAATTGGTCATACCGCTTGAGAACTTTCTGCTTCGTGGGCGCCAACACGCAGTCGAAGCGACGAAGCACGACCATGGGAAGCATGACTCGTTCGTATTGCGGCGGGCGGTAGGGGCCGCGAAGTAGATCGGCGACAGACCAGATGAAGTTGGCGAGAGTTTGAAAGTCTTTGGGCACGAAAGAAATGAGTTCCGAAAGGCGGGCATAACGATTCGAACAATCGCGAGCCGTGTAAGGTGGCTGAGGATGGCGGCTTGCGACACTCTTGGAAACAAAAAACCCCGACCAAGATCGCGAGAGTCGGTAGGAACATCGCCACGGCTAGGGAGGCACCCAAGACCTTGGCGGCTCCGGCAGTTGGCCGCGAGGCGGATAGGGCCTTCCGCGGAGGGGAACATTTAGATCGGCGGCTGGTAGGCCGAGACCACAGCTCCCCGATCTGGTGAGCCAAACGACTTATGCCCTAAGCTGATTTTGCCTTCGTTGAGTGACTTGGACGCGAACATTTTCGCCCTGATTGAGGCGCTTTTGGGCGTTCGACAGGAGGGACTCGGCCATCAATTCGGCGCCCGACTCCACGAACGCCTTCACCTCATGCTTCGTGCGGATGTGGTCGGCCGGTCCCATTTCCTTCACCCGCAGGCGCTCGGTGATCAGCCGGACTGCATCGTCTTCCTTGCGGAGGGCGAGCAGGGTTTGGACGGTGATTTCAGGGTTCTTTTGGGGGTTCATCTAACGAAAGTGTAGTATAGGCGATTAGGACGGCCGGAGGGAGACTTTTTTGAAGCCATTCGTGCAGTGACGCACAACGGCGGTGTGGTCGGGCAGGCTCCGGAACTCGTGCGGCTTGATCCGATACTCCTCCACCCGCTGATACGTGTGGGCCGTATGGTCCAAATGCACGGTCCGGGTGGCACGCTCAACCCAGTGTTTACCCAGCGCATTCGCACACCGGAGAGCGTCGGCCTCGGACGCGGCCCGATACATCACGAGGTTCTTAAGATTGAGGGCCAGAACCTCGGCTTGTTCCTTGGTTTGCGGCGGAATCAACGACTCGAACGCCTGGGCGGACACCACCAGCATGAGCATGCAGTCGCGCAACCGGTCGATGACGTTGAAGTCACTGGTGCCGTCGTGGCTGGCCGTGATGGCGTTCTGAAACTCGTCGCCGACGTAGACGAGCTGGTTCAGAGCATACTTCTGCCACGGGGGCAGCGCGTAGCGCCGGAGGGCGTGCCGGTAGAGTAAAAGCTTGATGACGGTGAACACATACTGCCGCTCCGTGGTGTAGTCCTGGGGCACGTCGATGCAGAAGATCTTGCCCTTATCCACGTCGGCAATGGTGCAGGTGTCGGGCTCATTGGAGCTGAAAATTTCTGCGATTTCCGGGGTGCCGAGGGACAACCGGAGGGACGGGACAACCGGAGGGACAGGTCATAGGCGGAAAGGGAAGTGATGGTCGGTGGCAGGGGTGAGTGGGTGGCAATATTTGGGCGCGCCGATGCCGATGGTGGGCGATTGGCGCGGCGGTGGGCGCCGGCGGTTGGCGACACCGGGAATTCCACGCGCGGGGTGCTGTGAGCGGGCGGCGATAGGGTCGCGGATCGCGCTGTGTGGGCGCGGCGAGGCCCGCCAGCGGGTCGGCTGGCGGGGATTCGGCCCGGCGCTCAGGCGCCGCGGGGACTGCGCAGGGCGTAGAGGTCGCCCCAGTCCGTGTAGGCGGGCAACGGTCTGGGACCGTCCCGCATCCTGGCGCCGGTCTTGCGCCGGTACTCCGCCAGGTGCCGTTCCACGAATACTTGGCTGCCGAGCACCAGCGTGTTCGTCAGGTAGCGGCAGCGGCACAGCAGCGCCGTCCCCAGCGGCAGCCGGCCTTTCCGCCGGATGACGTCCACCAGCTCCTCCTGCGTGATCACGCGACCCTTGCTCCGGAATTCCGCTCCGGCGGCGAACAGCAGCTCGCGGTACCTCGCCTGCGCTTCCTCCCAAGTGGCCGACTCGGTCAACCGCATGATGCCCCGCCGCGCCCTTTCGTCCCCGCCTACCGCGGCCCCATACCCGCAGAAGCGATAGTCCTTCGGGTCCCGCACAATTCCCGCCCGCAACGGGTTCAGGTCGATGTACAGCGCCGTGCTCAGGGAGGCGTTGTCCCGCGCCTGGCCTTCCATCAGCACGCTTGTGAATCGCCCCGACCACACCGGGCCGAACCGCCGGTGCGTCCGGTTAAACCGGATCGAGATCCGCTGCTTCAGGAGCTTCATGAACTGCGAGATGTCGCCCATCAGCCGGAGCTGTTTCCTGCGCCAGGCCTCCGCCTCCGGCCCATTGGCCTCCAACTGCGCCCGGATCGACTCGATCGTCGCCGGGTTCTTCAGCGTCGGCTTCGGGTGCAGAAGCTCGTAACGCCGCAGCAGTTCATCGTCGCTCACCGGCCCCATGAGGGGCACGCGCACCTCGATATGGAAGTGATTCGACATGAAGGCGAAGGTCAGAATCTCCACCCCGCAGAACTCCGCCACCTTCCACATCATCTGGCAGAGCGTCTCCCGGGCCGTTGCCTGCCGGAAATAATACTCCCCGTTCACCGACCGCGACATCAAGTGGTACCGCGCCTCGCCCTCGGTCGATGGGATTTTCACGCGCGGTTGTCGCATCCGACCGCACTCCCGCGCGCGACACGAGTCCTGTCAATGCCGCGGCCGTCTATTCAGCTGATTCGCGTTTGGAGCGAACTGATGCGGGGTGACGGCACCTCGCCCACATTCGCATTCACAGATCCCAAGACGAAACCTTGGGGACAGACTACGTGCCCGGAGCAATGGACCATCAACAGATGGGAAAATAACCGTGCAACTCCGACCGTTTGCAGGTGTCCGACGAACGACCGACGCAGAAGCGGGACCTAGACCAGGTGCCCGCGGCGGGCGTTCAATAATTCGGCCAGAGTCCGGGGGTGACGAGTTCGAGCATGTTTCCGTCGGGATCGCGGAAATAGATGCTGCGGGTCTTCTCGGACCAGGCCACTTCACTCTCGATCGCCACGCCAAGCGTTTTCAGGCGCTCGCGCCAGGCTTCGTAGCTCGTGGCGGCGATCGCGAGGCCGAGGTGATGCGGCCCGTGGCCGTTGTGGGCCGGTATCACCCCGCCCGGTAACCTGATCGGGTTCAGGGTGCCACCGCGCAAGAAGAGGAGGAGCACCTGCCGGGGTCCCGCCTCGAACGCTTGAAATCGGACCTGGTCGCCGCCCGCCGGCGCCAGTCCCAGCACGTCCCGGTAGAAGGCAATCGCGCGAGCCAGGTCGTCCACGTAGAGGATCGATTCTGCGACGCCGTCAATCTTCGGGGGTTCATGAGCCATGGCGCACTGAATGCGAGGGGTTGGTGCGGCGCAAGTGGGCGCGGGCTTCGATCTGTGCTCGAGCTCGCTCCGAAATCGGTCTCGCGCCGCATCCGGTGCCGGCAACCGTCAACCTAGCTTGCCCGGCCTCCGTCGCGTGTCCTGCGCCTCTCCCGCCACGCGTCGATTGACCACGGACTGGGGTTGCTCATTGCGAGGGTCCCGAGGGCGGCGAGATACAGGAGCGCCATCTCATATCCAGGGGGACCAAACTGCGGCCCGGTCGCCGTTACGGCCTGGAGCTTGATGGAACTGAAGCCGAAGGGCAGGTGCACCGTGATCATCGCCACCAGCATGGTGATCGCGAGCGGCACGCAGGCGAGGATCGTGTACGCGCCCAGCAGCACCGCCAACCCTCCGGCCAGCTCCACTAGCAGGGTCAGCCAGCCCATCAGGTGCGGCAGCGGAACTCCGAGGTGCTGGAGCGTGACGATGAAAACCTCGGGCCCGCGCTGCAGTTTGGCGCAGCCGTGCGCCACAAACCCGAAACCGACCAGCATTCGCAGCGGCAGCACGGCATAGGATCGGCCCTTGGCCAGAGGTAAATTCGGTTCCGGGACGTCTACGTTCATGCGAGATATGAAAAGCGCTGACCCGGCCCAGAAGGCGAATGGCGGGCCGTGCGTGTCCCATCGGATGCACCCGGCCAGGATTTTATTCCTCGCCGCCGGGCCGGCCGACGTGGTTCGTGCGTGCCGGGCCCGAATCTGACGCAAGGACGCACACTCTCAACCAAGGGATAGCTTATGCGGGGGTCGGCCGAGTGATAGGCTGGTGGATGCGCCCTCGACCCGCCCTGCAGTTCGCCTTCGACGATCCGGTGCTGCCTTACCTGATTCTCCCGCACAACGCCAAACCGGAGGGACAGGTCATAAACGATGACTAGGACACGGCTCATTGTTGGTGCTGACAGGGACCAACAAGCCCGCTTCGTACCGGAATTCCGGTATGGAAGGCGGTTTACCACCCTTTCGAAGATGCAACGCTGGGAGGAACCGCTAACCGCATGTCCCTCAAGTTCATTTCAGTGCAATGCCGCCGCGCTCCACTCGTTCTGCTGGCCGGTGTTTGCTTAACGTCTGCTCTCTCAATGGTTGCCGCGACGGGCCGCTCCGTCGCAGAGACGACACAAACCATCAACAGCCAGGTGGTCCAGCCGGGCAAAGTCGACGGTTCCGGCAATGCACTCTTGCGGATTGGCCGGAGCCCCGGGAACAGCGCCGTGCCCAGCCCGCGCTATGAGGGTGGCATGCCGATACCGAGCGATGCGGTCATCTTCCACGAAGAGTCAGGGAAATCGTCGAGCCGGGCGGTGGCGGCGGACGCAGTTCGCCAAGGTCCTCGGCTGGTGACCGCGAACTCGTCCAATCTCCTGCATTCTTTCCAAGGGCTGGACGACAACCTGAGCTTTGTGCCTCCGGATGTCGCAGGCGTTGTCGGGCTGAACGATGTCATGCTTGCGCACAACTCCGAGGTGCGGATTCAAACCAAGGCCGGGAAGCAGCGCCTGAGGTCGACGCTGCTGGACTGGTGGAAGACGTATTTCGCCTCGTTGACCAATGTGGTTTCCCCACGCGTTGCCTACGATCCGTACAGCAATCGCTGGATAATGTCTGCCGCGGCCGAGCCCAGGTCCGCGAATGCATGTGTCCTGGTGGCCGCCTCGATGACGAGCGACCCCACTGGGACGTGGCGGGCGGTGCGACTTACTGCCGACAACGCGGGAACCAGCTGGTCGGATCAGCCGAGGATGGGGTTCAACAAGGACTGGATCGTCGTGGGAACCAACCTCTACGCCAATGCCGATGATGCGTACAACACCTCCAAGCTCTACGTCCTGACCAAGGCTGAATTGTACGCCAGTTCCGGAGTGGTCGCGGCGGCGCGGGTGTTCACCGATTCCAATTGGGTGGGAACGTTGCCTTGCACGACCTACGACAGCTCAACCCCCGTCCTGTATATGGCTCAGAACTGGAATGGACCCGCGGGCTACACGCGAATTTCCCACATCTCCGGATTGGTTGGCGCAGAGAGTGCCACGGCTGACGGCTTTCCAACCCTTGGCACGGGGAATGAGTGGGCGGACGCGGGACCAACCGCTCCCCAGCAGGGAAACAACCCCGGCATCGATACCGGCGACAGTCGGATCAATTCGGCCTGCTACCGCGATGGGGCCATCTGGTACGCGCAGACGGTGTTTCTACCCAGCACCTCGCCAACCAGGGCCTCGGTCCAGTGGTGGAAGGTCGACCCGGTCGCGCGTACCGTGAATCATGGTCGGATCGACGATGCGTCGGCGACCGTTTTCCGGGCCTATCCCTCGCTGGCGGTCAATGCGAACGGCACGATGCTTCTCGGCTACTCGCGGTTCTCGGGGACGACTTTCCCCAGTGCGGCGTATGCCATTCATAACGCGGGCGATCCTGTTTCAGCGATTCAGCCGGAGGTCATCGCAAAGGCGGGGGTCGGAGGATATTTTGTGCTCTCGAGCAGCAAGGAAAACCGTTGGGGCGATTACTCCACGACCTCGGTTGACCCCGCGAACGATGTGGATTTGTGGACCCTCCAGGAATACGCCGACACCGGGAATCACTGGGCCTCGTGGTGGGCCGCCGTCAGCGTGGTCCCGGACGGAGGCCGTCTCTCGAACCTGTCCGTCCGCACCAATGCTGGGACGGGCGACAATACCTTGATCGTGGGCGTGGTGGTTGGCGGCAGTGGCACCAGCGGCGCCAAGCCCCTGCTGATCAGGGGCGTCGGTCCCACGCTCACCGGCTACGGCGTCGCGGGAGCGCTGACTGATCCCTCGCTGCAATTTCTGCTGCAGGGGACGATCACGCCCCTCGCCACAGATGATGACTGGAGTGGCGACGCCCAGATCCGCTCCGCGGCGAATGCCGTGGGAGCCTTTCCGTTGGTGTCCGACACCAGCAAAGACGCGGCGTTGTACTTGTCGGCAGCCAACGGGGTCTATTCGGTGAAGGTGACCGGAGTGGGAGGAACGACCGGAATCGCGCTGGCCGAGATCTACGATGCGTCCGGGGCGTTTTTGTCGACGACGCCGCGACTGATCAACGTGTCCGCCCGTGCCCAAGTCGGCACCGGTGACGGCGTGCTGATCGCAGGATTTGTGGTCGCCGGGACTGCGCCGCGCACCGTCCTGATCCGGGGGGTGGGCCCGACGCTGGGCGCGTATGGAGTTGGCGGCGCGTTGCTCGATCCGCAGCTCGAGCTGACCAAGACGGTGAACGGATCCCCGGTGGTGGTGGCCAGCAATGACGATTGGGAAGGGGACTCGCAGGTTTCCGCCTTGGGCGCGGCGGTGGGGGCCTTCGCGCTGAGCACCGCGAGCAGCAAAGACGCCGCCCTGCTGGTGACCCTGCCACCCGGAGTCTATTCGGCGAAAGTTTCAGGTGTCGGAGGATCCACCGGCGTCGCCCTGGTCGAAGTCTATGAAATCCCCTAGGGGCCAAGCCAAAGGGGATCGATAGCGGTGTTGTCCTCCGCTTCCTTCGGGGCGAAGGAGTTCGTCTGGGGTGATCGCGGGCGTGGGACAGAAGAAAGTCAGGCCCATTCTACCTCGACCAAAGGCTAGCTTACGCGGGTGCTCGCTGCCTGCTAGGCTGGTGGATGCGCCCTCGACCCGCCCTGCAGCTCACCTTCGACGATCCGGTGCTGCCTTACCCGATGCTCCCGCACAAGACCGTGTGGCCGGGTTGCGCCCTGTCGGAGGAATACCTGGTGCCCGATGACCACAAGGCCCGGCTGCTGGAGGAACTCTATCCCTATGCCGACGTGCCGAGCATGGACACGATGCTGTACGACCTGCACGCCAAGCAGGTCTTCGTCGTCCGCGAGTTCAAGGTCGTGCGCGAGCAGGGGATGAACATGCTCGTGAGTCCGTACTATTATCAGGCTGGCGGCTCGGTGATCGACTGGATGCCGGCCAATCCACCGAGTCCAATGCGGGACTTCGAAGGTGATGATGGCGATGGCGACGATGACCTGGGCGACGAGCTTTTCGGGCCCATAACGGTTCTGGCGATCCGGCCTGGCGCGGAGAAGAGGCTCACCGGCCTGATGCTGCGCCAGCACGAAGGACCGGCGTTTCCGTCGACGGCCGATCGCCGGTTTGCGAACTGAGATCGCAGGCTGAAGACGGTCGGCGGTCAGGCAGGTTGCCCACGGAACACACGGAATACACGGAAGTGTCGAATTGCTCAAACCACGGCTCCCTCCGTTTGCTCCTGTAGAACTTAGCCCCGCTCGTGCCACAACCGCTCGCCTTTCAACTCTCAACCTTTAACTCCACCGCCGCTGTCGACGGTGCTTGGTGCTTGTTATTCCCTTGAGGCCTTTCGCGGGTGGCGGCACGTTCCGGGACCCCATGACTGCCACCCCGAGTCCGGTGCCGACCGCGGCGGAACGCTTCTTCTTCGAGACCCAAGGCTACCTTGTCCTCGAGGGCTTCTTCACCGCGGAGCACGTGGCCCGGATGCGGACCGCGCTGGCGGAGACGATCCAGCGGCGGCGCGCCTCGGTGCCGCCGGGCTGGAAGGCCGTCTGGCCGCCGCGCGGGCCCAACGACTACACCCAGATTCACGGCGCGAAGAGCACACGCATCCTCAACCTTCTGGAGGAGGACCCGCTGCTGTTCGAGCCGCTGACCTGGCCGGCGCTGCAGCCGTACGTTCACGCGTTCATCAACCCGCAGCCGCACTACCTCGCGTCGGACGCGATCGTGGAGGACCCGCAGGATTTCGCGGACCGCAAGGACGGCTGGCACATCGACGGCAGCGACGAGGGTTACCGCCGGATCCGCGGGCCAATTCCCCTGCTGCAGCTGAAGCTGGGGATTTACCTGACTGACATGACGAAACCCTGGCGCGGCAACCTGACGGTGGTGCCAGGCAGTCACCTGTCGCGCGCAGAGCCGACGGTCGAGGATCGGAAGCGTCGCGAATTCTTCCCAGGCGCCGTGCAGGTCTGCGCCCCGGCGGGCAGCGCGATCCTCTTCCACAACGCGATCTGGCACACGGCGGCGCCCTACGGCCCGGGCGAACCCGGCCGCGAGATGCTCTACTACGCGTGGGAGCAACCCTGGATGCTCGCGCACACGGCGCATTGGAGCTACAGCAAGGCGTTCTACGCGGGACTCAAGCCGGCGGACCGGTCCCTCTTCCACGGATTCGTGTTCGACCCGCCGGAGCTGCGGTAAGGGCGGACGAACAGAAGGATTACAGGAGGCAACGGAGAGAGCGGAGGACGGCGCCGTCTATCAAGAGTGACCGGCTGCTCTGGAAGAAGAGGCGCGAAGTAGGGACGTGATCCTGTTACGCCCCTCGCATGAAGACTCCGGACCGGTCGGCGGCGAAAGTGCGCTGAGCGCGGCGCTCAATGGGTCGCTGAATCGGGTTCGGTGAGATTGGCCGCGGCGGCCGCCTTGGCGGCCTTGACGAGGGTTGCCTTCAGGGCGGCGCCCATGACCCGGGTGCGGGTTTCAATCGTGTCGGACTTGAGCTTGGCGATGCGCTCCTCGTGCACGGCGTCGAATGACCGGTCGAGGAGGACCTTGGAGGTCGTGCGATCGGTCAGCTTGAGGTGAAGGGAGGCGTGGCCGAACACCGGGGTTTCGGTGGCGCCATAAGCCAGTCCCCCAAGTCCGCCGGTCAGGAAACTGGTCCAGAAGGCGGTCTTCACCATGCGCGAGTGATTGGGCACCATCCATGACAACTCGCCCAGGGAAGCCTCAATCTGGATGCCGCCGGATACGTCGCCGGGTTTTTCCTGCACGTTCGCGAAAGCGCCGCTCGCCACCAACTCTGCGGCCAGCATCCGGCGGGTGAAGTCGGCGACCGGTTCCTTCAAGAACGAGTCGACCGACCAGTCCGGGCGCGCGTCCTTCACCCCGGTGAGCAGGCCGATCGGGCGGCTGCCATGATCGGTGCCGCCCACGACCGGGGCCTCATAGGGCAAGGCGACAGTGGTGGGTTGGTGGGCACAGCCTCCGAGGCCCAGGGCCCAGCCGAGTATGACCGCCGTGATGATGACGAGACGTGGAGTGCGAAACATGGGGGATTTTGCCGGGAGGATGATCTGAGGCGGAACCATGCTCTGGGACGAATCCGCACGGCACGATTTCATTGCGACGAAGAGCGGGAGAAATTGTCCGCGTGACTGACGGGCATAAGGAGATGTCGCCAATCCGGCGCTTGCGGCTGTCACTTTGAGCGCCGCAGGGAATCCGGTGAACGACTGCTGCGGGCGGTGACCTTGTCCCATGGGATCTTTCACTCCGCCAAGAATGACAACTGGGACGGAGCTACCCCCTATTCCGCGACGCAAGAAGCTGGAAACACCTTGGCGCCGGTGAGTGCACCGGACCGGGAGTGTGACCCGCTGCGCGGGTCCGGCACATTATCCGCGCTGGTTGCCGAGTTTTCCGGCCGCCCGTTCGCAGGCGGTCCGGCGCTGGGCTAGGAAGGTCGCCTTGGCCGACCGAATGCGCGCCACCATTCCAGGATCGGCGGTGCGGGGCGAGCCGCTGTCGAAGGGCGGGGCGGGGTTGTACTCCATGTCGAGTTGGATCCAACGCGCGGCCTCCTCGCCGTGGAGACGGCTGACGAGGGTGAGGGCAAAGTCGATGCCCGCGGTCACGCCGCCGCCCGAAGCCCGGTTGCGGTCGAAGACCACGCGTTCGTCGGCTGGAATGGCCCCGAACAACGGCAGGAACTCGAGCGACGACCAGTGACAGGCGGAGCGGTAGCCCTGCAGCAGGCCGGCGGCGCCAAGGACCAGCGAACCCGAGCAGACCGAAGTGATCCATTGGGCGCCGGCCGCCTGCCGGCGCAGGAAGGCGAGCGTCTCCTCGTCGTCCAGCAGGTCCATCGTGCCAACGCCGCCGGGCACGCAGATCACGTCACAGGGTGGACACGTCGCGAAGGTCGCGTTTGGCGTGATGGTCAGCCCGGAGTCGGCGGCGACCGGATCGAGGCTCTTCCACACCAGGTGGACCCGCGTGTCCGGCGCGCGGACAAACACCTCAAACGGTCCGGTCAGGTCGAGCTGCGTGAGTCTTGGGAACAGGAGCAGGCCAATATTCATGGCTCGAGGAGGGGAACCGCAGCGTTGGGTGATTCGGCCACGACGCAATCTCTCTCCCGGAATGGACCGGCCTTCGGCCCTTCGCGTGCGCCGTGAGCTGGGTCGGCTTCCGGCTGAGCATTCATGGCGAGCGTGTTCCGGTGACAGGTCCGGATTGCGTTGGACGGGGCGGGCCGCACGTTGGACGCGTGAATCTTCGCGAGGCCATCGCCACGACCCGCCGCCACATCGACGCGCACTGGGAGCAGACCTTCCGTGACTCCCGTCACGAGTCCGCCCGCGAGTTCCCGCTGCCGCGGCCGCACACCGTGCCGTCGACGGATCCGTGCATGTGGCTGTTCTTCTACTGGGACACCTACTTCACCAACCTCGGGCTCCTGCGCCAAAACCGTCTCGCGCAGGCGATCAACAACGCCGACAACGTCATCCATTGCATCGAGCAGATCGGGTTTGTGCCCAACATCTCGGTCCGGATCGCGCTGAATCGCTCGCAGATTCCGGTCTCGGCGGTCCTGTTCGAGGACATCTTTCGTCACACGCGCGACCTCGCCTGGCTCCGTCGCGCCTACGCCGCCCTCGGCAAGGAGTATGCCTTCTGGATGGCGCTGCGGCTGGCACCGAACGACCTCAACACCTGTGGCACGCACGCGGATCCGGTGACCCTCGCTGGCTTCTACGAGGTGATCCGTCACCGGCTGAGCGACATCCCGGACGAACCGGTCGCGCGGCTGCAGTACCTGCGGCACAAGATGGCCGAGTGCGAGGTTTGGGATTTCAATCCCCGGTTCAACCAGCGGGCCGCCCATTTCAACCCGGTCGACACCAACGCGATTCTCTACCAGTTCGAGACGATCGCGGGCGACTTTGCCCGGACGCTGGGTCTGGCCGCGGACGAGACCGCCTGGCGTGACCGGGCGTCGCGGCGGCGGGCCCTGATCGATCGCTACCTTTGGAGCGAGGCGAAGGGGTTTTACTTCGACTACGACTGGGCGAACGACCGGCCCGGCCCCGTGATCTCGGCGGCGCCGTACTTCGCGCTCTGGTCCGGGGTCTGCTCCGACGCGCAGGCCGCGGCGCTCGCCCGCAACCTGTCGCTCGTTGAGCGGGCCCATGGGCTTATCACGTGCGCGGAGGGCAGCAACACCTCGGCAAACACCTACCAATGGGACGCCCCGAATGCCTGGCCGCCGCTCCAGACGGCGGCGATCCTCGGCCTGCTTCGTCATGGCTACACCACGGACGCCAAGCGCATCGCCGAGAAATACGTGCTGACCTGCGCGCGCAACCTCGAGACCACCGGCAAGCTGTGGGAGAAATACAACGCCCTGACCGGCCGGATCGACGTCGCAGACGAGTACAAAATGCCACAGATGATGGGCTGGACCGCTGGCGGCTTTCTGCACGCCGCGGAAGTGCTGGAGAGCTGACGGGGGCGGGGGCCGGTTGAAGGCGCTCGGTTGAAGGTTTAAAGACCGGCCGAGTTGAAGCCCTGCGCCGCATGGGCGACCGGGACTTGGTCGCGGCGGAGTGGAATTGTCCTGACCCAGGAGGAAAAGTGGGGCAGCTACTGGATGCGGCGCCGCGCGCCGTGCGGCCGAAAACCGAACTCACCATGAGCCACGCATCCCATCAGGTTGAGTGCACGATCCCGGTGATTCCGGTCCGTGACCTCGCCCGCAGCATCGCGTTCTACACCGAGACCCTGGGATTCAAGCTGGACTGGGGCGGTGCGCCGCAGTCGATCATCTGCGGGATCTCGTGCGACGGACATCCGCTCATGCTCACGCAGCGAGCCGCGATCGCCGAGCCGGTCTGGGTTTGGATCGGGGTGGAGGACGAGACGCTCTTCGCGGAGTATCGTCGCAAGGGGGTAGAGGTGCACCAGGAACCGGAGAACCACCCCTGGGCCTACGAGATGAAATTCAGGGACCTCGACGGGAACATCCTGTGGCTCGGCACGGAGCCGCGGAAGAATGAGCCGGTGGTGAAGCCGAAGAAGGACTAGGACAGTTTCACGAAAGGGATAGCCGCCGGAAGGCGCAAGAGGCGCAGATCGATCCGAACGTGATGACGGCGGCGACAACTCGGCCCAAAATGCCGGAGGTGCCGGGAGGATATTGCGAACTGCCGGGAGGACAGCGTCTTCCCGGGTGGCATGACTGCGCATGGCGGGGGTTCAGCTAAAAGGGAAACTGAGTCCGCTCATGATCGCTGGTAATTAAAGCGTCATTCAGTCGCCGGCAGCTTGAACGACCGGGCATTTCCCGGATCACTGACCAACTGCCATGAAGACTTTTGTTGCCATCCTTGTCCTTGGGGCGTCGGTGATCCTCGCCGCGGCGGTTACCCGCCGGGCGGCGGCTGAGTCGGTGTCAGGCCGGCTGGCCGGGTCTGGATTCGAAACGTTTTGCCACCGTCACGGCGACGAACTCACGCGGGCGCTCGACTGCGATGTTGGCGGCAATGCCCTTGAACTCGGGGTGGCCAGGACGCTGGTGAGGGCGAAGCAGTAACTGGGGACATCTCACAGGAGGAAACGAAGACAAGGGAGCTAAGCCCGCTGCGGCCCTCCCTTGGCTCTGTTAGCCCCGGTTCGGTTTCCTAGAAGAACCGCCCGAGAAATTCCGCGGCGGCGTCGCTCAGGCCGACGATCTTGTTCGTCGCCTGGCGGTAGAACTTGAAGTTCAGCTCGGTTTCCGGGCGGCCGTCGCTCCATCGCGCGAAGGGCTTGAGCTCGGCGCGGCCGAGCGGGCGCTGGACGCGGGCGGTCACCTTGACGGCGAGGCTCACGCGGGGAGTCTGGCGGGCGACGCCGCGCAGGCGGGGCGTCGGGTTGGCGGCGGTGACGACGCCGCGCGCGATCAGGCCGGGACTGCCCTGGTTCTCGCTCGCGAAGAGGTAGATCGTGTCGCCCGCAGCGATGTGTTTCCCGCCGTACATCGTTTTCTGTGCGTCAAACGCGTGGGCCTTCGCCCGCAGGTTCCGGATCTCGGTCTTGATGGCGTAGACCATGGGTCACGTTTCGCACTGCGGGACAGTTTCAGGCGAGTTCAAAACAACACGCGGAACGCGGCCGGGCTGGTGCGGCATCGAAATTCGGAATTTGGAATTCGGGATTCGATCTGAGCTTCCGGGACATCGCGGGCTGCCGGGATTCGGCGGTTCGGTCATGGTAATGACCTTGTCGTGGGAGCGGGTACTTGGTGTAATGACCTGCCCGGCAGGTTTTCCTGCCTGCCGTCAAACCACGTAGTTCCACCGCATCATGAAGAAGCTGCTGATTGCCTGCTTCGCGTGCATCGCCCTCAGCGTCTGGGCCGAGGCTCCGAAGTCCGAAGCCAAGAAGCCCGCGGCGGCCGCCAAGGCCGATGACAAGAAACCCGCGGACTCTCCGAAGGCGGAAGCCAAGAACGCCAAGCCGGCCGACAAGGCCGCTCCCGCCTCAAAGGCCGAGGAGAAGAAGCCGGCTGAGGCTCCCAAGGCCAAGTAGGCACCAAGGCCGTCCAGAAAGGCAGGAGTTGCCGCTCGCGTGGCGCGGTCCTGCCGCCCGGGCTTGAGCCCCCGGTTCGCACCAAGCTTCGACCGGCCTTGGCCGGACGCCGGAGTTTGTTTGTCTCCTCGCCGGCCTCATTCCCGGGAGGACGCGAGAGACAGCGGCGAGGCCCGGATTCCGGGCTGGTTGATACGCGAATGCGACGCGCGCCGGGCCGCTCGGGAATAAACTTTTCGACGTCGAGGCGGCAGGACGCTTGGGTGGAAGCATGGACACACCCCTGCGGCACCGGTTCGGCACCCTGGTGTTCGTCGCGGTGTTGCTGGGTGTGACCGCACTTGGGGCGGCCCCGGCCACGATCACTTCACCCGCCGCGCTGCCGGCCAAGCATGACCGCCCGTGGGTTTTTCTTGGCGGGACGATCGACATGGGGGCGTCGGTGGACTGGCAGGCGGAGCTGGTAAGAAAACTCGGTGATCTCGAGGTTGTCTTCCTCAACCCCCGCCGTCCCGACTGGAACCCGGCGTGGCGGCCCGAGGCCGCTGATCCCAATTTCCGCCAGCAGGTGCAGTGGGAACTCGCCGCGCTGGAGGCGGCGGACATCATTGTAATGTACCTCGCGCCGAAGTCGCAGAGTCCGGTGAGCCTGCTGGAGTTGGGACTGCACGCGCGATCGGGGAAACTCATCGTGCTCTGTCCGGAAGGGTTCTGGCGCAAGGGCAACGTCGACCTCACGTCCGCGGCCTATCGTATCGAGCAGGTCGGCTCGCTGGACGAACTGGCGAACGCGGTCCGCCGGCGCGTGGCGACGAAGGCGGTGCAGCCGTGAGCGACGCGGTCCGGCAGGTCATCACGGATCCGGCGGAGATCGACCGGCGGTATCGGTACTGGCGGGTCCGGGTGATGTACTCGATGACCACCGGGTACGCGCTGTACTATTTCGTGCGGAAGAACCTCTCGATGGCGGCGAAGCCGATCATCGACGAGTTCGGGTTCACCAACACGCAGTGGGGCCTGCTGCTCAGCGCCGCGACGATCGTCTACGCGATCTCGAAGTTCCTGAGCGGTGTGATTGGCGACCGGGCCCATCCGCGCTGGCTGATGGCGGGCGGGCTGATGCTCTCGGCGCTGGCCAACGTCTGGTTTGGCTTCGGCGCGGCGTTCGGCACGCTCGTGGTTGTCTGGGCGCTCAACAATCTCTTCCAGGGAGCCGGTTCGCCGCCATGTTTCCGGCTGCTGACCCACTGGTTCAGTGCCCGGGAGATTGGCCGGGCCTGGGGCATCTGGAATGCGTCGCACCAAGTGGGCGGCGCCGTGATCGCGATCTGGGCCGGCTGGCTGGTCACGCACTACGGCTGGCGCGCCGCGTTCTGGGCGCCGGCGGCGCTGTGCGCGCTTGGTTCGCTCTGGCTGCTCAATCGCCTCACGGATTCACCCGAGGCGATGGGCCTGCCGCCGATCGAGACCTATCATGGAGACGCCGCGGTGCCGGTGCGAAGTTCCGAGGTCGGGGGATCGTTCTGGGGCATTTTCCGCACCCACATCCTGGCGAACAAGTGGGTGTGGATAGTGAGCATCGCGAACTTCTTCGTCTATATCGTCCGGATCGGCGTGCTCGACTGGGCGCCGAAGTACCTGGTGGAGGCGAAGGGCTTCAAGCTGACCGATGCGGGCGTGTCCCTGTCGGTGTTCGAGGTCGCGGGCATCTTCGGCGCGTACGCCGCTGGCTGGGCGTCGGACCGACTGGGTGGCCGGCGCGGCCCGGTGTCGGTCGTGTTCATGGTGCTACTGGTCGGCGCGCTGGCGGCGCTGCTGTTCGTGCCGAGCGGCCAGCGCCTGACCATGGCGGTGGTGTTCGCGGCGCTCGGTTTTCTCGTCTACGGCCCGCAGATGCTGGTGGCGGTGGCCGCGGCGGACTTTGCCACCAAGGTGGCGGCGTCGAGCGCGGTGGGGCTCACGGGACTGTTCGGCTACTTCGGCGCGACCCTCTGTGGCATCGGCACTGGCTGGCTGGTGGACCACTACGGCTGGAACGGCGCGCTGTGGTTTTACGGCGGGTCGGCGGTCGTGGGGCTGGTGCTGCTGGCGACGACGTGGAAGCAGACCAGACCGTCGGGCGAGCGCTGAACATCGAACGCCAGAGGCGTGCCTGCGATGTTGGGAGTTCGAAAACCGATGTTCGGCGTTCGTCTTGGCATTACGCAGCGGCGCCGCGCTCCTGCGAGTGCGGCGCCGGGGAGGGCACTCTACTTTATGTCCCTTCGACTTACCCGATCTTGATCTCGACCGCCTTGCCGGGGGCCTTCGTGTCCTTCGGCAGGCGGATCTTCAATACGCCCTCCTTAAACTCGGCGGCCACCTTTTCGCCCGAGGTGCCGGGCGGGAGCGCGAAACTGCGGGTGAAGCTGCCGTACTCGCGCTCGATGCGGTGGAACTTCCTGTTCTTCTCTTCTTTTTCGAGCTTCCGCTCGCCGGCCACGGTGAGGATGCCGTCCTCGACGGTGACCTTCACGTCCTCCTTCTTCATTTCGGGCAGCTCGGCCTTGATCACATAGCCGCCCTCGTCCTCCACGATGTCGACGCGGGGGCTCCAGTCGGCGAGGACCAGCTTCTCTTCCTGATCCCGGTTGCCGCGCATGTTCTCGCGCTCCCAGTCGAACAGGGAGGCCATGCGGTGCTGGATCTCATCCATCTCCCGGAACGGATTCCAGCGGGTGAGTTGGGTCTTCATGATGACTCCTGGTTGAAGGTTGTGCATCCTGACGACGGCAAGTTAGCACCACCGGGAGGAAATGCTCCGCATTTCTTGCGCCGGTTCGGCCGGGAGGGCCGGCCGGGGTCGAAGGAGACAAGTCGAAGGTCGAAGGTCATCTTGCTGCGGCGGAGCCGCGGACGAGACCTTCAACCTGCGACCTTGGACCTTCGACTCCACAGTCGGCGGAGCCGCGGACGGGACCTGCGACTTGGGACCTGAACCCTGCAACTTGCGGCCGCCGCGGCCGCTTCCGCCGCATCCCGCCCCATAAAATGGACCGGCCCCGCGTGAGTCCGCGGGGCCGGCTTTTCGGGGTAACTAAGCTACGCTGAACCTTACAAGGCGTAGGTGAGCGAAACGTAACCCTGCGGACCGTGGAAGTTGGCGTTGCCACCCGTCGTGTCATTCCGGCTGTCGAAATAACCGACCTTGGCTTCACCCACTAGCTTGTCCGAGAACTTGTGTTTCAGGCCAACCGTCGCGGAGGTTTCCTCGACGATTGCACCATAGGTCACGGTTCGGAAGGCAAGAGCGCGGTCATCGTTGTCCGCCTTGTAGTAGTTGACCTGGAACTGCAGGTCATCGGCCGACGAGAGCGGGGTGCCGCACAGGAAGGTGGCTGTCGTGTAGTTGTTGTTCGCGTCCTGGAGGACCTGATTGGCGTCCCAGGCGATGTTCGTGCTGGTGGCAGCGACGGTGCCGGCGCGCGGGTAGATCGTGTTGATCGTGTTGAACACGATGTTCACGTTGGCCTGCGCGTAGAACTGCTTGCTGGGATTCCAGTCGATCTGCTCCGAGATCGTGTGGTTCACCGCGTCACAGGAGTCATACTCCGGGAAGGCCGGGAGATAACCCGTGACCTGCATCGTGCCGTTCTGGCGGATGTAGCGGCTCGTGAGGGAGACGACATCCGACGGATGGAGGACGACGGTCAGCTTGTAGCCCGTGAACTGCGAGGCGACGCGGAAGTAGTCGCCGGTTTGGGCCGCGAAGCCCGTCGCGCTGTTCGTGTGCTCCTTGTGGAAGACCTCGGCGCGCACGTTGACCAGCGAGGAACCCTTCCAGTTGCCACCCACGGTGTAGTTGATGTGGCTCCGATCGGTGTTCATGAGGGCGTTGGTGCCGCTCGTCGCGGTCAGCGGGTTGTAAGCCGAGGTGTTCTTCTCGACGCCCGTGCCCTTGCGGGTGCTGATGTTGCCGTAGAGGGCGAGGTCGGAGATGCCGGTGTAGCAAACTTCCAGCTCCGGCACGGTGGCCTTGTCGGTCAGGTGCTCCCACGCCAGGCGCGGGGTCTTCGTGACGACGGTGGCGGGGGTGCCGCTGGCGGCGTCGACGTTGAAGCCGGCGTTGCTGTTCACCCACTCCTCCTCGTGCTTGATGCCGAGGGTGGAGGTGAGGTCCTTCGTGAGCTTGAGATCGATCGCGGCGTTGAACGAATACTCCTTCACCCGCGAGCTGCCGACGAGGCCCATGTAATTGCCCGTCTGGATGAACACATTACCGGTGGCCGTCGGGGTCGTGGTGACGAGGATGCGGTCGCCGGAGAGGTCGGCGTGCAGGAGCTCGTAGCGGGCGCCCAGCTTCACGGTCACCATGTCATTGAGCTTGGTGTCCGACTTGAAGATGGCGGCGGTGGACTTCGAGTCGATGCCGTCACCCTGGGTGATATCGACGTCGTTGTTCATCTGTTCCGGCGGCAGGAGAACCGTCGAGGCCGGGGTCGGGAACGGCCGGGCCTCACCCGGGAAGCGGCTCACGAAGCGCGTGTCGAAGTTCTTCGTGTGCTCGCCGACAAGGGTCAGCTGGGCGGTCGTGTTGCCGATCGTGTGCCTGACGGAGAACTCCAGGGACTGGGTTTCCTCGTCGAGCTTGATGTACGACGGGACGATCTTGCGGACCTGGGAGATCGGGGGGTTGTTGTTCGGGAGACCGGTGAAGTCGGTGTCGCCCCAGATCGTGGTGTCCTTCTTGCCCTCGCGCTTCTCGTTTGCGTAGCGGAGCGTGAAGACGGGGGCGTTCGGGAGCTCGATCTTGGCCTCGGCCCACAGCGTGCTCCGGTCGACATGGAGGTCGCGGTTGGCGAGCGGGGACCAGTAGCCGTTGAGCGGGAAGAAGCCGCCCACGCCGTCGTAGAACGTGCGGAACGACTTGTAGCCTGCCTCGACGGAGCCGAACTCGTTCTTCGAGAACTTCACCTCGCCGAGGTAGTCCTCGGTGCCGGTGAGGGCCTTGGCGTTGATCTCGGTCGAGGTGTCCTTGCCCTCCTTGACGAAGTGCAGGTCCTCGATGCCGATGCCACCGCTGCTGCTGTTCTGGAAGCGGCGCTGGTAGGCCTTTTCGTCGCCCGAGACGGACGGCGCCTGGCCGGTGATCTTGATGTAGCTCTCAAAGGTGGGGAATGCGTCGGCGGCTACCGCCTTTTCCGCACCCCGCACCGTAAGGGCCGTGAGGGCGAGCGAGGCGCCGGCCAGCAAGCTGGCGCCCCGGACGATGGTGGTGAAATGTGCTTTCATGGCTGGTTAGGTCAGGGTTCAGTAGCGGAAGTGGTAGCTAGCATTGGAACCGTGCGGCGCCTCGTGGCAGCCGGCGCTCCAGCAGGTACCCTGCATGAGGCGCGAATTGTGATTCTCGGTCGTGTGACGGATCGAGTTGGCGTTGATTTCGCCGCTGTTCGCGACCGACGGGGCCTCGAGGTGGCACCGCAGGCAGAGATTGGCGTCACGCGCCACGAGCATCTTGGCGTTCACCGAGCCGTGCGGGTTGTGGCAGGCCGTGCAGCCTTCCTTCAGCGCGCCGTGCTCATAGACGAACGGACCCTTCTGGGCCGTGTGGCACTTCGTGCAGGTCGCGATCTCGTTCTCGAGCGAGGAGCCCGTGCCGCGGATCGCCTTGCCCTCGTGCACATCGTGGCAGTCCACGCAGCTGACCTTGCCGGCCAGGACCGGGTGGCTGTTGGGCAGGCTGAACTGGCCCTGCTTGTCCGTATGGCACTGGAAGCAGGCCTGCGGATTCTTGCCCGGGTTCACGATCGAACCCTTGCCGCCGCCCGCGGCCACGTGGATGCTGCCGGGACCGTGGCAGGACTCGCAGGTGGTGTCACCGAGCTTGGAGTCGGCGACGGAGACTTTGGCGTGGGTCGAACCAGCGAAGTGGTCTGTGACCTCGGAGTGGCACTGGGTGCACTCCTTGGTTCCGACGAAAGTGGCTCCAGCAATCTTGGGCGGAGCAACGACCGTGCGATCGACCATCACACAGGAGACGAGCAGCAGGCCCCAGGCCGCGGCTCCTCCGAAGATGACGGTTTGTTTGGTCCAGTGTAGGCGCATATTCATGACGGGTAAGATTCGGGATGTTTGGCTCGGTGTGGGTCTGGTTTGGAATTAGGTGTTCTACAGGGCGGAATTGGACATGGCTGGCTATTAGGGGCACTGTACTATCGGAAATTTCCGTGGACCTGACTGCGCATGGATTGTCTAGTTGCGCGCAATCGTTGTCGTTTCGAACGATCTGAAGCGTTCCGCAATAGCCTATGATCGGGGGGATCCTTAAGGCTAGTAATATTATAACATAATGTCTAACAAGGTTATAAAATGCTACTTCAGGTCGACGATAGACCTGAACGGCATAACAGCAACGGGCTTGGTTGCGTTAGGGATCCGCGGGCTGGTGCCCAAAAACGAACCGGCCCCGCGTGACCGCGGGGCCGGCGTTTATCAGGGTAACTAAGCTACGCTGAACCTTACAAGGCGTAGGTGAGTGAAACGTAGCCCACCGGCCCGCGGAAGTTGGTCTTGCCGCCGGTGTCATCGCTCTTGCTGTCGATGTATCCGACCTTGGCCGTGCCAATCAGCCGCTCCGACAGCTTGAACTTCAAGCCGGCGGTGACCGTGTACTCGTCGATCGACGTACCAAGCGGCAGCGTCGACGCTGCCATCGCGGCGTCGAAGTTGTCGGCGTGGTAGCACGAATACTCGAGTTGGGCGTCGATGTCCTTGTTGAGGACGAAGCCCGTGAGGACATTACCGTTCCAATAGTTGTTGTCGGCATTATGAACCGTGTCGTTGGCCAGGATGCCGGCCTTCGGATAGGACGTGCTGAGGGTATCGAACACGACGTTCAGGTTCGCCTGGATGTACATTTGGTCATTGGGGGTCCATTCCAGCGTCTCGCCGAACATATGACTCTTGGAGTCCATTGAGTCGTAGGCGCCGGTGGCGTCGATCGTCGTGTCCATCTTGCCCCGCTGGTTGATGTAGCGGGTCGTGAAAGCGACGGTCGGCGTCGGCTTGAAGATCGCGGTGAGCTTGGTGCCCTCGAACTTGTAACCCAGAATGAACTGGTTGCCGAGGCTCACGCCGAAGCCGTTGGAGCCATTGGTGTGGTCCTTGTAGAACAGTTCGCCCCGCAGGATGAGCGAGCTGGAGACGTTCCAGTTGGCGCCGGCCTTCCAGTGCCCGTGGTTCTCCTTGACGTTCTCCGCGAAGGTCACGACCGACGGCAGGATGTTGGAGCCTGATGGGGTGACGCCCGTGCTCACTCCCGTTTCAGTGGCGGGTGCGTAGCGATAGTCGAATGCCAGGTACAGCGACAGGTCCTTGATCCCGGTGTAGCGGACATCGACCTCGGGGGTCCAGGACGTCTCGTCGCGCGTGCTCGTGTTCGGGGCCGGGACGAGGATGATGGAAGTCGCTCCCGTGGCCTGGTTGATCAGGGTGTTGACGTAGGTGACCTGATTATAGCCCTTCATCTCCAGATCCTCGCCCTTCAAGGCGGCGGTGATGCTGAGATTCTTGATGGGCTTGTACACTGCGCCGAAGTTGGCCGTGAGGACGGTCTCCTCGGTCAGGCCGGCTTGGGTCGTGTACGAATAGGGGGGCCGACCGCCCGAGGTGAAGCCGCCGACGGCGTTCACGATCCCGGTGGCGGTCTGGATCTTGAGCGAGAGTTGGCGATCTCCATAGATGTCGACGTTGGCGTCCTGATAGCTGACGCCACCGAACACCTTCAGCAGGTCGCTGACCTCGGTCTCGAACTTTGCCACGTAGGTCCAGACATCGGCGTCGATGCCCTGCTTGTCATAACCCGAGACCGGATTGTTCGCGAGGTTGCCGGGGATCACGGTGACCGGGCTCGAGGGAATGGCCGGGTAGGGCTTGAGCTCGCCCTGGTACCGGTTCAGCCAGCGGGTGTCCAGGCTGTCGGTCTTGTTGTTCACGATCTCAACCTCGACCTCGGTCTTGCCAATGGTGTGGGTGACCGCGGCCGACATGGTCTGCTGCCGTTCGCCCAGGTCGATGTAGGCGGCGCCGAGCTTGCGCACGGCGGAGACCGGATTCAGCGAGCTCAGCGAGTAGATCGGAATCCCGGTCTGGGAGGAGTCGTTCCAGATCGTGGAATCCTTCTGGCCGCTGCGCAGCTCGTTGGTGTAACGGAAGTGGAACACCGGGGAGTTTTCCTTGGCGATGACGACATCGGCCCAGAAGTTACCGCGATCGGTGTGGAGATCCGTGTCGTTGAGTGGCAGCCAGAGACCGTTGGTCGGGAAAAAGCCGCCGACGCCGTTGTAGAACGTGCGGAAGCGCTTGTAGCCTACATCAACCTTGCCCAGGGAGTCCTTGGTGAGGTTGAGCTTGAACAGGTAGTCCTCGCTGCCGGTGAGGGCCTTGCCGTCGGCGGTCAGCGTGACGTCCTTGTCGAGGTTCTTCAGGAGGTGCAGGTCCTCGATGCCGACGCCGCCGCTGGCATTAAGGTTGGTGCGCTTCTGAAAGGCCGAGTCCTGACCCGAGATGGAGGGGGCATATCCGGAGAACTTGATGTAGCTCTCGAAGTTCGGAAACGCGTCGGTCTGTTTGTCCGATTGTGCGGCCCAGGCTCCGTTGAGGGCGAGCACCACACCGGCCAAGAGGCCGGTGCGGCGGAGGAGGGTGGAAGTGGTCGCATGCATGGCGATGGTATTGGGTGTTAAGGTTTAGTAGCGCATGGCCTTGCTGGCGTTGGAGCCGTGCACGTCTTCGTGGCAACCCGCGGCCCAGCAGGTGCCCTGCTGCAATCTGGCCCGATGGTCTTCGCCACCCGCCATGAGTTGGCCGGTGCCGGCAACCGTGGGATGCTCCAGGTGGCACTTCAGGCACAGGTTATTGTCCCGGGCGACGAGCATCTTGTTGTTAACCGAGCCGTGCGGGTTGTGGCAGGTCGTGCAACCTTCGAGCATGGCGTTGTGCTTGAAGAGGAACGGACCCTTCTGGGCGACGTGGCACTTCGTGCAGGTCTCGTTCGGCGACTCGAGGTCAGCCCCGCTCCGCTTCACGACATGGCCCTTGTGCGAGTCGTGGCAGTCGGCGCAGGTGATCTGGCCTCCGGCCACCGGGTGCGCGTAGGGCAGCGCGAACTGGCCGCGCTTCTCCAGGTGGCACTGGTAGCAGGTCTCGGGAGACTTGCCGGGGTTCACGATGGAACCCTTGCCGCCGCCGGCCTTGGCGTGGATGGAGCCGGGCCCGTGGCAGGCCTCACAGCCCGTGTCACCCACCTTGGGATCGGTCAGGCCGAGGCGATTATGGGTCGAGGTGTCGAAATGCCCGACCTGCTCGGCGTGACACTGAATGCACTCCTGATTGCCGACGTAAGTGGCGTTGGCAATTTTCGGCGGGGCAACGACGGTGCGGTTTGCAACCGCACAGGAGACGAGCAGCAGGCCCCAAGCCGCGGCTCCTCCGAAGATGAGGCTTTGTTTGGTCCAAGGTAGGCGCATGTTCATGACTGGTAAGAAACGGTTATGTTTCAGGTTCGAGCCTGTATTTAATAAGGGTAACTGCTTTTAGGATTACAGGCCGGCGTACTATTAGGTTTTATGAACTATGGTCTTTTTTTGCGCTGCTGCCTGCGCAGGGATTGTCGAGTTGAACGCAATCTTTGCACTTTCGATGGACCAACAAAGAGCGGTTTTGGCGGGTTGGCCGGTCCAATTGCGAGTGAGGCCGACGAAACCTTGAGGCGCCGCGGCGGAGTGCCGGGCCAGGCTTGGGTCGACTGCGAACCGCGGTGCCGAGGCCCGGAGTCAGGCCGTCCCCAAGAGGGCCGAGGGCCCGGTGGCCGGATCGCTACGGATTCGATTTGCGCCAGTTCCGGCGCACTTTCGTGAAAATGAAGGACACGACCACCAGTACGGTGCCCAACACGAGGAACGAAAGGACTCGATAGGTCGGCGGCAGCTGAGTGACCCCGATGAAGATCACGTAGAGGACGGTCATGAGGAGGGTCAGGTGTCCCATCCAGCGGTATTTCGCGTTATTAACTATCAGGTTCATCACGTAGTAGACCACGGCCACGCCGACCCATGAGACGCTGACGAAAGCCCGCGGCACGAGGTGGTAGAGCGCGTAGGGAAACACCACGAAGGCGCAGGCGAGATAGGCGTTGCGCATCAGGTGGGTCTGCAGCTCGAGGCGCTCCTGCTTCCAGTTCAGGATCCGCGCGGTCAGCAGCGCCACGACGCCGAAGCCCAGGCTGATGCCGGTCTCCCGGCTCGCCGCGATCATGTAGCCGAGCACGACGAGCACAAAGATCAGGAAGTTCGCGACCACGATGAACCGCGAGCGGAACCACAGCGCCGTCGCCACCACCACGAGGCTCTGCAGCGAGAGCCAGATGAACACGTCGGGCATCGCGACGGCCTTGAGGATGGCGACGGTCAGCGCGAGGTAGCCCGTCATCGCGTAGAAGAAGGTCGAGACCCGGCTCTCCTCGCGGCGCCAGAACTCCGCGGCAAGACCGAGGAACGCGAGCGCGGCCACGAGATTCGCCGCGACCATCTGTCCGGGGAAGGCGAGGAACGCGTGCACGAGGAACAGCCCATAGCCCGCCGCGCAGTTGAACACCGCCGTGAGGATCGTCGTCTGGTCCTCGCCGGCGCGCTCGCGGCGCACCAGCGGCCCGGCGCCGATCACGAGTGCGTAGGCCAGCAGGAAATAGAGCGCGCCGGCCGGCTCGGTCGCGAGGTGCACCGGCCGTCCCGCCCACGGACAGCCGATCATCCAGAGCAGGTACGTGAGGTAGCCGAAGGGGATCGCGAGCAGGAGCAGCAGCGGCGCGCCGCGGCGCGTGGCGGCGCCGACGATCAGGACCGCGAGCGCGACGAGGAGGACGAACAGCCACCAGGGCGCGTTCGCCACGACGGCGGTGAAATAGCCGGTGAGCAGCGCGAGCACGACCAGCGCGGCCGAGGCCTGGCGAAGGGCGACATAGACATTGGCCGCGACGGCGAGCAGCAGCACGGCGCGGCTGGCCGGCGAGGCGAGGTCGAGCACCGGCGCCGGCCCGAAGAAATACAGGCGCAGCGTCGAGAAATACAGGAGCCCCATCGCGGCGCCGCGGAGGCAGAGCGCCACGAGCTCGAACGAGCGCTGCCAGCGGTGCGCGGCGAAGAACATGCCGCCGGTGACCAGGTAGCCGAGGAGCGCCGGCAGTGCCGCCGGCAGGGAGGCCAGCGGCAGCGAGAGCGCGAAGGCGACGCCGCAGGTCAGCACCACGATGCCGACCGCGGCGAACCAGTTCTGGCCGACGACGTACTCGAGTTCCTCCTCCTCCGCCGCGGGGGCCGGGACGGCGACGGGGGCGGCCGGTTCCGGCGCGGTGACGGCCGCGGGCGGCGCGACGGGCTCATCCTCCGGCGGCGGCAGCGACAGCGCCTGCTCGAGCCGGTTGAGCCGTCGTTCCAGGCGCGCCAGCGAGGCGGCGAGCTGGCGGGGATCCAGCGGGGGATTTTCGTCGGACATGGGGTGACGACGGGGATGAGGGCGCGCAGGGCGGGGGAGTCCTACGGGCGGGGTGGGGTAAGAGTGGAAAGCGTGGCGCGGACTCAGCCGCAGCCGCAGTCGCTGATCGGGTCCATCAGCTCGCAGATCCGGCCGTAGTACACGTCCTCCGAGATGCCGAGGGCGGCGGCGCCGAACGTCAGGGCGTCATCGGACGAGGCGAACTCGCCGTAGTTCACGAGCACGAGCTGGTAGAGCACGAGCGCCGGCACGTCGTTCAGCTGCGTCAGGTACAGCGGGTGGACGTACATCGTGAATCCGTCCTCGGGATTCTCGCTCTTGGCGACCGGGTGCGCGAATTCGCCGGCCTGGAGCGGCCCGGAGTTGAACTCGATCACGGTCGGGTACCGCACGAACGCGCGGTCCTCGAGGA
>CAZUQB010000003.1:0-48366 GCA_964622405.1 uncultured Opitutaceae bacterium | reverse complement strand
ACGAGGAGGTCGAGGCCGCGCCCGAGGTCGACCCGTACTTCGCCCGCGACGCCGCACTGCGGCGCGTGAGGAAGATTCCGGATATCACTCGCTTCCTGGAGGCGACGGATGGGGGGAAGCGATAGGCGATAGGCGAAAAGCTTTAGGCCGATAAGCGCTAGGCGATAAGCGATAAGCGATAGGCGAAAGGCGGAAGGCACTGACGCAGTGAGGTGGTGGACGCGCTGATTCCGCGTCGAGTCGCCTCCGCCGACCCCATCCCGCCCAGAGCCAAACGCCTATAGCCTAAAGCCTATAGCTTATCGCCTAGAGCTTATAGCCTAGCGCTTAGCGCCTACCGCCAGCTCCTACTTCACCGCCGCGACCGCGGCGACAAACGCCTTGGCGCGGGCGGTGATGGCGGCCCAGTTCTTTTCCTTGAGGGCCTTGGCCTCGACGAGCGAGCTGCCGGCCGCGGTGGCGAAGGCGCCGACGCGGATGTACTCGCCGACGGTCTCGGGCGTGACGCCTCCCGTCGGGACCAGTTCGATCTGCGGCAGCGGGGCCTTCACGGACTTGATGTAGGCCGGGCCGAAGAACTCGGCGGGGAAGACCTTCGCGGCGTCGGCCCCGGCCTCCCAGGCGGTGACGATCTCCGTCGGGGTGAACGCGCCGCTGAACACCGGCACGCTGTAGCGGCGGCAGAGCGTGATGACGTCGGGGCGCAGGGCCGGGGTGACGATGAACTTGGCGCCCGCCAGGATGCCGGCGCGGGCGGTCTCGGCGTCGAGCACCGTCCCGAGGCCGAACAGGAAGTTGGGCAGCTCCGCGGTGGCCTTTTCCAGCATGCGGATCGCGCCGGGGGTGGTCATGGTGAGCTCGATGCTCGTGAGCCCGCCGTCGGCCAGGGCCTTGGCGCAGTCGAGGAGCCCGTCCGGGTTCTCGGCGCGGATGAGCGCAATGACCTTCTCGGCTTTGATCTTGGCGAGGACGGCGTCTTTTTTCATGCAGCCCCAATCCAATCCATTTTTACAGGAGGGAACAGAGAAAACTGTAGGGGCCGGGGCGCTCCTCGCCCGACGAACCTCCGGCGTCGGGCGCCCGGCGCTCACCTGGGCGATTCCGAGCTCCGACTGTCGGCGCCCGGGCCCGCGAGATTTTCTCTTGCGCCGCATCCGGCACGTGTGTCTCTTTCCCCTCCCGCTATTGCCCAGGTGGTGGAATTGGTAGACACGCAGGTCTCAGAAGCCTGTGCCTAACAGCATCCGGGTTCGAGTCCCGGCTTGGGCACCAAATCAACAAGCAGATGGAAGGTAAGGCCTAGAGCGACCAAGGGGTCGCTCTCTGGCCAAAAGTTACACATCCAGTTACACATTGTCCGGGGATGTGTGCCGAGATCTTGGGATTTGCTGGCAAGTCTTGCCTCAGTTCCGGGTCAAAGTTTGGCAAGGTGCCTCTTCCTTGGCCAGACACGTTTGGGTTCAGACCTGACCCGTTTCTGCCGCCAAATTTGCGCCCGATCCAATGCGCCGGACATCGCGCTCATGCGCCCATGCTAGAACCATTCTTCCTTGTTTCGCTGGTGCCACCATTCGGCCGCGCGTAGCGACGACTCTTCTCCCGCCTTCCTAGCTATGCGACAAATCAGGTATCGTTAAGATACCCCGGCGAAATTGACCCGCCTGCGACACCCAAATATCAATCAGGTTGGTCGCCCCTTGGCCAGGCCGGCCAGTGATTTTCAACCGCGCAGGAGGCTGGGTAGCCACTGCCCGCGGGGGACCTTCATGATGGTTGGGACAGGCTGGCCTGACCGAAAAAGTGCTGCCATGGTCCGCATGGGGGAATCGATGTGGGTGAAGAAACGCTTGTAGCCAGTGCAAAGGTAATTAAGGCCCGGCTCGCCATCTGGCGTGCGAAGGAAACGGTGTTTGGGGCACTCGCCATGGCAGGCAAATCGAACCGGGCATTCCCGGCAATAACGAGGTAGGGATTGTGACTTTGCGGTTCCGAAAGCCTGCTGCGTAGCCGAGTCCACGAGCTGGGCCAGAGACTGGCGACAGAGGTTACCGAGCTTGTACTCGGGATAGACATAGTGGTCGCAGCTATAGACATCACCGTTGTGTTCGACCGCCAATGCCCGGCCGCAATTTTCAGAAAAAACGCATACCCCAGGAGGGAGGCCAAGCCAGTTGGCCAAGGCGGCGTCGAACTGCTGGACAAACACTTCTCCGACATCGTGCAGGAGCCATTCATCGAATATGGCCGAAAGAAAGTCTCCAAAATCTCGTGGGCGTACACTCCAGGCCGTGACTTGGGAATCAAGCGCCGCGGCATCCTCATGATCCGGTGGCGGAGCCAGCCAGAGGCCTGGATGCCTGCCGGCCGCTGGCGCAGCACGCTCCACAATTGGAATGAACTGAATGAAACCCGAGCCGACCTTACGGAGAAACCGGTACACCTCGATTGGATGCGAGGCGTTCGCCCGGTGAACCGTCGTGAGCAAATTGAAGTTCACCTGGTATTGTTTCAGCACCTCTAGTCCGGCCATCACGCGGTCGAACGTTGGCTGCTGGCCTTTGTCAACCCGGTACGCGTCGTGCAACTCCCGTGGGCCGTCAAGGCTTAGGCCGACGAGAAAGCTATTTTCTGCGAGAAACTCGCCCCATTTTCTATCCAGCAACACACCGTTGGTTTGAAATGCGTTTTCGATCGACTTGCCGTGGGCGTGCTGGCGCTGCATTCTTACGACAGACCGAAAAAAATCGATACCAAGCAAGGTCGGTTCCCCGCCCTGCCACGCGAAACTCACCACCTGGGAGGGTTGAGCCGCAATATAGTCGCGAATGTAAGTCTCGAGAGTTTCTTGCGACATTCGCCCAGCCGATTTCCCCGCGTAGAGGTGTGCCTTTTCGAGATAGAAGCAGTAGCTGCAAGCAAGATTGCACGAAGAGCCGATCGGCTTCGTCATGACGTGAAACGGAGCGCGAGCCGGGGTCAGCGAGGACGAAGTATCTCCCATGGATCTACGACCTAGATTCCGACGATGAATGATCGAAGCGCTGCGGGGGATTGGGTCTCATGGCCCGGGCAAGGGTGGGTGCAGCGCGAGGGTCACCTAGCCTTGGCAGACACCAAGAGAGGAAACGAGTGAAATGGCACGGCCGTTGAATGGTCGCTTACCCATGATACAATGGTAGTGGATGCGTTGGGGCGCCCTGAAGATCAGCGGGCGCAGTTACCTTCTGGTTGTCGACGATCGGCATGTTGCGATACTGCGACAAACAGGCTTCGGAGATTCGCAACGCGGTGGCTTCCTCGAACAGCCGACGGCAGACGGAGGCGCAATCCGGATCGCGATAACGATTCAGCTGCTCGTCGGGATCTTCCGTGAGGTTAATCAGCTGGTTCGGAGCCTGTGCCTGGTTGAAGTTAGTCAGCCGCCAGCCGTCGGCGGAAATGACCGTGTCCATGCACTGATAGGTCACGCTAACGGCTGACCACTGTTCAGGTGAGACCTCGCCACGGGTCTCGGCGGCAAAGGACTTTCCTTCGATCGGCGGACGATCGGAGGGCGGGATTCCCGCCCAGTCACAGAAAGTTGGGAAAAAATCTAGGGTACAAATCAGACGGTCGACTTCGGCCCGAGCGACTGGACCGCCGGCCACGATCAATGGGACACGGATGGCGGCGTCGTAAGGAATAATGGTCTTGGTGAAAAGTTCCTGGTCTCCCATGCAGTCGCCATGGTCCGTGGTGAAGACTAGGATGGAATTTTCCCAGAGGTTGTGGTCGCGGAGGAACTGGACGACGCGCGCAAGCTGGTCGTCGATGAAGCGGACGGACCCGGCGTACTTTGCGCGAATCTCCGGGATTCTTGCCGCGGCAGTACAGCGGCGGGCCTCGAACAAGACATTACCTGGATTCATCCAGGCCCCAGGGGTCGCAGGCGGCATGTCGGCTGGCGAGAATAGGTCAGCATAGGGTTGCGGCGGGTCATACGGGTCGTGGGGATCCACATAGGAGATCTTGCAGAAAAAAGGCTGGTCTTTCCGCTCCTCGACGTGGCGGCGCATGAAGTCTAGGGCTTGATCCGTGATCCACGTTGTCTGATGCAGGGGGGCGGGCAGGGGTGAAGTGTAATACTCGGGCCAGTCGGCGGTCGGCCAGCAAGGCTTCATGATCCGTTCCCGGATGGCACTGAGCCGTGGCTGTCGAAATCGGTCACCTAGGTCCGGCGATGGTGCCTGCGGCGGATTTCCCCAAGCCATGGCGAGCGCAGTTTCAAGGTGATCCGGATGCTCGCGCTGGATCCACGACATGTAAGCTCCCCATTTGGTGTCTTCAGTGATCGCGACCTCGTCGAACCCTAGATAGTTGAGGTCCGGTGGATGTGGCAGGCACATCGGGGTGACATGAAACTTGCCGAACCCGCCGGTGTGATAGCCGGCGTGGCGAAGCAGGTGGGCGTAGGTCGGTACGTTCGGATTTAGGACCAGATTGTTGGAAGTGATACCATGGGTGACACATGAGCGTCCGGTCAGCAGGGTGGCCCGGTTCGGAGCGCAGATCGGATGGGTCGCATAGCAGCGGGACATCTGCACGCCATCCCGAGCTAGTCCGTCGAGGGTCGGGGTTACGGCGACGTGCAGATGGCCGTCGCAGCCCACGAACTTGGCACCAAGCTGGTCGGCCATTACCAGCACGATATTGGGACGGGGCGGAGGATGAGGGGTGGAGTTCACCGAAGGGATCTGCGGTGGGGATTTGGACCGCAAGGCCAAGCGGGTGGAGGGATGGCAGATGCTCGACTAATGTCGCTTCGCTTCCAGCGGAGCCAGGTTAAGGAATAGAAAACTGCTGGTGACCGGGAGGAAAACTCTGAGGGCGGCACCGGCAAACTCAGCAGTCATGGGAAAAATCGACCTGGTTCAGCAGGGTCTGTCCCCGCCGGAATCGCTCGAGATTGGCAAGAAATAGCTCAGTTTTTGCCCGAGTTTCCCCGGGATATCCCCCTGCAGTATGCTGCGTTAAGATCACGTTGGGCAGATCCCAAAGTGGATGACCGACCGGCAGCGGCTCTTCGTTGGTAACATCTAGGACCGCGCCTCCTAGTTGCCCTGTCTTAAGTCGGTTCACCAGACTCGTCTCGTCGATCAGCGAACCGCGACCACCATTGGCAACGATGGCTCCCGCCTTGCAGAGTCCGAGACGCCTTGCATCCAGCAGCTGACGGGTTGCCGCGGTGGAAGGGAGGCACCCCACAATCAAGTCAGTCTTCGGCAACTCACGATCGAGATGCTCGAGATCATGAATCTCGGCGTCCGGGGCAGTGCGGGCCATGGATTGAACAGACGCTCCTAGGGCGGCTAGCAAGCGACGCACATGGCGGCCGATTGAGCCGGCACCAAGGACGACCGCTTGGCTGCCATGAATTGTACGAAGAGAAGGTCGGTCCAGCCATTGCCGCCGGTCCTGCAAACGGATTAGTCTGGGAAGACCCCGATGGAGGGCCAACAAACCGGCCACGAGGGTCTCGGCTACCGGAACTCCAAACACGCCACGCATATTGGTGACCGGAAACGGTGGCACGCTTGGCCGGCGAGCAGCGTCCAGATAGGCCTCGACACCGGCCGATTCCAGCTGGAGCCAACGGAGACGTGTGGCTTGAGGCAGCCACTCGACCGGGATATTGCCGCAGGCGATGTCAGCCTTGAGAAACTGCTTGAGTCGTTCGGTTTCGCAGGGGAAGTCGCGCGAGCAAAGTACGGCCAACTCGCTCGGGAAATGACTGCGTAAGTCAATCTCCGCTTCGGCCAGGCTCATTTGGACATATATGATCACGGTCGGACTGCATCGGCGATACAACGGATGGTCCAGTTGCCGAAGCGGGCTTCACCAGGGCCTCATAGACGAAACGGCCGCGTCCACTTGAGTTCGGGATTGAGTTCGACCCCAAACCCCGGGGAGTCGGAGACGGCGATGCAGCCGTCGACTGGCACGGGTTCATTGGCAAAAAGCGGTGAGAACATGGGCACGATCCTGTCCGCTTGCGGTGACATCATGAGAAACTCAGCATAGGGAGTCGCGTCGCTGGCGATCGCGGCGTGATAACCGTACACCGAAGAGGCATGGCACAGACAGAGCCGATTCTTGGCCGAGGCCATCGCCTTGATCTTGAGCAACTCAGTCATGCCTCCGCACCACAAGGGGTCTGGCTGCACGACATCCACGCCGGTCGCCAGGAGATTCTCGAAGCCCCAGCGCGTGCATTCATGTTCGCCGGTGGCAATCATGATCGGATGGCTGCGCTGCTGGACGAGTTGACTGTAGCCTGCATAGTCGTCAGGCGGCAGGCACTCTTCCAGCCAGAGGAACTGATGGGGCCGGAGCGCCTCAATGAGTCGTAAGGTGTAGGCCGGGGTCAGGCCCATCCAGCCATCGAACGCGAGGATGAAGTCCGGACCACAGGCCGCGCGCATCTGGGCGGCCAGCTCGACGTTCTTGTGCAGACCGGCCTCGCCGTCGGCCGGCCCATACGGCAGCGGCATCTTGCCGCCAATGAAACCCAATGACTTGGCCAGGTCGGGACGGGGCCCAGTGGCATAGACCGGTTGGCGCTCCCGGACCTTACCGCCGATCATGGCCCAGACCGGCTCGCTTCGGATCCTTCCGAGCAGATCCCAGACTGCACAGTCGATGGCCGAAATCGCATGCACCGGCAGCCCTTTTCGTCCGTAGGACAGGGAGGCATGATACATCTGGTCGAACATCTGCTCCTGGTTCGATACGGGCTGGCCGACAACGAACCGGCGGAAGTGCTTCTCGATGACAAAGGCGGCTGGGATACCGCCGATGGTCGCGGCGAATCCTACCGTGCCGTCGTCGGCTTCAACCTCGACGAGAACGGTGCCGACACAATTGATGCCGAACGAGCGCCGGCTCGCCCGGTAGGCCGGATACTTACTCATCGGCGTGGCCGCTGGCCAAGAGTGGATCCAGTGGTCCTCAGCCTCGTGATCGCAGCTGGCGTCGGGACTGGCGTCCTCCGGGACGAAGGCACGCAGGTCAACGATCCGCTTCATAGAATTGGCAAGTCAATCGTGGTCGGTTTGCCGGACTACAGTATGGCGGAAGGATTGCGTGGTCTTCGCATTTTTGGCCCGAAACCGATTGCATATCGAGCAATCGGCGAACCTGCCAGCGGTCATCCAACCCGGGCCTTCTGAATCCCGGCATCCGGGTTTCATTCAGTCGAGTGTTTGAGTCGTTCGTTGACACTCCGGGAATACGAACGAAATTTTCTCCCGTGCGAAACTCGTCAACCTCCATTCTGGGCGCCTCCTATCGGCACCGGGCGAGTCAGGATTCGCTCCGAAATCAGGCTTTCCAGCAGATCCGAGAGAAGATCGTGTCGGGGGCATTGCCGCCGGCATCGCTGGTCGATGAGAAGGCGCTCGCCCACCAGCTGAAGCTGGGGCTTACACCCATTCGGCAGGCCCTGCGTTGGTTGGCGCTCGAGAATCTGGTCATCATCCTCCCGCGTCGGGGTACGATCGTGGCGGACCTAAATTCGACGGACCTGCAGAAGATCTTTGAGGTTCGGCTGCAGCTCGTGCCCTATGCCTTCCGCCTTGCGGCGCAGCGGGCGACGGTCACGGAACTCAAGGCGATTGAATCAACGATAGCAAAAGCCCGGGAGGTGATCGCCTCGGGCACCGCCGCCGAGATGCTCGCAGTTGACCGGAAGGTCCAAGAGTTGGTGATCGAGGCGGCCCACAATGAGTTCCTGCTGGAGATCCTGGAGCGGCTGCACGCCCAGGCGATGCGCTTCTGGCGGACAGACCGGATCCACGAGGGGCAATTGCGCGAACAAATCAAGCAGCACCGACAGATCATGGCGGCGCTAAGGGCAGGCGACGGCGAACGGGCCGAGAACTTGATCCGGACATTGATTGCAGAGTTCCATCGTGAACAAACGCAGGGTCTTTAGGGTCCTGCCAGGCAAGTTCGCAGCATTTCGCTACGCCGGTCCAACCGTTGTGGCGACAGTCCTTCAGAGATGGCGCGTTACGAACCCGTGACCTGCCCTATGCGACGAACCTATCCGACGGGGCACTAGCTGCCCGGGATCCCTTCCCGCCTTACTAATGGCTTACCCATGCGCAGGCTACTGGCATTCGAACTGAAATTGTACTTAAATTTCAGATTGACCTTAAGAAGGAGTTGCGGACATTGCCGCGCTACCCCATGAGCACCCAATTCCCCACGCTCTTTTCCCCGATCCAGATCGGTCATCTCACCGTGCGTAATCGGATATGCTGCAGCGCGCATGCGGACGCGCTGGCCGAGGACGGCATGCCGACGGAGCGCACGGTTCGCTACTATGAGCTGAAAGCCCGCGGCGGGCTGGGTTTCATGATGTGCTTCGGCTCTGCGAGCGTCCATGCGACCAGCCCGGCGCGCGACTGGAACGGCGTCGAGTTGTTCGAGGACCGGGTCATTCCCCATCTCCGCCGATTCTCCGACACGATGCACCAGTACGGCGTTCCGTGCGTCGCGCAGATCACCCACCGTGGGCGCCGGGGCCGCAGCCACGTCAGCTGGGAGCGGATGTATAGCGCCTCACCGATCCGCGAGCCGAATCACCGCGAGACGCCTCACGCGATGGACGAGAAGACAATCGAGGAATTTATTCAGGGATTTATTGATGCCGCCTCGCGGCTGCAGGCCGGAGGCTTTGATGGCTGCGAAGTAATGGCGAGCCACTCACATCTCATCGACCAATTCTGGTCGCCTAACTCGAATCAGCGCACTGACGCCTATGGAGGCACTATCGAGAACCGGCTACGGTTCGGTGTCCGCATTCTTGAGGGGATCCGCCAGCGCGTGGGAAAGAACTTCGTCATCGGAGTTCGCGTGACGGGCGACGACTTTGTTGACGGTGGATTGGACAACGAGAAGTGCCAGGAGATCGCAGGCCGGCTAGACGCGCTCAAGGTCATCGATTACTTCAATGTCATTGGCGCCACGGCCGAGGTCTACGTGGGAGAGGCCGCGGCGGTCCCGGACATGTCGTTTCCGCTGGCGTTGTACAGCTCGCTGGCGGCGACAATTCGTGCGGCCGTGAGGGTGCCCGTGATCGCGACCGGGCGAATCAATGACCCGGCGGTGGCCGAGCGGGTATTGAGCGAAGGTCAGGCCGACCTCTGCATCATGAACCGGGCGCTCATCGCTGATCCGGACCTACCCGTGAAGGCGCGCGAAGGTCGCCTATCAGACATCAGGCAGTGCATGGGCTACAATCAGGGTTGCATCGACCGCATCTACACCGGCCTCGGCGTCACTTGCGTACAGAACGCGGTGATCGGACGGGAGAAGGACTGGGCGACCGTGGCGCGTGCCAGCGCGATCCGGAAGATCGTGATCGTGGGTGGTGGCCCGGCCGGGCTAGAGTGCGCCCGGGTAGCGCGGCTCCGTGGGCACGATGTCGTTCTGTTTGAAAAGAACCTGGAAACAGGTGGCCAGACCCGGATCGCGAAGCTGGGTCCCTATCGGCAGGATTTCGATGGAGCGTGTCGTTACAGCTTCCAGCAGGGCAAGAAACTCGGGGTTGATTTTCGATTGGGCATCGCCGCGACGGTCGAGCTGATCGTAAAGGAGGCTCCCGACGTTGTTGTGCTGGCGACCGGCGCGCGACCGTTTCGACCGGCGATCCCGGGACTGACGGATCTTGGCCTAGACGCTTGGGCGGTCCTGACGGGAGCCGATGTCCCAGGCGAGCGAATACTCGTGATCGATGAGGAATATGGCCAGCAGGCGACCTCCGTGGCTGAACTATTACTTGATAACGGCAAGACGGTCGAAATGGTGACTTCGGAGTCTATCGTTGGTGGGTCCCTCGGTGCCACCTCCCGGCCGCCGATGCTCCAGCGACTTTTCTCGAAGGGTATCAAGCTGCACTGCAACCTCCGGGTCACGGCGCTACGTCCGTCGACAGCTGTGGCCCAGAATGTGTGGAGTGGCCGCGAGGAGGTGCTCGAGGGGTACGACGGTTTTGTCTACGCGTTCGGCGGGCAGGCGGTGGACGAGCTGAATGCGCAGCTGGCCGGGCGGGTGCCGCGGGTGGAACTCGTGGGTGACGCCTTTGCCCCGCGGTCCTTGCAGCATGCGATTCTCGAGGGTCATCGGCTTGCGCGCCTTGTCTAGCCGACCGGTACGGAACACCGCGCGACATGGAACCCCACGGCCCATCCTTGCCAGCGGTCATTCAGGTCCTGCTCGAGCTCGATGGGTCGGGCCAGTGGACTGCACATTCCTTGGAATTGCTCAGTGATGCCCGAGTGGTCGCCGGGCAGCTGAGTGGGTCCGTCACGGCTTGGGTGGTGACGCCGCCCCACGTCGAACGAATGCCTGTCGAACGCCTCGCGACCGGGGGTTGCCACCGACTGCGGCATGTCCGGAATCAGCGGCTGGCCGGGTGGTCATCAGAAGCGGTCGCCGCGGCCTTGGTGGAGGGTAATATCGGGGCGGGACGCCTGATCCTGCTCCCAGGTACTCCGCGCGGAGAGGAGGTGGCGGCCATCTTGGCTGAATTGCTGGAGACGATTTGGGTGCCCGATGCCATTAGCGTTACGGCGTCGGGCGTGGATTTGCTGGAGGTCCGGGCCGTGCTCGCCAATAGGCAATTGTCGCAAGGGCTGACCTTTGCCGACGACACGATCGCTGTCGTCACCGTTGGTCCGGGAGTGGCGGACATCAAGCCATCGAGCCCAGTGCAGGTTCAGGTCGAGTCGCTGGATGTGGATCTGGATTCGGTCCCGAGCCTGACCTCCACGGGTCGGACCATCCCCGCCGACCCGCGAACCGTGGATCTACGGTTTGCGCCGCGGATTATTGCGGTGGGCCGCGGCGCTCAAGGGGCCGTGGGTGTGGCCCTTGCCACTGAATTGGCGGAAATACTGGGTGCATCGTTAGGCGCGTCGCGGATGGCCGTGGATCTCGGGTGGGTTCCACCGGTCCGGCAGGTCGGCCAGACCGGGAGAACCGTGCGTCCCGATCTGTACTTGGCGTGCGGCATATCCGGCGCCAGCCATCACCTCGTGGGGATGAAAGGCAGTAAGCACATTGTCTCAATTAACTCGGATCCGAAGGCGCCCATTCACGAGGTTGCCCACCTGATATTGCCAGGTGACCTGCACCTGATCATCCCCGCGGTCCTCAAGGCCCTCCGCCATCGCCTTCAGGCGAGGGCTCTTTCGCCGTGACGCCTCATCGCGAGATTCTCTGGAATGTCCCATCCGCGGCAATGCTCGCCGTGTACGTTGCCACAGCGCTTTGCGTCGGCTGGTACTTCGTATGGTTGGTTTGGCGGGCGCGACGGTGGCAGCGGGGAAGCGGGACAGCGGGATTATCCTGGCGGGAGGGTCTGACCCGGTTGGCGACCTATTTGGGAACGCATCGGACTGTGCGGCGGGACCGCTATGCAGGCTGGATGCACGCCCTGATCTTCTGGGGCACAGTAATCCTGCTCGTGGCGACCACGCTTGTGGGCATCCAAGACCACACCGGCTGGATTTTTCTCAACGGGAACCGTTACTTGGTCTTCAAGTTGGTTTCCAACCTCGGCGGGGTCAGTTTCGTGACCGGGCTCGGCATGGCGCTTTGGCGACGCCGGGATGGATCGGCGTGCGATCGGCTGAAGCCAGATCCGAATATCACGTGGCTACTTTGGGGCATGATGGTTCTCGCCCTGACGGGTTTCGGGGTGGAGGCCGCGCGGATTGCCGTGGACTTTCCAGCATTCGAACGCTGGAGCATTGTCGGTTATGCCGGGGCCAAGGTCTTGGCGCTGATCGGCCTTGCGGGAGGCCCGGCAACGGTATTGCACCGGGCGTTGTGGATGACGCATGCGACGATTGCCGTGGGATTCTTCGTCGTCGTGCCACTGTCATTGCTCCGGCACATTTTTCTGGCCTCCTACACGGTGATGGCGCCGATTGGCGCGCCGGGGGTCATGACTGTGCCAGCCAGCCCGGTCACTGGCGCGGCCGGGCTCGAGCAGTTCCGGGTCGTCGACCTCGTGCAGGCCGACGCGTGCCTGACTTGCGGCCGCTGCACCGAGGTCTGTCCGGCGGCAGCTGCTGGAAAGCCGTTGAGTCCGAGGTCGGTCGTGCTGGGCTTGAGGCAGCATCTCGACGAACCCGAAGTTCCGCTCGCAGAGCAGGTGGCCGATGATGCCCTCTGGTCCTGCACCTCGTGCCACGCGTGCGATGAGGCATGTCCGATCGGTATTCGGATCTTTGACAAGATCGCCACGATGCGGCGGGGACTGATCTCGGCAGGCGCCGTGCCGCCTACCCTGGCCGACGCGCTGGAGTCCGTCGCGCAGCGCTTCAATCCATTCGGTCGGCCCAATTCCGCTCGGATGGAGTGGGCCAGCGGGCTCAGGGTTCCAGTGGCCGAGAAAGATGAGCCGGTGGAGTTGCTTTACTGGGTAGGATGCGCCGGGGCATTCGATCCCGCTGGCCGCGAGGTTAGCCGGGCGGTCGTAACGGTGCTCGAACACCTGAAGATCCGGTATCGCACACTCGGCTGCGGCGAGCGTTGCACGGGCGACGCGGCACGGCGCGTCGGCGAGGAAGGGCTATGGCGCGAGCTGGCGCGCCGCAACCTAGGGGAATTCGCGGCGCATGGGGTCAAGCTCATCCTCACGCAGTGCCCCCATTGCTACAACGCTTTCAAGAACGAGTACCCAACCGTCGGCCCGACTCCGCGCGTGATCCACCACAGCGAATGGCTGCGCGACCGGTTACAAGACGGTTCGCTCCGCCTGCAGGCCGGCACCACGGAGAAGATCACGTTTCACGATCCGTGCTACCTTGCCAGGGCCAATGCCCAGACCGCGGCTCCCCGTACGGTGTTGGCGCAGATGGGCGATGGCGCGGCGGTGGAGATGGCAAGGCATGGGAGTAACAGTGCTTGCTGCGGCGGGGGGGGGGGGCAGATCTGGCTGGATGTGCGCGGCACATCGCGGGTCGAGACCAACCGGGCAAGGGAGGCGGAGGCGACCGGTGCGCAAACCGTGGCCACGGGATGTCCCTATTGCCGCGTCATGCTGGAGGCCGGCCGCAGCAACCTGCCGGCGGGGCAAGGACGGTGGAGGGTCCGCGACCTTGCAGAACTCGTGGTGGAAAGCCTCGATTCGAACTCGTCGGCATGAGACGGAGGGTTTTTGTCCAGGTTTGGTGTGAGCTGGATCCAGCGCTGATTCTGCGGGTCGAGTCTGGTGCCAAGCGTCCCGTTGCCGAGCCTGGCGACCAGCTACTTCGGGTTAGCCTGGCCGGACGGCGTGGCATCGCGGAAGCGCAGGCCTTGGCCGGATGGGAAATCACCGCCTTTTCACTCGGCAAGGACCACGATGTGGCGCTGCGCCACGCGCTGGCAGCGGGTGCCGACCACGCCGTCCGACTCTGTGTCGCCGAGGCCGAGACCGAGGCGAGAATCATTGGGGCCCTTGCGCGCTGGTTGGCCGAAGAGCGACCCAGTCTGGTAATTGGTGACCGGCGGATGGGTCAGGTGGCTGCCCGACTCAAGTGGGCGCACTTGGCCGGGTTACGGTCACTGCGCCATGAGGCCGGCACCATCACCGCCCGACGAACGCTCGAACGGGGTGCTGAGGAAGAGGTCTGGGCAACTGTCCCGGCACTGGTGCGGGTCGAATCGGGGGACAACCCGGTGCCCTACGTTGCGTGGGCGCGCATGGCGCAAGTGCGAGATCACGCAATCCGGACCGTGTGGATCGGCGGGGAGGCAGGACGTTATGACCGGGAGGGCAGGCCAGGTGACCTGTACGTTACCCGGCCGCGTACCAAGCTCGGCCTTGCCGAAGTGACCAGCGCAAAGCCGGCGAAGGCGGCTGACCGGATGGGCGCGTTGATGGGACTCTCGAGGCCCGGCGGGCCGAAGGTCGCGGCCAAACCGCCCGGGACCGCTGTCCGCACGCCCGAGCATTTGGCCGAGGAGCTAGTTCGCTATCTTGCGCACCATCGGTTCCTCGAAGAATGATGAGTTCTGTTCTCGGTTGGCTGGGCGTCAGCCCTTGATCGCTCCGGCGGAGAGGCCGCGGACGAAGAGACGCATGGTAAAAAGGAAGATCACGACCAGCGGAATCGAGGAGACAAAATAGGCGGCCATGATCTGGCCCCACTGCTTCACGTATTCGCCGTCGAGGTAGATGAGGCCGACGCCAAGCGTAAACAGCTTCTTGTCGCTGAGAATGATCAGCGGAAGCAGAAAGTCGTTCCACAGACCAAGGAACGACAGGATGGCCAGCGTGCCGATGATCGGAGACGACATGGGTACAACGATGTTCCAGACTTGGCGGAGATGGGAGGCCCCATCGATCTCAGCGGCCTCAAACAGGTCCCGCGGCAGGTCCTCGATAAAGTGACGGAGGACAAAGATGCTGAAGACCTGGCCAGACGCGATGCCCACAAGCACGAGGGCCCAGATGGAATTCAGGAGGTGGAGCGACTTAAGCAGCATGAACAGCGGCGTGATGTTCACTACGCTAGGCATGAGCATCAGCATCAGGAATGCGCCCCACAGCACGGTTTGCCCAGGGACCTTCTGGCGGGCGAAGAAGTAGGCGCCGAAGACCGCCATGACCAGGGTGCCAGCGGTGCCGGCCAGCGCAACCAACGCCGTGTTGGCGATGTAGGGCAAGATCAGCCGGCAGGCAAAGTCCCAGTTCTCCCAGTGCCAAAGCGATGGTGATGTCGGCAGCCATGGTTGGTGAATGAAGGTCGCGTTGTCCTTTAGGCTGACCTGCACCATCACGTAGATTGGAAACAGTTCCACCAATAGTAGCGCGACGATCACCGCGTGCTTCGGCCAGTCAAGACCTCGACCAAGCCTTGATGCCGTCGGGATGCCTCTGGCCGGTGGGGCGCTCATTTTTCGATGCGCACAAAGCGCTGGTTGATGATGGTGAGCGCGAGAATAAATACAAAAAGCACCATACCCAGCGCGCACGCGTATCCGAACTCACCGGCGTAGAACGCGCGGTTGTACATCCACAATCCAGGCACCATACCGCGCCCGGCGGCTCCGCCATATTCGTCCAGCAGCTGCAGCTGCAGGCCATATCCGCCGAGTGTGCCAACGATGAGAAGGACCAAGCTCAGCCGGATCTGGGTCAGTATCAGCGGCAGCTCGATGTAGAAGAATTTCTGAAATGGACCAACACCGTCAATCTCGGCCGCCTCATAGACCTCCTGCCCAATCGACTGCAGTCCGGCCAGGAAGATCAGGACACCTACGGCGCCAATCCAAGGGAAACCCCACAGGAAGAGCGATGGCAGGATCAGGTCGGGTTGTGACAGCCACCCGATGGGCACATCGGCGTAAAAGAGGTGCCACCCGAAGAGATGGTCCAGCGACACGAGCAGGCGCTTGAGCCCGGTGTGGTCGAGAAGGCTGTTTAGCAGGCCGATATTCGGATCGAGAAACGACTTCCAGATGAAGAGGGTGACCAAGCCCGGGACGATCATCGGAACGACAAGGAAGACCCGGTAAACGTATTGCCAGCGATCGCTGCGTAGCCGATGGATGAGAACCGCCATTAGAATCGATGGCACCATCTTTACCAAGTTGAAGACGATCAGGATGCTGACCGTGCTGAAGGAGTGACGCAGAACCGGGTCGTGGTAGGCGCGGCGGAAATTGCCGAGGCCGATGAACTGCTGGCTCTCGCCGCCACTCCATTCAAAGAAACTGTGGTAGATCGCGCTGGCCGCAGGGAAGTATGCGAAGGTGCCGATCATGACCAGCGAAGGCACCACAAAGAGATAGAGCCGCCATTCGCGCAGGGCCTTCCGCCAGTTGGAGAACGCAACCATGACTGGAAGTTACTTTTCGAGGACCAGGACGCAGGCTAGGAGCGGGCTAGCGCCCAAAGCTCCGATCCGTCTTCGTGGTTCGCGCGATGACCAACTCCCTAGGCATGGCGACTTGGTTCCGCCGCCGCCGCCGGTAGACCGCGGAGGGCGATCGTGTGCTCGTAGAACGGAGTTCGCGTCGGTCCCTGCAGCAGGGGATCGTTGACCTGCTCGAGCCAGCGGTAGAGCTGCGCGATCAAGTCGGCACAGATTTCCCGATGGGTGGGAGACTCGGCGAGATTATGGAATTCCAACGGATCCGCTTGCAGGTCGAAGAGCTGGACATTGGGAGTCACCGCGTAGTCAGCAGGTCGAGTGGGATCCGCTGAATGATCCCAGGTGCTGCTGACTCGAAAGCTTAGGATGAGCTTATGCCGTTCGGTCCGGATGGCCCGGTTCTCGGTCTGTTCGTACATTGCATAGATGCACTGGCGGGTCGGAGTCGCGGCGTTGCTGACCAATCCGCCGGCAAAGCTGATGCCCTCGATCGGCGGCGCGGTGGTAGGATGTGGCACCCGGGCCAGTTCCAGCAGGGTGGGAACGAAGTCTACGTTGCTGAGCAGCCACGGGCAGGTGCGACCGCCGATGATGCCGCCCGCGGGCCAGCGCCAGATCGCGGCAATCTCGAGTCCGGGATCGTAAAGGTGCCACTTGGCCCGCGGAAACTCAATCCCGTGGTCGGTGGTGTACACGAGGATCGTATTGTCCGCGAGACCGGCGGCGGAAAGGGCCTGGAGGATTGTGCCGATGGCAGAGTCCGCCTTGCGGATCATCCCTTGGAATTGGGCCAACTGGGTCGTGACCAAATCCGACGCCGCGAGGTAAGGCGGCACATGGACACCCAATTCCATATCTGGGGTGGCGCCACCCCAGTCGAAAGGCGAGTGGGTCTCAAAGAACCCGACCTGGGCATAGAAGGGCCGGACCGCCCGGGCGCTGGTTGCCAGAAATGTCGCGACCTGTCTGGCAACGACCTCACAGGCAGGCATGGGCAGGTTGGGCGCCACCGCATCGAAGCCCAATCGTTCCACATACGCCGTCTCGTGCTGCATGCCAAACAGATGCGTGCGGTAACCAGCTTCACGCAACAGTGAGGCAAGGTGACGCTCCGTCGGGTGCATTTCCCACGAGAACGGTGGAAAGCACAGGTCCATCAAGCCGTGGCTTTGGGGATAACGCCCTGTCATCTGGGTGGCCCGGCTTGCACAGCAAATCGGCGCCGCGGCGAAATATCGGGTGAGCTTCACGCCTTCCGTTGCGAGGCGGTCCAAATGCGGAGAGTTGACGGTGGGCACCCCATAGCAGCCCAGATGGCGGCCGGTGTCATGTGTGGTAATGACGAGGATATTGGGGCGCATTGGCTCAGGCTCCCGATCGAGGGGAAGATGCGCAACTCCGGGCGCTAAATGAAACCGGATCGTCTGCCCACGGCGTCCCGCAGGCATAAAACGGCAGTGGGTTTGTGAGCGTTCCCTCGTGCATCGCGGGTGGAGTCATCTTGTATCCGTCAACAAGTGGTAAGTTTCGGTACTGAGTGAGGCAGGACTCATTAAGGCGAAGATGCACGAGACTCTCGAACAGCTGCCTGCAGAGTTCCCAGTGGGCCGGATCCTCGTAGCAATTGGACTGTTCGGCGGGATCCGCCCGAAGATCCACCAATTCGTTGGGTGAGTTCGGGTCGTCGAAGACCGTGAGGCGCCATCCGTCGTCGCGAATAACGGTGGCCATGCGGTCGTACGACACGCTTACGGCCGACCAGGTGTCGGTGGCGCGCTGGCCCATAGTCTCAGCGGCAAAACTCTTGCCCTCGAGTGGAGGGCGCTCCGCGGGGGAGATTCCCGCCCAGTCGCAGAAGGTCGGGAAGAAATCGAGGGTGCAAATCAGGCGGTCTATTCGAGCGAGGGCAACCGGGCCGCCGGCGATCACCAGCGGGACGTGGATGGAGGCATCGTAGGGTATTACGCCCTTGGCGAAGAGTTCGTGGTCTCCCATACAGTCTCCGTGGTCGGCCGTGAACAACACAATGGTGTTGTCCCAAAGTCCGGAATCACGGAGGTGTTGCACCACGCGCTCGATTTGATCGTCGATGAACCGGATCGAGCCGGCATATTTGGCCCGCACCTCGCGTAGCGCCGTCTGATCGCGGGAAATTTTCGCAAATCCCGCCACTTGGCGCTCCGCCTCGAGCAGGGTATTGCCCGAGCGACGCCAAGCAGCCGGGATCGGGGAGGGCATCTCTGCTGGATCGAACATCCTGGCATACGGGTCCGGTGGATCGTACGGATCATGCGGATCGACGTAGGATATCTTGCAAAAAAAAGGGCGCTCCGGGGAAGTGGCTACGCTCTCCTTCATGAATCCGAGGGCCCGATCGGTGATCCAGGTTGTTTGATGCAGTTCTTTTGGCAGCGGCGAAGGGTAGCACTCCGCCCAAGCAGAGGCACGCCGCCGAGGGCCGAGTACCCTCTCGCGAATCTGCGCGAGGCGAGGCTGACGGTAGCGAGGATCTGGGTGGGCCGGCAGCGGACCGCGCGGATCCCCCCAGGCCATGGCCAAGGCAGTCTCGAAATGCTCGGGGTGCTCCGTTTCGATCCACGAAATGTAGGCCCCCCATTTTGGATCCTCCGTGATGGCCACCTGGTCAAACCCGAGATATCGCAGATCGGGTGGGTGTGGCAGAGGCATCGGCGTGACATGGAACTTGCCGAACCCCCCAACCCGATAGCCGGCTTTGCCAAGGACGTGGGCGTATGTGGGCGTGCTCGGAGTCAGGACGAAGTTGTTCGTGACGATCCCGTGAGAAATGCAGGATCGCCCCGTAAGCATTGTGGCGCGGTTGGGTGCGCAGATCGGGTGCGTGGCGTAACAGCGCTTGAACTGCACTCCCTCGGCCGAAAGCCGATCAATCGTGGGCGAGACCGGCACGCCGATCTGCCCATAGCATCCGACGTATTTTGCTCCCAGCTGGTCGGCCATGATCAGCACGATGTTGGGTGGGCGTTGCTTGAGCCTATCTACAGAAGGGCTGGCGGGGGAGCTCATTGCGGGGCGGGACAGTGCTGCTTAAGGTGGCACAGTGGACTGAAGCCGGGAGATTAGCGCCAAGACACCCGGGTGTCGTTTCACTCCGGGCCATGGATGATTGCAGATTGGGCACACTCGCATGGATCGGTGAAGTCATTCCCGCCGTGTGCCGGTGGGCGCAGGCTGGGGATGGGAGGGAACTCGGCGCCACCAAAACTGGGGCACGGCCTGTTTAGACCGCGACCACGTCGAGGCAAGGTTAGGCGCACGGATTGGCAGGTGCGGTTTTTTCACCACCTCCTCGAGAGAGGTCATTCGGCGGTGACTGCCCTTTTTGCAATCCCACATTGCCACGACTGCGACGACTGATTTGAGCGGTGTGGCTAACCTGACGCCCGTGAGTTGCCCCTGTAGCAGCGAATTACCGCTGTGCAAAAAAAAGTCCTGTGAACCCTGTCCCCACCATGACAAACCCTAGTTACCAAAGGCGATCATTCGCCGGCAGAGTGCGTATGGCGTTGGTTGCCGTTCTTGCCTCTTCAGTTCCTGCCCTGGCCCAGCCTGCCCCGTCCGTCGACGGAACTCAGCAGTCCAGTGTCGTCACGCTTGACCCGTTTCAGGTAAAAGCCGAATCCGACCGGGGCTATCAGACCACCAATTCTAACACAGCCTCACGAATCGCCATCAAGGTGCAGGATCTGCCCTTCAGTGTCTCGGTACTGAACGACAGCCTGATCAAGGACCTCAATGCGGTGACGCTGCAGGACGCGCTCCGCTTCGTTAGCGGTGTATCGAAGACGAACTATGACGAAGGATCGTTTTCCATCCGTGGATTCAATGCCGCGAGCTTCGTCGACGGATTTGCGACCTATGGTCAAAACACGTCTGATCTTTCCCTGATGGACCGTGTGGAGGTGTTGAAGGGACCGGCCTCAATGCTCTACGGTCTGGCGCCTCCGGGCGGCATCATCAACAGCTCGTTGAAGGCCGCCCACAACAAGACCAGCGGCGAGGTGCTCGTCCGTTTTGGCGACCGGCAGTACCAATACGGGATGCTGGACTACAACACGACGCTTGGCGGCACCAGCAAGTCAGGCGGCTATTTCGCATTTCGGACGGTCTATTCTCAGGAGTCCCGCTACGATTGGGGTCCATACGATCATCCGGAACGGAATGTCTTCGGCGAAATGTTACGCTGGCAGATAAGCGACCGGACTTATGTTGAGACCAAGTTCACCTATCTTCACTTCCGTGAGATCGCTCCGCCAAATTCGTGGTTCCTGACCTATGATCGGACGATGCTATATCCTGGCCTTGGGCCGGGTGAAACGAACGTGAATGGTCCGAACAATTTCAAAAAGGGAGATACGTTTACCTATCTGGCCAATATTACTCATCGTCTGACGGACTCGACCACCTTTCGCGTGGTTGGTGGAATCACGGACGTGAGCGTCGATTTCCTGCGCAACGCGATCCTCGACCTTACGTCGCAACCGCTTCCCGGGGTCCCCGTGATGATTGCCCGGAACAACGTGTTCACGCGGACCGGATTCAACGACAAGATGTTCCAGGCGGAAATCACGCAAAAATACCACCTCAGCGCGATCAAGGGTCAGCTGCTGGCGGGTTATGAGCACGATCAGAATAACTCGTCGATCGTGCCGAATGTGAATCTCTCGTTGCGGCAGCAACTGATCCCGCTGTTCAACCGCACTACCGCTGACTATACGACGGGAGTCTACCCGCGCGACTACATCGCCCGTGCGACGACCTATACTTTCGGCCGGACCAATGCCGGTTATCTGGTGGACCAAACGGCCTTCGGCAATACCGGCCTAGAGTTTATCGGCGGGCTCAGGTACTTGAAGACCGCCATCGCCAGCTATCTCACGCCGGAGGCGGGTCTCACCTACAAGCTGCCCAACGGAATGAAATTCTACGGTGTGTACGCCGAGTCTGTCCTGCCCAACGTCCACTATCCGAATGACCCACAGCAGGGGCGCAACCTGGAGGCGGGGCTGAAGTTTAGCATGATGGACAGCCGGGTCTCCGGCAGCATCGCCCTCTTCAACACTTCGCTGGCGGACATTGAGAATACGCAGGCGCATGGCGACGGCACCTTCAGTTACATACTGAGCGGCAAGCAGGAAACCAAGGGCTTCGAGGCGGAAATCACTACTCGGGTGACGGACAACTGGGATGTGATCCTGAACTACGCCCACTACAACGCGAAGATCGTTGCCAATGTCCAGTATCCCGAGCTCATCGGTGTGCCGTCGCAGGACGTCTCCAAGGAGAATATCAACCTGTGGACCAAGTATCGACTCGTGGAAGGCCCTCTTAAGGGGTGGGGTGCATATGGTGGCATCAACTACCGCACTGATTTCCGTCCCTATGTCGTGCCGCCATATCAGGTGTTCATCGTGCCTGGCTACACCCGGCTGGACGTCGGCATCAGTAAGGCATTCAAGCTGCAGAACTTCGACGCGCAGTTTGACATCTCGGTCCTGAACGCAACCAACAAGGTCTATGTGCAGGCGCTGACCTTTGGCCCCGAACGGCAGCTCCGCGTGAAACTCGACTTAAAGTTCTAGTTGATGAAGGCGACCGCGAGGGTCCGTCGAGCAATGTTGCGTCGGCTCGATCGGTGATTGTCGGACCGGAGGGCGGCTCGGCGGAAAACCCGCCGGGCCGCCCTTGTCTCCATGGATCTGGGCCCCGGTTTCTCAAAAATGTGCGGACTTCCACCCTAGTCTTGGCCCTACTCTCCTCGAGCTGTCCCAATGCGCGCTTCCCGTCCAAACGTCCTGCTGCTCATGAGCGACCAACACCATCCAGGGTTTGCCGGATTTGCGGGTCATGATGTGGTGCAGACGCCCAACCTGGATAAGTTGGCGAGCCGCGGAGCGGTATTTGCGAACGCCTATTGCACTTCGCCGCTTTGCTGCCCGAGCCGGATGTCGTTTCTGACGGCGCGACACCCGAGCGGGATTGGATGCTGGACGAATACGTCCCAGCTTAACAGCGATGTGCCGACCATCGCGCATGCGTTTCTCGCGGGAGATTATGAGACGGTGTTGTCGGGGCGCATGCACTTTGTCGGATCGGACCAGCGTCACGGCTTTCAACATCGGCTCGTCGGCGACGTTCCCGGCACGGTGCACCTAGCGGCTGGATGGAAGCTCGACGAGGTCCTCGGGACGCTCGCAGACACGCCCGGCGCCCGGCTGCCGAGCCTGATCAAGAGCGGGCCCGGGGTGACCGGGTACCAAGCCTACGACCAAGCCGTCAGTGACACGACCGCGACTTGGCTGCGAGCGCGGGGTAAACAAGGTGCGGGCAAACCATTCTTCCTGACAGCCGGTTTCGCGCTGCCGCACTGCCCATATATCGCGCCGATGGATGACTTCGCCTATTACGCCTCGAGGGTCCGGTTAGGCGAAGTGCCCGCCGGCGACGAGCAGTTGCATCCCTATCTCGAAGCGAAGAAAGCCAAATGTGGCTTGGTCCCGACGCCACCCCTGGAAAAACGCTGGTCGGCCCGCGTGGCCTATCACGGGTTGTGTACCGTCCTAGACCGGCACATAGGCAACGTGCTGCGCGCCCTGGAGGACGCCGGCCTCGTGGACAACACCATCGTCGTCTACACCTCGGACCATGGCGAGATGCTGGGCGAGCACGGTCTCTGGTGGAAGAGCACATTTTACGATAGTTCTGCCCGGGTGCCCTTGGTCATCTCCGTCCCTGGTGCTGGTTTGAAGTCGGGCCGGTTGCTGCAGAATGTCAGCCTGATCGACTTGGGTCCGACTCTGCTGGAACTGGCGGATATTGACCCGTTGCCGGGAGTCGAGGGTCGTAGCTTCGGAGACCTACTCCGTGGTCGTCCGCAATCGAACCGCTCGGACACGGTCCGATGTGAGCTGGTGGAGCCTGTGGCGGACGGCGATACGGTGGTGCCGCTGCGGATGATCAAGCGCGGGGACTTCAAGTACTGCTATTACCACGGGTTTCGTCCTTCGCTCTTCGACCTTCGGACCGATCCTCTCGAGGTGCGCGACCTGGGAGAGACGGCGGAGTATCGGACGATGCGCGAGGAGCTGCACGTGTTGGCCATGGAGAACTGGGTTCCCACCTCAATCGCCCTTCAGGTGAGCACACATCGGGCGCAGCAACGCCTGATCGGTGGATGGGTTGAGAAGACCTGCCCGCCGGAACCGGATGGACTGTGGTACCGGACGCCGCCTGAGAACCGGCTTGAGTTGTGGCCACCGATGGGACCGGCGACGGACTGAGCATGGCGATCGACTACGCCACCGCCGCCCACAGTCGGCACTGGTTGCGGCACCCTGTCCTGGGCGATCCGTCGTTCGACACCTTCCAGCGTTTTTCTGGAAATCCGGTGGTGCAGGGTTCTCCGCCGCTTGAATGGGTCGTCAACGGCTCGCTTTTTGAAGATCCGCAGAGCGGGCACTGGTTTCTCTACGCGGGACGTTACACCAAGGGTTACGTGGCGACGCACCCGTGCCCGCCGCACGAGCACATGATCTGCACGATTCACCGGTCCTGCGACCACGGTGAATCCTGGGAGGAGTTGGGTCCTGCCTTCACGGATCTGGAGCAATTCGCCTTTGAAGGCGACTCGCAACCTGCCGGACTGATCCCGGACGTCACAGTCACGTATGCCGATGGCCTCTACCATATGGCCTTCGACTGGGTGTATTCGTCGCTGTTTGCTCGCAGTCTGCACGAGATGAAGGACCGACAGGAGGTAGACTCGGGGGTCGGCTACGCGTGGAGCGAAACTCCTGCTGGACCGTTCCACCGTTCACCGCGACCCCTCCTGCGAAACAGTGCGCAGCCACAACTGGGCGTTTTGGGTGCAAAATACCAACGCTACTACGCGTCGACGCTGGTGAGGCGCGAGAATGACTGGCTCCTGCTTACAATCAATGACTCGAATGAGTACTACGCCTGGAGTCTGGTAGGCATGACGGCACCGTCGCCTGAAGGCCCGTTCGAAAACCATCGGCTACTCTTTCACGTTGATGGCGACCGCTACCATGCGCCGTTGATGGAGTATTTCCCCGCAATGGTGCATGACGGTTGGATCTATGCACCGGCCACCGCGGTCGCACTGAATCGGAATTTCCAGACAGTCCATCGGGTCCGGGTCGAGGAGGCTATGGAGCCTGAAGCCTGGGAGCTGTTCCAACACGGCTCGGTCTGGCACGGGGAGGATCATCCGTCAGAGCGGTGGGGTATCTGGGGCCAGACTTTCTCAGGCTTTGTTGACCGCGCCGGTTACCTCAATGTGATGTATCCCAGCAAAGACGGGCAAGATTGCGGCACCATCGGTCTGGCCCGGCGCAAGTGGCGGGAACCGCAGCGCGAACGCGGGTTCTTCTTGAGTGGCCATGAAGGCCCATCCTGTACGGTGCTCCGGCGAGCGTATGGCGCGTTTCGCCTCGAGGCCGAATTTGACCTTCGCGGTGAAACTACCTTGGCTTGGCGATACCATAGTCGGCTGGGACCGGATGAGCCGAAATCGAATGCAACCCTCCATCCCCTGACTCTAACCGGCTACGACGGCTTGAAGCTGAGCCCGGCGGGATGGCAGGTCGTCTCCGTTGATTCCCGCGGCAACGTGAGCGTAATCGGTTTGGGTTCCTGGTCCAGTCGTCCAACACGGCGGGTCACCATCGAACGGCTGGCCGATGGTGCTATCACGATCGTGTCCGACGCTGGCGAACTGTGGCGGGGGATCCTGGATTCCCAATCCGGCCCGTTGGTCCTGCACGTGGCGCGTTACAGCTACTTGCGGGTAAATCGATTCACCCTCGATACCGCTGGCGAGGCGGCGACGGTTTCATTCGTGTACACGGAGGCATTGATCGGCGCCGGCCAACGGTTGGCGGACTGGCTGGAGGAAAGGGGAGGGTCGTACCGCTTTGGCTGCGGTGCCGTGCATCGTGGCACCGGAGGTCGGGCCAAGTGGAACTTCGAGGGGACAGGCATCGCCTTGTGGTCGCCGCGGGGACCTGAGCTGGGTTGCGTGGAGATACTGCTGGACGGCACCATGGTGGCTGAAGTCGACCTCCATGCAGACGAACTTCGGCAATCGGCCGTGGTCTGGAGCCAGCATGGCCTGAAAGCCGGATATCACGCTCTTGTGGTGCGGGGCAGGACGGGACCAGTCGTGATTGATAGCTGTGATGTCTATGTGTAGGCTTCCATTGAGCTGCCTCATGGTGGCTTATCTTGCGATGGCGGCCGGGATGTCACCGGTTGCGTGGGGGGGCGAGCGGTCGCTGCGCGAAGCCTGGACGTCGGTAATTCGGCTGCAGTTTCCGGAGGCCCTTCACCAGTTTGAGCGGCCGGGCCGGATCGATGGACGGACCCGTGAACTTGGTCAGGCCGCGGTCCTTCTGAATCTTTCGCCTGTGACGGAGGAACGCGTGGCACTGGCGGTTGAAAAGCTGCGTCGGCTGATTCGGGGCGATGCGCACGATGAAGCCGGAATCGCCGCCCGCTATCTCCTGGCCCGGGCCATGCAACTGCATCTGACTCCGCCTGATCGTGCCGAGGCGATGCGCTTGTATCGTGAACTATTCCGCGAGCAATCGCAGCATCTCCTGGGGCAGATGGCTGCGGTCCATCTGGCCTCGCTGCTGATTTATGATCCCGCGGCCGATTCCCTGCCGCTTGCTCGCCTATCGGAAGTTGAATCATGGGAGAAGACACTGATCCACCCCGATGCGGCAAAAGCGTGCCACTTGGTGCTGGCGGAGGCGTACCTATTTTTCGACTTGGACCGCAGCCGGTGCCTCTACCATTTGCGGGCCGCCTTCCAGCTTGGAGTCGTGATTCCTCAGGAACGGGCCACTCTCTTGATGCGGATGGGAAGACTGGCGCAGGAATTGGGTGACCAGAGTCTGGCGGCGACGAGCTACACCTTATTCCTGAAGGAGAATCCGGGTGACGAGCGCTGCTACATGATTGAGCAATTCCTGAAGCAGATCCAGGCGGCCTCGGCGAAAGGCGGTCCATGAAGACAGAAGCTCGCAGGAATAACTGGGCAATCTTCATGGCGGGCACATTGGCGATTGGCGTCTTTTGGCTCGTGGGTTGGCTGGTGGGGCGCTCGCCAGCGACGGAGAGCGACGAACGCATCACCCTGCGCTTCGCCCACGACCATCTTTACCAACCAGTGGTCTTGGCCTATCAGCATGTGATCGAGGAGTACGAAAAGCTCCACCCCAACATCCATGTTGTCCAAGTGGGTGTGCCGCATCGGGTTTGGCGTATGTGGCTCAAGACCCAGTTGGTAGGCGGGAAGGCCGGCGACATCTTGGCGACGACGGGTTCAACCACGCTTTCCGACGAGGACATGGCCCGCTTCATCCTGCCATTGACGGACTGGGTCATGAAACCAAATCCCTACAATCGGGGAACTCCGCTCGAGGGAGTTGCATGGAAGGATACGTTTGTCGATTTCATGGCCGAGGAGTTCAACCGGTCACTGCTGGACTACTATGGCGTACCGGGCGGTATCGGCGTCATCCGCGTCTACTACAATCGGAAGATTTTCACCGAGGCGCTGGGCACCGACCGTCCGCCGGCCGATTTCGACGAGTTCTTGTCGTTCTGCGAGAGGATCCAGGCGCGGCAGGCGCCGTCCGGCGCCAAAGTCTTCCCACTGGCGGCCTCTGACGCTCAAGGTTACGTCTTTTTCCGCTCAGTCTTCCGGCAGCAGACGCAGAAGTATGTTTACGGAGAAGATTTTCGACTGCCTGCCAACTCGGTGGTAAATCCGGCGCTGGACTTCGTGCGCGGACGGTGGCGGCTCGATGAACAGCCACTACTTGACGGCTGGGAACTCTACGGCAGGATCGCGCGATTTTTCCCGCCCGGCTACTGGCAGATGCGTCGCGAGGATGCGACGTTCTATTTCCAGCAGGGTCGAGCTGCGATGATCTTCACTGGCAATTGGGATGCCAGCGAACTCCTGCGGGAAATGAACTTTCCGGTTGGCACTTTCGCGTTCCCATATCCGACCAGTCGGTCGGCTGCCTTTGCCCGCAATGTACTAGGACAGGTCAGCGAGTCGGGCTCCGAGTCGATCACCGCGACTCTGCTGGGCATCAACAACGCGAGCCCGCACCAAGCCGAAGCAGTCGATTTCCTGCAGTTTCTGACCAGCCAGCCGGCCACGCGGATTCGAATGCGTGATTCCTATGATATGCCCGCAGTTCGGGGCGTGGAACCACGGCGGGAACTCGCGGCCTTCAAGCCAGTACTGAGAGGTTGGCCAAAAGGGTTCTCGCCGGATTTTCGCGACTCCCATGCGGACCTCACTTTCGACCTGGTTCGACAGAATCTCTACCGGTTTTCTGACCCGCGCGCCGACGTTAAAGAGAGCATTGCCGCTTTCGCTGGGACTTACCGGGACGCCTTGGTGCGCGATCTGGCTAAGCAGGTCCGAACCATCTTTGAAAGCCTTCGCCTCCGCGACACGACTGCGATGGCCTGGCTAGCCTTGCAGAATGAACCTGCGATGCAGGCCGAGGCCGGCCGAAAGCTTTCATATGTCTGGGAAGGCGACAGCCTGCTCGAGGCCCGCAATTACCAGATGGAGTATGTGCTGAAGCGCCAGACCCGTAGGCAGCCATAGGCCCATGCCGATTGTCAGAGCAAGGTCAGGCCATTGAGCCGGCAGAACGACGCGAGCGCTTTCGTGGTGTCGCCGTACGAGAGGATGTAGTGCTGGCCTGCGACCTGCTCGGCAAATTTCTCAATGGGAAGGTCGAGAATGATCTCGAGCCCGGGCAATTGGGGCGCGGGCGGGGCCCAGCCAGCCTCCTCCCAGGCGCGCGGTGCGACGGCGGTGCCGGTGACCGCGTGGACTGCATAGCCTCCGGCGTGCGGAAGCAGGCGCGTGAGTGTGACCTGCCCGGGGATAACCTTGGAAACGTTGAGCAGTCCGCCGCTGAGGGCGCCAAAGCGGGTTGGCCGGACCTTCACCCCGCCCGTCACGACAGCTGTAGGCACATAGTCGGGCACGCCGACAAGCAGTCGATCCTCAAGAAACTCGTAGAATTCGAAATAGGGTGCGGCCTGGTCGGTCAGAGCCCGGACCAGCAACTGAGTCACGGCACCCAAGCAGTCGTTTTCCGGGATCGTGGGCAAACCCAGTTCGTCCCCGACCAACATGAAAATGACTGCAGGCGGAACCTGAAGAAGCTTCTTCATGCCGTCGACGTCGATCAGGGTCAATGCATCGAACCGCCGGTCGGCGACAATTGCCTTCAGGCCGAGGAAATAGCGGGCGCTCGTCTCCACTATGCCGGGCTGGGCGGGGCTCTCGAAGGTCCAGGTGGTCCGGATCTTGTCTGCCAGTGTCCGGATATCGGCTGGGTCAACGTTCTCGGCCCGCTGCACCAATTCAAGCATCTCGAAGAACTCGATCTCGACCCCCAGCGTCCGCTTGAGGGAGATTCCGTCGAACAGCGTTGCGTACAAATTCATGTCGCGATAACCCATCGAGCCCACGCGCGCGTCACGCAGGACCCGGGTGGCACGCACCGCGAGCAGGAAATTGCGCAGGGGCTCGACTTTGGTCGGCACTCCCGGGCTCTCGTAGGCAAAGCTAAAGCGGTAGCCTAGGTCCTGCATGGTCTTCCGCAGCGCGGTGGTTCCCGCTTGGTCCGCCGTGGTTACGAGGCGACCATTGTCGTAGTAGCCCGCCAGCCCCCACAGCAACATGGGCAGGTGCCGGAACTCGCTCGTCACGCGAATCACGGCGTGTGTCGGAATCCATCCTGCAATGCAGACGACGAGGGCGTCGAGGCGGTGGCCGGAAAGCTCAGTTATCGCGCGCTGCACATTGGCACCCGCGGCATCATCATTGACCGGCGCGGTCTGTACCAGCGTCGCGCCAAGCGTGCCGAACTTGGCAAAAGCCTCGCTGCACTTCCGTTCAATGATTTCGCGGGGCGTGTTGACTTCACCAAATCCGACGAAGCCGACCGTAATGTTCTTCATGAGGATGATACTTGGTGCAGTTGGAAGCTACTCTTTCCAGAGCTGGCGGAGAATCTTGGCGCTCTTGGCGACTAGTTGGCGCCCCCCATCGGGTCCGATGGGGCCGTTGATAATCAGGGCACCATAGCCACCGGCCGCGACGGCGCGCTCGGTCGGCAAGTAGCCACCGTTGTCGCAGGTGAGCTGGACGAGGAAAGTCTGTCTTGCTGGGCTCGCGGCTCGGATCATCTCGCCGAAATCGAGATGGAGTTCGAAGGGATTTGTTACCAGGGCGGTGTTGCCGACTCGCAGGGCGTGTAGCTCGATTGGGAAGGTCCGAAAACGATGCTGTACACGGTACCGCTCCATCACGGCCTGAGCATTCTCCAGCTGTACAAATGGCAGAGACTTGTCGTCAAAGGGTCCGAGGCGCTGCCGGTCCTCGGCTCGGTGTACGTCGGCGACGAAGCGTCTGTGGAGGGTGCGTGAGGCCTCGGACTCGTTGGTGAAAGGTCGCACAAGGCGCCGGATCTCCTTTCGCGCGGCGTAGGCCGCGGCCGCCGTGGCGCGCCGCACTGGCAACCGGATGGCATGAACCGAGTGGCGAAAAATGGGAGAAGCTTCGATGCGATGCTGAGCGGACGCGTAACCCTCAACCACGGCCCGCTCGAGGCGACGCACGATGGCATTCAAACCGCTTTCGTCCCAATAGTTCGGTTCGTCCGTTGCTTGCGTGACGAGATTTCGCGGCGATTGGTCGCCGGCTGCGCTGATCTGGGCCAGCACATGGACCGACTCGCCGTAGATAGAGTGGATGCGCTGGCGAAGGCCGCCGAAGAAGTCGGCCGTCACCACGTATTGCGACTCCATCACCTGTGCAGGACAAGCAACGTTCACGATCACTCCGGTAAGGCGCCGCTTCTGGTCCCACGTATACATGAGCCGGACTAAATGGTCATGGGGAGCCTCAATGCCGGCAAAGTCAGAGCGCCGCGGATTGCCGTACATTTCTGCGCGGCCATCGGCATATTGGGCCCGCCGACAAAAGCCGACCGCAGCTGGTGCGCTCGCCGTGCTGACGCCATGGGGACGGCGAGTCTTCCAAGCGTTGACCACAGCGCGGGCGGTCCGCTCAATCATGAAGGATCGCACTTCGGCGGGCTTCAGGGTACCGGGGGCTGGGAGCCACCAGCGGAACGGTGCAAACCACGAGGGACCGCTGTGGATGTGGGTTGCGTTGAGGAACACGTTACGCGTTGCGAGGCCGGGTGCGCGAGCGCGAACCAGGTCGCGCACCGCGTCTTGGAAATCCCGGGTGACGAAAACTGTGTCGACCGAAGCCATCACAGCTTGTTCGGCGCCGCCGACGTGGATCTGCTCGAGTGCAATGGCTGTGACTGTCAGCGGGTCACGCACGGCCGTAGAGATCCGTTGGTAGTACTGGCCAATCAGCTCGACAGGCTTGTTTGGGGTGATGTCTTGGCTATCCCAGCCGATTAGGAGCTTCATGGATAAGGTGGGGTTGCGCAGGTTGCAGCAATAGGACGTTACGTGCGGGAGTGACGCTTGCCACAGGTACCCTTGGCCGTCATCCGAGACCAGGAGACTAGGCCGGAACAGGCGTCGTCACCGTAAAGGCTGTCGCGGCCAGCGCGCATAGCATGGCACGACGCCTCAGCGATGGTGGAGCCATGTAGCAGGGCGGTGAGAAGACCTGCCACTGCGCTGTCGCCGGCTCCGCAGGCGTTGCGAAAACGGCGGTGGTCAACGGGCAACGGAGGCGTCCAGAAGCCCGCTCCACCGCGTTCGCGCCGGGTCAGGCGGAGGCGCGACGTGTAGAGTGCCTCAACCTCGCCAGTGCGCACGTATGCCCCACGGCTGCCTGCCTTGATGAACACCACCGGCACGCCACGCGCAAGCACCCAATCGGCGAGCCGCTCCACTGTCGCCGCCGGGATCGCCTTGGCCAAATCTCGTCCGCGAGACCGCGACAGAAGGCGGGAATAGGCGGCGGGTTCCAGCATGAAAAACAACTCCTCAAGGCTTGGGACGAAGATGTCGACGGCGGGCAACACCCGTTCCAGAAGCTTGCGCCAGTCCGCCCTGCCGGCCGGCTGGCTAGAATCGGGCAGCGCCATGTCCAGAGAAGTCACCGCACCAACGGCCTTCACACGCTTCAGTAGCCGGTGGAGGCTGGCACCGTCGTTTGCCCACATTCGGTCCATGAGGGGCGGATAGCCGAAATGGAACACCCGGGCCCGGGCAATGACTCGGTAGTCAAGGTCACGGGCGGTGAACTCGCGATTAGATCCAGGATACTCGAGGAAGATCCGGTCGGTGCCCGGCGGTGCGAGAACGATGCCGTATGCCGTACCCGCGTTCTGGCTGCGGCGCAGGCGACAGGACACGCTGCGGGCCGCCAGCCTCGCGACGATCATGTCTCCCAATGCGTCCCGGCCGATGCGTCCCATCAGCACGACGTGCGCGCCAAACTGCTTCATAGCCAAACCGGTGTTGGCCACCGCGCCACCCGGCGATAGGCCCAGCGCGGAAGTCTCGATTAGGCGCCCTGGGCGCAGGGTGTCCTTGAGCGCAGTCTGCGACGGCGACGGCAGGAACGCCGGAGCGAGGTCTAGGCCGAGATAACCGGCTACCACGGCGTCGACAGATTGGGTCCGTTTGCGGGACATCGCAGGAAGTGTCGGGCGGGGTTGGGTGTTTTTCACGCCCAGGTGGTTCGGCGTATCCACGAGGCTGTGTGCCGGACTCAAGTTGGAGGGGCGCTACACGTCAATGTTAGAAAATGTTCGTTTAAATAATATGTTGACACAATCTATCATCGTTACGATTTTCGCGCTGCTGTGACCAAGTACCCTTCCGCCGTTCGCCTGGCGAAAATCCGTGAGCGCTTTTCCGAGCAGCCTGGTGTGTCGGTCTCCGATCTGGCGCGCCAGTTTGGTGTGAGCGAAATGACGATTCGTCGCGACCTGCGCGCACTGGAGGACCAGGCCCAGATCCAGCGCACGCATGGCGGCGCAATGCTTACCGAGCGAATGATCCTCGAATTCAGCTATCGCGACCGGCGCGAGCAGCATCGCGAAGCCAAACGCGCGATCGCGGCCGAGGCGCGAAAGCTGGTTCGGCCGGGTCAGCGCCTGATCCTGGATACCGGCACGACATCGCTCGAACTGGCGACCCTCCTGCGGGACGAACGGGACCTGACAGTGATCACGCCGAGTCTGGCGGTCGCTTCGGAGCTCCAGCATAGTCCGAGCGTCGAGCTAATCTTGCTCGGTGGCGTCATCCGCCAGGGCAGCCCGGATCTCACCGGGCCAGTGACGGAGCACTGTCTCGGGCTTTTTGCCGTGGATATTGCTTTCCAGGGTGCCGATGGCATCGGCCTCGATGGCTCGATCTACAACTCCGATCTGCGGGCCGCCCGGGTTGACCAATTGATGCGGCAGGTGGCGAAGCAGTCGTGCGTGCTGGCTGATCACTCCAAGATCGGGCAGACCGCACTCGCGCGGTCGGGATCCTTGGCGGAAGTCGACATCTTTATCACGAGCGACGGCGCCGATCGAGCCGCCCTGAAGCGATTCGAGAAACTGGGCCCGAAGGTCGTGACCGTTCCCGTGTAACCGCCGTTCCTCTATGCAGCATTCCCGTGCTGAAGCCTTTTCTACTCTGCGCTGGGGCGCAGTCGACTTGGATCGCGTGCCACACATGCCGGTGCCAGCGCCCGGCCCAAAGTCGAACGAGTACCACTCGCGGTGCACCCGATACTTCAAGGGCCTAAGCAGCCAAGTGCGCCTCTTTCCGGTCGCCTTCGAGTCGGGCCAAGGCTGCGTGCTGCGCGACGTAGATGGCGACGAGTACATTGATTTCTCGTCCGGCATTTACGTAACGACGCTCGGACACTGCCATCCGAAGGTGAGCGAGGCTGTGGCGCGAGCTGCCGGCCAGCTGATGAATGCCCACGATTTCACCACGCCACTCAAGACTCGGTTGATGGAAAAATTGGCGCAGGTGCTTCCGGGTGAGCTTAACGGCTACCAGTTATATGACTCTGGCACGACGGCGGTTGAAGCCGGCATCCGGTTGCTCCGAGCGGCCTCCGGCCGACACGAAACCGTCAGCTGTTTTAACGATTTTCACGGCAAGACCTACGGTGCGGTGTCGCTGGGCCAAATCCGCTCGAGCGTCTATGGTGCAGTGCGTGCCCCCGGCTGCCATATGGTCCCACGGCCGGATGCGTACCGACCGCTTTGGGTGGGAGCTGACGGCCTAATCGATACCGACCAGTACATCAGCTTTTATGAGCAGTACCTTGAACGGGCGACTGTTGGCAGCGTGGCCGGCTTTGTGCTCGAGCCAATCCAAGGCTGGGGCGGCACGATCATGCCACCTGACGATTTTTTTCCAAAACTTCGCCAGCTGTGCGACCGGAGAAAGCTGCTGTTGATGGCAGACGAGGTGCTGACCAGTTGGGGCCGCACCGGAAAGTGGCTCTGCATGGAACATTGGGGCGTGGTGCCCGATGTGGTCACCCTCGGCAAAGGCTTCGGCAACGGGTTCCCTGTCACCTGTGTGGCCGTGCACGAGTCGTACAAGGAGTGCTTCGAGGCAATCTCGGCGTCGAGCAGCTACGGTGGCAATCCAATGGCGTGCGCGGCGGCCCTCGCTTCGACCGAAGTCATCGAGGAGGAGGGACTACTGGAGCATGCGGCGCGGCTCGGCGAGGTCGCGCTGCGTCGAATGAAGCAAATGCAGGAATCTCATCCCCTAATTGGCGACGTCCGTGCGAAAGGCTGCCTAATGGCGATCGAGTTGGTCAAGGACCGTGCGACCAAGGAGCCATACGACGAGGCGGGTCACGTCGTGTACCAGCGCGCCTTCCGCAAGGGCCTCGCGTGGATTCCGGCCGGGCATATCTTGCGGATGAGCCCACCCATTGTGATGGATGAGCGAACGCTCCTGCGGGGCCTCGACCTGATCGATGAAGCAATCGGCGAGACGGAAAAGGAGCTTGGCTACGCAAAGTAGGAGGACTCGAAAATGGAGGTCTATCGGATCAATCGCCTCTTTCATCCCAATTCGCGTCGCTGCATCAATGTAGCGATTGATCACGGTTTTTTCGGGGAGTTTTCCTTCTTGGAAGGGATCGAGAACCTCGAGTCGGTGGTGCAACGCATTGCCCTTGCCGGTCCTGAGGCTATCCAGTTGACCTTGGGCCAGGCGCGTCACCTCCAACGGCTGCCGGGACGGTTCAAACCCTCCCTAGTATTGCGCACCGACGTCGCCAACGTCTACGGCCGCCAACTACCGCGGCGCCTCTACAGCCGAATGATTGCGGAGCCCGTGGAGCAGGCGCTCCGTCTCGACGCCGCTTGTGTCGTCGTGAATCTCCTCCAGATTCCTGAAGAACCGGAAGTGGGAGAGGCATGTGTCCGAAATATCCTCAAGCTCAAGCCCGAGTGTGAGCGCGCTGGCATGCCCCTTATGATCGAACCCCTGGTGTTCCAGCAGAACATCAAGGCGGGCGGCTACATGGTCGACGGCGACGAGCGGAAGATCATTCCATTGGTCCGCCAGGCAGTCGAGTTAGGGGCTGACCTAATCAAGGCCGATCCGACGGACGACCCGGGTCGATACCATCGGGTGATCGAGGTCGCGGGCGACGTCCCCGTGATGGTCCGTGGCGGCGGGAAAGTCAGCGACGAAGAGATTCTCCAGCGGACTGCCGCGCTGCTCGAACAAGGGGCCGCCGGAGTGGTCTACGGCCGGAACATCATCCAACGCGACGACCCGGTCGAAATGGTGCGCAAGCTGCGTGAACTGGTTCATGGGGATCCGGCGCCAGTTCACGTCGGCTCAGCCTTCACTGCCGGCGCACGATTGAATGCCTAGCCCGATGCTTCAACGCGAATTCAGTGACTCGCAGGCTGACGTTGCGCTCCCTCCTTGGGGTGTATGCGTGGTAGAGCGTCACTATTCGCCGCATTTTCGGGGCTCGCCGGTAAGGCGGAATGACCTCGAATTCGTATATGTGGTTGCGGGTAAGGGTAGCATCATGCTCGACCGTGGCCGTCTTGCTTTTTCGACCGGCAATGTGGCTTACATTCCGCCAGGCGCATGCCGCCAACTGCAAGTTGACCCATGTCATCCGCCCGTGCTCCGCATTATCCACCTCAGCGTGAACCTGCTCAAGGATCTAGACATGCAGGGTGGGATTTGGGACCGGCCGATGCTGATTGCCCACGCCGCGTTTTCAACTGAGTTTGCCCAATCGGGCCGCTACCTGCTGTATGAACAGACGCTCTGCCGGCCTGGCTTTTCCGCTGTGCTGAAATCCACGGCTCTGAATTTGATCAGCCTGTTCTTCCGGCGTGCCACAAGCAGTGGACAGGGTCGCGAGGCTCCACCCAGTCCCCGTTGCGACACCGCGCATGCCCGAGTTAAGGAATACATGCGCGAACTAGAGCAAAACTTCGGCGAGCCGCAGACGGTCAAGTCCACCGCAGCCTCGTTTGGGATTAGCCGACGCCGCTTTACGCAATGCTTTCGAGAGCTGAGCGGCGTCACATGGCTGAACTACATCCACCGCCTAAGGGTCGCGCATGCAAAGCTCCTGCTCGCCGAGACAAATCGGACTGTTCTCTCGATCGGCTTTGAGTGCGGATTCGAATGTCACTCCACGTTTTATCGTGTGTTCTACAAGAACGAGGGCGTTAGCCCTCAGGAATGGAGAGAACTGAATGGACGTACACACGGCGTTTCAAACTTCTCGCACCATTCCGGGTCAGGCGTGGCTTCACCGGAACGAGGTCGCCCGTTCGCTCGGCAGCGCGCATTCAACGCCACGGGGCAATCGGCTGCCGCATAATAGCTGAGGCACACCTAGTGTCCCGTCAGGTACCTAGACTGGCCCTTCCGCGATGCGTAGCCGACACGCGTATCATGCGCATCGGCCTCGCAGGCCGCTGTATCGCAATCGTGCAATATCGTTCCTCCGGTTCGCACATTGCGCATAGCAATATTCACCCAGCCACAGCTATGAAGCTAGTTCTCTTCCTCCCTAGTAAAGACGCGGCTCCGCTTGGCATATGATCAACAAACACTTTGAATTCCATAACATAGCCGAGCTGGATTCAACCTGCGGCTATCCCGGACCGCTGGTTCGCCGGATACCCAGGAAGGTGGTCAGAGAGTTGGAAAACGGTGCGCTTGCTGCCGAAGACGCGACCCTGAGCGAGATTCGATTCGTGGTCCAGAAGGGGCGTCGCCTTGCATTTTCGCTCACAGCACTGGACGACAGCGAGCTGTTTGTTTACCGCGGTGATTTCGTACAGCACAGCGTACGGCTTCCGGTCAATGGTCTCTTTCGCCAGATCCTAGAGTTCGAGAGTGACTGTTTTGCGCGTATGCGTGTGGAAGCTTTCGCGGGAAATCTGTTCTCGCGGTCTGTTTGGCGCTTGTTGCTCGCCGGCCCAATGCTCTTTCACGGATTCGACTCGATGGGTTGCATCATTCGTCCGCCGTGTCCGGAGGAAAAGCCACGCGTACGTTGGCTCGCCTACGGCTCTTCGATTACACAGGGATTTTCCCCTGTGACCCGCCAGCAGTGTTACGTGGCGCAAACGGCCCGCCGGCTAGGTGTAGATGTCCTCAACCTCGGATTAGCCGGTGCGTGCGTCTGTGAAAAAGCCTTCGCAGACTATTTGGCTAAGCGTAACGACTGGGACTTAATTACCTGTGAGCTTGGCGTTAACATGCGCAATGCCTTTACGCCGGAGGAATTTGAGCGCCGCGTCCAATACCTTGTAAGTGCGCTGACCACGAAGCAACCTGGCAAACCTGTGGTGCTCATCACGCCGTTATTGAGCAACGTGGACTACCTCGTTGAGCCGAGTCTCCCGGCCAGAAACACTTCTGCTTTTCGGGAGAAGTTGCGTTACATCGCCCGCGAGTTCTCAGGTCAAAACGTCCACCTAATTGAGGGTACGGAACTACTGAATTCATTCGCTGGATTGACGTGCGATCTGGTGCATCCCGGAACTGAGGGTCACACGCAAATCGCCGAGAATCTCGCTACCCGGCTAAGGAGACTGCTGCCGTCATTGTTTCCCGAGCGGCACGGTAGCTGTTGAAGAACCGGGACCCAAAGCCTTCCTATGTTGAGCGGAGCGGTGTGGGTCGGAGCTACAGGCTAGTCTCACTCTAAAGACGCGCTGTCTAGGCTGGTAAAAGAAACCGATGGAGCGCCTTGAGTTGGAGTCGCTGAGTAATCTTGGGCCACATTAAGCGGACCACTTCGGCGAGGGTTTCTGACGATATCAGCTAGTTTGTGATTGCGGAATGTAGGAGTCGGCAGGCTGCAACAATTACACCTCCAGTTACATGATGTGTGCATGTTTTAGGACGCCCTCGTTTGTTTTCTCATTGTTAAATGGTTCTATGCGCGCCTAGGCGTCGAAAGATCCGGGTTCGAGTCCCGGCTTGGGCACCACCTCTCCCATGCAGCTTACGAGCTGGGGGATAGCAGGTGGGAATCGTTGGCCATGGCACTCACGGGACCGGCGCGCGGCGGCTCAGTAGGTGCACCGGTGCGCCTCGTCGGCAAAGGCCGCCAGCAGCTCCGTGTCCGCCTCGAAGAACTGGTCGGACGGACAGAGGATGTAGCCGCCGTCGCGTCCCGCCTCGGCGAAGCACCGCCGCACCTCCCGGCGCGTGGTCTCGGGCGTGCAGCCGACGAAATGGTGGTATTGGTCGAATCCGCCGATCATGCAGATGTCGCGGGGGATCCGCCGCCGCGCCTCCGCCAGTCGCGCGTCGCCCCCCATCGCCGCGGGCGTGAAGGTCTCCATCGCGTCCGGTCGCATGGCCGCGATCCGCTCAAGGAACGCCATCATGCCGCCGCAGGTGTGGTACGCGATGCGCTGGCCGCGACGGTGCGCAAGCGCGATCAGCTCGCCGTCGTAGGGCGCGACAAACTCGTCGAAGATCGCGGGCGAGATCACGCTCGACGACGCGCTGCCGCCGCCGAGTTCGAGGAGGTCGAACTTCGCACCCACCATCGAGTCGAGGTAGACCCGCTTCCGCCGCTGGAGGATCTTGAGGAACTGGTGCACCCACGACGGATCGTCGAACGTGGCCATGATCATCTCCTCGGTGCCCGCGAGGCACGTGGCGTCCTGCCAGGTGCCCGGCTGGCCGAAGACGTCGAAGCAGCACACGTACGAGCGCACCAGTCCGCGTTCGCCATAAGTCTCTGCCGCGCGGTTCACCGTGGCCACGTCGCAGAGCGGCGCCGTGCCGAATTCCCCGATCAGGTCGATGTCACGCTTCTCCTTGATGAGGTGCTCGACCACCCACGAGCTGTAGCGGTCCGACTCGAGCACCATGCTGAGCGTGCCCTTCGGCGTCACGAAGCTCCACCGCGTCGCCGGATACGTGTGCCCGGACAGTTCCTCGCGCCTGACCCGCCACTGGTCGCTCGCGACGCGGCGACTCTCGAGAAAGCCGATCTCGCCCTGGTCCGGGTCGAAGTACTCGCCCTTGGTTGGATCGGGCAGGTGCGGGGCGAGGTATTGAATCGGGTCGAGGCCGAAGCGGTCGTAGAAGTCCTGCTCCGCGAGATGCACGACGTTCTGGAGGAAGTAACCGGGCACCCAGTGCGTGGTCACCGGCAGCCGGTCCGGCTTGCCACCCGCCAGCGCCGTGAGGAAACGCTGCTTCGAGGTCATGGAGAGCATGGGGCCGTTGGAGCGTTCTCCCTTCCGGGCCGTGCGTCCACGATAGCAGGATTGCCGGCGCCTGCCTCCGCACCCGTTGCGTTTTCCCGTCCGGATCTTGCCCGTCCGCTGCCGGATTCGAATCCCCGGCTTGGGCCCCACCGCTCGATCTCCCCGCGAAGCGCCGGGGAGTTCCCTTTCAGGACGACATGCGGGCCTGCGCCTCGGCCTGGATGTCGGCGAAGAACGCCTCGAGCTTGCTCTCGCGATGCAGGTCGAGCTCGCGGAGAATGTCGGGGTTGGCCGCCGGCCGCGGTCCGCTGCCGGCCATCGCGCGCGCCAGGCGGCCGATGTAGAGCGACAGGGCCAGGGGAGTGGCCGGGTTGCGATACTGCCGTCCCACGGTGGTCACAACGTGTTCGGGAAACGAAAGCTGGATCAGGATCTCGGAGCCGAGCTTGCTCTGGTCGTGACCGAACCGGGTGCGTTCATCGGTCGAGTATTCCTCCCCAAAGTCGGTGAACACGAGCGTCCGCGGGTTGTGGGCCTGGACCCAGAGGCGGTTGACCACGAGCGTGCCGATCTGGTGCATGAGGCCGACCATGTAGGCGGCCGGGCGATCGGCCCCCAGCCGGCCGGCGGTCATCTCGGCTCCGACGGCCGCATACACCGCGTTGCGCCACAGCGCGTCACCCGGCATCCCGTAGGCCCGCAGGGGCGTCATCATCGAGGCGCGGGCCAGCACCTGGGCGAAAATCCGCGCGAGCTGCGCCGAGCCGAGCCGGTTGACTGCGTCCGCGATCGTCGCGCACGGCTGCCGGCTGAAAAAGGTCGAGTTGGCCACCGCCATCACCCGCGCCGTCAGCGTCGGGTCCGTCCGCATGTGCTCCGCGAGGTCGGCGGCGTTGTACTCGGACGTCTTCAGCAGTTCCTGTACCCGGGCCACCGACCGCGAGAGGGGCAACGATCCCGCAGAGAGATAGCTGCGAACGATTTCGGCGCAGTTGGTTTCCGGTTTGGCTGGCGGAGTTGCGGTGGCGACGGTCACGATGGAAGATTATTCCCATTCTTCGGCTGCGAATATCATGGCTTGAGTGGAGGAATTACCGTCGGGCCGGGTTGCAGGGGGAAGCTCCCAGCATATTAGGAAAATCCCTATGCGCCGGGGCGTGATGGGAGGGATTTCGCGGCCTACTTCCGGGGCGGCCCAGGGCGGCGCGGCTTGTGGAGTCGGGCAGGGCCCCTAGGATCCGCGGCCGACCCTTGCGCCTGCCATGAAAACACCGAAACCGGTAGTCGGAATCATCGATTGGGCGAAATCGCCCCAAAGCGAGCCGGAGTGCCGGCTGGAACGGGAGGTGATCGGCGACACTGCGGACGTTAAGTACTTCGTGTGCCACAGTGATGCGGAATTCACCGCGGAGCTGTGCGGCGTCCACGCCCTGATCGTCTGGCACAACACGCCGATCACGGCCGCCGGCATCGCCCGGCTGAAGGACTGCCGGGTCATCATCCGCAACGGCGTCGGGTTCGACACGGTCGACGTCAAGGCGGCCCGGGCACGCGGCATCGCCGTCTGCAACGTGCCGGACTACGGCACCGAGGAAGTGGCCGATCACGCGATCGCCCTCGCGCTGGCCCTGTGCCGGCAGCTGTTCCCGCTCGATGCCGAGGCGAAGCGGCTCCGCTGGACCATCCCGGTCGAGCCGAAGCTCCGCCGGCTACGGGAATTGACGTTTGGCATCGTCGGCCTCGGCCGGATCGGCACCGCCACCGCGCTGCGGGCCAAGGCGCTCGGTTTCCGGGTGTGTTTCCACGATCCCTACCTGTCCAACGGCGTCGACAAGGCGGTCGGCGTGGAACGGGTGGCCACGCTGCCGGAACTGCTGCGCCGGGCCGACGTGCTGTCGCTCCACTGCCCGTTGAACGACGAGACGCGTCACCTCATCGCCGAGCGCGAGCTAGCCCTGCTGAAGCCGTCGGCGTTTGTGGTGAACACCGCCCGCGGGGCGGTCATCAGGAAGACCGCGATCCTGGCCGCGCTGCGCGAGGGCCGCCTCGCCGGGGCGGGCCTCGATGTCGTCGAGGCCGAGCCGCTGCAGACCGCCGAGGAGGCGGCCACGCCGAACCTGATTGTCACGTGCCATGCCGCCTTCTGCAGCGTGGAGTCGAAGCAGGAGATGCGGCGCAGCTCCGCACGGCTGGCCCGGACCGCGGTGCTGGGCGAGCCGCTGTACAACGTCGTGAACTGACGCCGCAGGTCAGCGGACGGGATTCGGGTCGGGCTCGGCCGGCACCGGCTCGGGTGCGCCGCGGTCGCGCAGGGGCCGCCACCAGAACCAGTACATGCCGGCCGCCCCGAAGGCGAAGACCGGCAGGGTGCACCAGAACGCAGTGTAGGCCTTGATCACGAGCTGCATCGGCAGGAGGAAGAGTGTGACCTGCCAGACCAGGGTGAACGGCACGGCGATGAGGTCGTGCCGGTTCTCGCGGTCCATCGCGGCCCGCTCGGCGCCCTGGACCTCGCGGTGGAGCGGTCCCCAGAAGCCGAACGGACGCGTGGTGCGGTAGAAATGACGCAGCACGGGCCGGGGCGTCGGCTCCGTCAGCAGCGAGCCCAGGATGGTGCCGGCGAACGACAGGCCGGCGGTGAGCAGGAACTGCCGCGGCTCGCTCAGGTGCGGCGCCAGGAAGCGCTGCGCCACCGCGCCGACGCCGCCGGCCACGGTGCCGCCGACGCAGCCCCAGGCGTTGCAGCGCCACCAGTAGAGCCGCAGCACCTGCGGGGCCAGCTGGCCGGCGGTCAGGCTCATCACGATCCAGCCCCAGAGGTCGTTGATGCTGGTGCTGGCGATGCCGATGACAAAGCCGATGACCACGATGGCGACCGTAGACGCGTAGGACGCGGCGATCAGCTCCCGGTTCGTGGCGCGGGGCCGCACGAAGTGCTGGTAGAAATCCTTCACGAAGTACGCGCTCGCGCCGTTCACGAGGCCGTTCTTGCACGACATCATCGCGGCGAACATCGCCACGACGATCAGGCCCTTCAGGCCGGCCGGGATGACGTTGAGGAGCACCGCGGGCAGGACCTGCTCGGGGTTCACCGTGCCCCGGTAGCCGATGATCGCCAGCTTGCCGCCCCAGTCGGATCCGAGGAGCTGCTGCAGGCCGGCGATGAGCGCCGGCGGGTATTTCCCGGGCGCGTTGACGATGTCGCTCGTCAGGTCGTGCCAGTAGGGCTCCGTCGTCTGGGGAAACTGCGCGTGGATCAGGTCCGCCGCCTGCCGCACCACGCCGGGGTCCGGGAAGTGCGCCGCCACGAAGTACACGCCCAGGACGGCAAAGCCGATCATGAGCGGCCAGCGGAACGAGATCATCAGCCCCTGCTGGAACGACTGCAGGCCGCAGTCCCGGTCGCTGCGCGCGCCGAAGTAGCGCGACTCCGCGCCGGTGCCGAGGCCGCCGACCACGTTGCGGAGCAGGTAGAAGGCCGCGAACAGGATCAGGGCGGAGTACGACTCGTAGCCCTGCGGCATCGGCGTGTGCCACGCCGGCAGCGAGCTGGTCCAGTCGGGATTGCCGGTCACGCGCTCCGCGGTCGCCGCCAGGCTCGCCTGGTCGGGCACGTGCCGCCACGCCATCAGGCCGACGACAAGGCACGAGCCCATGATGATCACGCCCTGGATGAGGTCCGTCAGCACGATGCCGTAAAAGCCCGCGCTCACCGTGTACAGCGTCGTCAGCAGCAGCAGGCCGAGCGTCGTGTACATCGGCGGGTACGGGAAGAACATCCCGAGGAACAGGCTCGCGCCGCGCACCAGGTACGCGAGGATCATGACCGAGGTCAGGATGTTGATGAAGGCCGAGAGCAGCCGCATCGCCTGGGCCACGGGGTTGTCGCCGAAGCGGTAGATGCCCCACTCGGCGCCGGTCATGCAGCCCGACCGCCGGTGCCACTTGCCGGTGTAGACCAGCATGAAGGCGAGGACGAGCACCGCGCCGCCGCGGAACTCGATGAACAGGCCGCGCGGCCCGAGCATGTAGAGGAACGACGTGATGATCATCGTGCCCGTCAGGTCGAACCAGTTGGCCATGCCCACCACGCCGAGCAGGTACCACGGGATCGAGCGTCCCCCGAGGAAGTAGTGGTCGAGGCTGGAGCTCGCCCGCCGGCTCATGATCAGGCCGAGGACGAGGCTCAGCCCGAGGTACGAGAGGATGATCCCGTAGTCGAGCGGGGTGAGGGAATGCATGGGGGGCGGGGAACGCGCGGACTAGGTCGAAGTCATGCCGTTGAAAGCGATCGGTTGAAAGCTGAAAGCCCGGTCGCGCCGGCAAAGCGCCGGTCGATCGCCGCGGACGACCGCGACGAATCGGAATTCGGAATTCGGAATTCGGAACTCGGAATTCGGAATTCGGAACTCGGAATTCGGAATTCGAAATCCGGAATCCGAAATCCGAAATCCGGAATCTTGGGTCCGGCGTGGACGCCGGAGCGGCGACGCTCAGCTATGGTACTGGCGGACGACCGACCGGACGATGGCCTCGACCTTCGAGCGGGTGACGGTTGCCTCGGTCCGGCGGCCGCGGCGCAGCTCGCACTCGCGGGCCGCCTCGGCATAGCCGCACTCGGCAAGGATGCAGGCGAGCTGGCCCTTGGCCTCCTCGAGCACCTCCTGCTCGTGCGGGCCCATCGGGTAGCGCGGCGCGCCGCCGTCAAAGCCGCGCAGGGCGACCGCGGCGCGGAATCCCTCCGGGAAATTGCCGGCGGCGAACATCGCGCCGATCAGCTCCTGGATCTTGAGCTGCACGCGCCGGCACTCGGCGTAGTTGCCGGCCCGGAAGTCGGCGTAGAGCTTGAGGATCACCTCGGGAATGACGCTCGACGACGCGATCGTGCCGCCGTCCGCGCCCATCATCAGGCTCGGGAACAGGATTTCCTCGGTGCCGGTGAAGCACACGAAGTCCGGCCGCTGCGGCTTGATCTGCGCGAGCATCGTGCAGAAGCGCGGGAAGTCCCGGCTCGAGTCCTTGATCCCGATGATCCGCGGGCAGTCGAGCGCCAGGCGCCGCACCACCGGCAGGCTGATCTCGTTCGAGAACTGGGGAATGTTGTAGAGCAGGATGTCGATCGGGCTCCGCGCCGCGAGTTCGCGGAAGTACACCTCGATGCTCTCCTGGCTGACCTTGTAGTAGTAGGGTCCCGTGAGGCTGACCGCCGCGCACCCGAGATCCGCGTACGCCCGGCACGCCTGCAGCACGAGCTCGATGTTCGCCTCGGCGGCGCCCGCGAGGATCGGCACCCGGCCGGCATTCTCGCTGGCCATGATCCGCACGACCCGCAGCCGCTCCTCGAAGCTCAGGCGGATGAACTCGCCGGTGCTGCCGTTCGGATAGAGGCCGTGGATGCCCTTTTCGATCAGCCACGACGTCAGCCGGCGCAGCTCGCCCTCGTTGATGCCGCCGTCCGCGCCGAAGGGCACGATGTTCGGGGTGAAGATGCCGGAGATTTTCATGCAGGGCCGGGAACGGCCGAAGTTCGGCCATCCAAGGGTCTTTTCCCGGCGGTGGCAACCGGCAAGGCTCGGCCTCTTTCCGAGGCCGCACCGGGTCAGGCCGCCGCGCGCCGTCGCCGGAACCAGGCCGTGACGCCCAGCGCGGCTGCGGTCAGGAGCGCGCCGTAGAGACGCGGCTCCGGGGCGGGCGTGATCTGGTGGTCGAACGGCAGCCAGGCCGTGTTGCTCGGCGAGTAGCCGGTGAAGGCCACCCGGGCCAGCTGGGTGGCCCCCGGGTTGTTGGCGGCGTAGAGGAAGTCGACCGCGTCGGTCCAGTTCACCACGGTGAGCGTCACGCCCGTGTCGACGATCACGGTGGTGGCGTTCAGCACCGACGAGGCCGAGTTGCCGAAGTCGATGACGGTGTTGCCCGTGATGTGGAGGGTGTCGACCGTGAGCGACGCCCCGTTGAGCGCCAGCGTGCCGCCCAGCAGCTGCAGCGTGCCGCCGAAGCTGATCGTGCCCCCGAAGGTCAGGGTGCCCGTGCCGGCCTTTTCCAGCGTGCCGGTGCCCGTGATCGAGCCCGCGAAGGTGGACGAGCCGTTGTTCGCGCCAACCGTGAGGAAGCCCGAGGTCGCGAGGTCGATCAGGCCGGTGCCGGCGATTGTATCGATCTTCTCGGTGAAATTGTTGACCGCCAGGCGGCCGTCGGCGTTCAGCGTCAGCGCGGTGGTCGTCGCGAGCTGGCGGTTCGCCTGGAGCACGAGGTTCGCCGAGCTGGCCGCCCCGGTGCCGTCGCCGACCGTGACCGCCCCGGTGCCGACGGCGTTGGTGCTGTTGCTCTTCGCGAGGTTGAGCGTGCCGTCGTTGACCGCCACCGCGCCGGACGAGGTGTTGGCGGCGCTGCCGGAGAGCGTGACGGTGCCGGTCCCGTCCTTGGTGAGAGTGCCGGTCCCCAGATTGACGGCGCCGGAGAGGGTGGTGCTGCCGGCGCCGCCGACGGTGAGGCCGTTGCCGCCGCCGGTGATGGCGCCGGAGACAGTGAGCGTGCCGGCGTCGCTCTGGATCCGGGCGGCCGAGCCGAGGGAGACGGCCCCGGTCCAGGTGTTGGTGCCGGAGACGTTGCGCAGGGCGCCGTTGCCGCTGACGCCCGTGCCGTTGAGCGTGAGCGCCTCGTTGCTGACGGTGAGGTTGTTCTGGACCTCGAGGGCGGCGCCGGAGGCGACGGTGGTGCCGCCGGTGGTGCTGCCGAGCCCGGTGGCGCTGCGGAGATTGACCACCCCCGCGCTGATCGCGGTCGTGCCGGTGTACGTGTTGTTGCCGCCGAGGATCAGGGTGCCAGCGCTGCTCTTCGTCAGGCCGTTGCTGCCCGTGATGGTGGAGTTGATGGTCGCGGAGCTGCCGATGACCGTCGTGATGTCCGGCGAGGTGTCGCTGAAGTTGAGCGTGCCGCCGGTGAAGGTCGGGTCGCCCATCAGGACGGTCAGGCCCGCGACGGAAACCGTGCCTGAGACCGTGACGGTGAACGCATTGGAGGCGTCAAAGCCGGCGCTGAAGAACGCGGTGCTGCCGGCGGTCCACTGGGCGGTGGCGCTGTTGCCCCAGAAAGAGGTGGACCAGTTCTTGTCCGTGCTGCTGTTCGACCACGTGGCGGAAGGCGTCGAGCCGGCGCCGGAGGTGCTGCCGTTGGTGTCCCAGTACAGCGTGGTCTGCGCGCGGCCGGGGACGGGGCCAAGGACCACCAGCAACAGGCCGAACAGGAGCGGACTGAGGCGGAGGTGGAAGCCGGGAAAAGGCGGTGGCAGCGGGCGCGGCATGGTCGTCCGGAGGTCAATCGGCGCGGCGCGGCTGGAATTGAGCGATTCCGGCGGTCCGGCGCGGGGGCCGGCGCCCCGGCGCAGGCTGACGCCTCCCGCGGGACCGGCGGACAGGACCCTATCGGCGCGGTCGCCGGGGAGCTTGAGGCTGAAGCGCCGCTAGAAGCGGGCCTGCTCCGCCATCCGGACCATGCGCGTGACCCGGTCCAGCTCGCCGTCGGGCGGCAACTGGTCGCCGGGGGCGATGATCAGCGCGGGGCTCTGGTGGCGCAGCGCGAGCCAGGCCTCGACCTCGGCATCGAACCGCGCGAGCGGCACGTCGCGGTGAAAGCTGCTCGGCGGCACGCCGCCCGACAGGATGTAGCCGGGCCCGGCCTCGGCCCGGCACTCGGCCGGCGTGAGGTCGCCCCAGGGCGCGGGCGTGGCGGCATCGGCGCCGTCGAAGCCCAGGTCGCGGGTCGCGGCGAGCAGGCCCCGCAGCCGGCCGTCGATGTGGGTCACGATCGGCTTGCCGTGCTCGTGCGCGATCCGGGCCATCGTGCGGTAGCACTCGCTGCTGTAGCGCTGCACCCAGCGCGGGCTGTGCGTGTCGCTCGTGAGGTTGTCGGAGTGGATCATCACCTGCGACGGCCCCTCGGCCATCAGGCGGCAGACCTGGGCGTGCGCGGTGTTGATCGCCGCCAGCGTCGCCTCGAACTCCGCCGGCTCGTCCGCGGCCAGCAGCACCGTCTGCTCCACGCCGGCGTAGCGGCTCATGAAGAATCCCATTCCGGTGTACGGCACCTGCACGAGCGGCAGGCCCAGGTCGCCTACCTGTGCATCCACCTCGTGAAAGAGGTCCCAGTTCGCGCTGTAACGCACGCGCTCAAAGACGTAGCGGATGACCTTCAGGTCCTCGACGCCCTGGATCATGTGGTGAGTGATCGGCCAGCTGTAGCTCACCGGCGACCACTCGCGCTGCTCCTCGACCGTGCCGACCGGGGTCTCGAAGCGGTGGAAGTAGATCTCGCCGCGGATGCCGGACTGCACCCGCACCGAGTCGTGGTGGTGCTCGCGGTAGAAGGACCCGAGGTTCACGTGGATCGCGGCCCCCGTCCGCCGGTGCAGCGCCAGCAGGGCGGCGACCTTGTCCCGGTTGGCGCCGTCGGTCTTGCCCGGGATGAACTTTCCGCCGCCGTTGCCGGCGTGCCAGTAGGACAGGTCCGCGAGGCTCGCGACCGAATCAGGCGTCCGGCCCGTGTACACGGCGAGGAGGCGTTCGCGCGGGGTCATGGTCTCGGTGGTTCCGGTCAGGGTGCTCCCGCCGTCCCGGAGCGGCAAGGGACAAGCCTTGGCTCCCTTTCGGGGCCGTCGGGAATTTTGTTTTACGCCGTTCGCCGGAGGTGAACCATCGCGCCCATGCCCGCCACCGAGTCGAACCGTGCGCCGGAGGTCCCCGCGGCCCCGGGGGCGTGGCTCCGGTTCGCGCCGCTGCTGCTCGCCGCCGCCGTCGTGCTGGTCTACGCGAATTCGCTGCGGGTGCCGTTCCTGCTCGATGACCGCTCGGCCATCCAGGAAAACCCGTCCATCACGGACCTCGGCCGCCTCGGCTCAGTGTTGGCCCCGACCGGCACGACCACCGCCGGCCGTCCGCTGCTGAACCTGAGCTTCGCCCTCAATCACGCCGCGGGCGGGCAGTCGGTCGTCGGCTACCACATCGTCAATGTCGCGATCCACGCCCTCGCCGCGCTGGTGCTGTTCGGCCTCGTGCGCCGCACGCGGATGCCGGCCGGCGTGCCGGCCGGAACGCTCGCCCTCTGGGTCGCGCTGCTGTGGGCGGTGCATCCGCTGCTCACCAACGCCGTCACGTACCTGAGCCAGCGGGCCGAGTCGCTGATGGGGCTGTGGTATCTGCTGACCCTGTATGCGTTCGCACGGGCTGCGGCGTCGGCCCGGCCCGCGTGGTGGCTGGCCGGGTCCGTCGCAGCCTGCGCGACCGGCATGCTGACCAAGGAGGTGATGATGACGGCGCCGGTTATCGTGCTCCTGTATGACCGGACCTTCCTGGCCGGCAGCTTCCGCGCCGCCCTGGCGCGGCGCCCGTGGTACTACGCCGGCCTGCTCGCCTGCTGGGGGCTGCTGGCGTGGCTGATGGTGAGCTCGGGGCTGGGCGAGCGCGACGTCGGCCTGCGCGCCGGCGACGACTGGCTGCACTATGCCTTCACGCAGTGCCGGGTCCTGGTGGCATACGGGCGGTTGGCCCTGGTGCCGTACCCGCTGGTTTTCGACTACGGCCAGGAGATCCTGCTGCGGCGGTGGGTGGATGCGGCGGCCTGGCTGCCGCTGGTGCTCGCGGCGCTCGGGGCGACCGGCTGGGCCT
>CAZUQB010000002.1:0-82392 GCA_964622405.1 uncultured Opitutaceae bacterium | reverse complement strand
GGAACTCGAGGTCGACCTTGGGATGGTAGATCACGCGCTCGGGCCAGTTCCAATGTTCGGAGCCTGGGGCGGGACCGTCAAAGAGCGGAAAAATCCGATCGCCTTGGGGCAGGGGATCGGTGGGCGGGGTGGCCATCAGAGGGGACACCAGTGCGAGCACGAGGCTGAGGGCACGGCGCATGGGAGCAGTACGAAAACGAAAGCGGCCCAGTTCAATGGCAATTCGACGAACGGTGCCGCCATGACGGTTGCGGCCGTCGATTGCGTTGTTGCTTGCACAGGAGGAAACCGAGGGAAACGGAGGATGGGAGCACCAGGGTGTTCGTCAGGTATCTGCAGCGGCCCTATTTGATTTGGAACACCGCTCCCGACAGACGATATCCATACTGAAAATTGTACGGCTTGAGCACGGTGGAGTAAGCAAGTGGATGGGTGCCAGTGATGGTCCAAGAACTCGTTTCCGAACATTCTTGCTCGCGATGCCCTGCAAAAACGACTCGGACGTAATTCCGGAGCGAAGAGTTCGCAGGCGGGAAGAAGCTCTGGGTTCCGGCAGCCCCCTCTCCGCCTCTCGTCAAACCCTCCGGGCGGCAAACTGCCGCAACACTAAGATTCTCGGCGCGGATACTTCCGATCCACGATCCGTCTGATTGTCTCGCGAGTGTAACCTGGCCAAATGTCGCGTAGTATCCCTTCTGGCGCATGTATTCTGCGTAATCTTGATCGGGAACCCAAAATCCCAAGATCAGGAACGGCCGAGGCGCATCGACCTGATTACCTGTGAGGGCAACTCGAGCACACCACAGTGCGACCGCGCCATCAGTCGGCAACCGAGGCTCTCTTCCGGCGATCGAAAAGACCCTTGAGCGAACAATCTCGAGGAAAGAAACACCCCAGGCGCTGTGCGCGGGATAAACGTCGAGATGGTCCTTCGCCCATTGCACTCCGCCCGCAGCAAGCTCGTCTACGCGGATAAATCGAAGCTCCTGCGGAACAAGGGGTGCCACCGTCTTGGGATCGAAGACAGCGTAGCAGACGATTTCCTGAACACCGTCCACCGTCCATTTGGCCAATCCACCTTCAGGAAGCGCAGGCATCGCCGCCCAAGTGCAGCTCAGAAGTGACAAGGCGATTGCAGCTAGCCGAGCGAGCTTTGTTAACCGCGTGCTCACTTGAAGAAAGGGTCTTGCCCAACGATTGAGTTCATCCGCGCCGATTCGCTGTCGGGGTCGGATGGAGGAACGCAAGGAGGGACAGGCAATGAACGCAAGGGGAAGTGACAGTCGGTAGCAGACGCGAGTGGGTGGCGATGGGAGGGCACGGCGATGCCGATGGTGGGCGACAGCGGAAATTCCACGCGCGCGTGGCTGCTAACGGGCGGCGATAGGGGCGCGGATCGCGCTGCTTGAGTGCGACGGGGCCTGCCAGCAGGTTGGCTGGCCGTGATTGCTCAAGGCATTCGACGCGGACTTCGATCGCGACGAAGCGACCGACTCACCAAATCTGGCTCGACAAGAGCAAGCCCAAGGCCGCGTCGAGATGGCTGCCCGTGTGTTTCTGGCCTACGGACCCAATCGCGCCAAAGCAGGCTTCCCCGAGGGAGAATTCGCCTCACTGACTCCCAGTGGCCATCAACGTGAGGCGAATGGAAAGCTCCGATGCGTGAAAAAGGCCCGCGAGATTCGCCTCATTCGCCTCAAGTCCTTTGCTTGCGGAGAAAGGGGTGAGAAGCGAAGAGACGTCCGCGAGTCCCGGCCCCCAACAGTTTTTGGCGATTCCCGCGCTCTCAGGCGTTGTGGGCCTCCCGGGTCGCCTGGGCCCGGCCGATTCTTCCTACTGCGTCAGCGAGGAACGGGATATCCTTCACCTCCATGCGCGCCACGGGGAACTCCTCTTTGCGGAGGCTCATGGCAAGGAGCGCCGGAGCGATGCGCGCGGAGCCGACCACGAACGTGTAGAGCATGCCGGCGATGACACACCGGTAGATTCGGTTGCCATCCATCCGATGGGAATCTGGCGGCAGGATGAGGTCGGCGAAAAATTCGCCCTCGAAAAATGGCGCTGTCACGGTGACGGCGTATTCATCCTCGGCAAACTCGCGATCAGCCAGCAACCCTGCGCGCAGGATTTCCTCATGTTTTTTGCCGAGGGACACCGCGCCGAAGGTCTTATGGGTGCTGAGGCTCATGCGCCACAGGATCGAGAGTAGGCAGTTTTTCACCCGCTTGTATTCATATTCCCGAAAGATGAGGAAGGGCCCATGCTGCTGGGGCGCCTCCAGCGGCCCGCGATTCCAGAGCCGCGCGAAATAATCCTCGTTGCGCTGGATGCGCACGTTGTCGCATTTGGCGCACAGCAGCCGCTCCGTGAATCCCCGTTGGCCTGGTTGTTCCCTTTTGGCCGGATCGGTCGATAGCTGATAATAGCGCCCATCGCCTTTCTTCAGCGGCTTGAATTGAAACGCCGGGATGATGTGGGATTGCACAAGATCCAGCTCATGCAGGCAGAGCCGACAGAAGTGCGGGGGTCGGGCTTTCATGGTGGGACGCACGACTGGTTTTGGATAGTTGAAGCCAAATTAGCCAAGTGACTTAGGCAAATACTGTATTGGCCTTCCTCGGTCTTCTCCGCGTACAGGAAAAATACGGTGTCAGAGCTGCCGGATTGCTGGCGGTGGCCATCCTTATTGTTGGCTTGATAGCTACGCTGTTCACCGTATACGGACCAATCGTGTTATCCGCGGCTTGCGGCGTTGTCGTTAGTGTAGCTTCAAGCAAAGAATCATATTTGTGAAGAAGGAGCCGAACCAGTCGCTACAGCCAACTCGGCCCTTCGGGCCTCTTGGCTGATCTGAAACGTTCGGCCCAAGGCCTGCATGGCTACTCCTCAAAGACCGTCCTTTGTTGGCCCACTTGTAACAGGGCTCATCTCGCTATGGGTAGGCTCACGTCTCATCGCAACGGGACGCGCTGGCTATCGCGCAGCGTATTCCGAGGGAGACAATATCAGGATTGGTGGAGCCTTGCTGGCTGGACTAGGGGCCTGGTTGATTGTCGTAGCTTGCAGAAGAATGCGTAAGAAACAGCCGAACCAATCCCCGCAGCCAACCCGGACGACGGGTGGTTGACCTCAACGCTGGGCAAAAGCGAACATGTGGGTCGGTATTTTCATCTGCATCGGAACGCAAGGAGGGACAGGTAACGAACGCAAGGGGAAGTGACAGTCGGTAGCAGACGTGAGTGGGTGGCGATTGAAGGGCGCGGCGATGCCGATGGTGCGCGACAGCGGAAATTCCACGCGCGCGTTGCTGCTAACGGGCGGCGATTGGGGCGCGGATCGCGCTCCTCGGGTGCGACGGGGCCTGCCAATGGGTTGGCTGACTGGGATTGCTCAGGGCATCCGACGCGGACTTCGATCGCGACGATGCGACCGACTCACCAAATCTGGCTCAGACGTGGAACGCAAGGAGGGACAGGTAAGGAACGCAAGGGGAAGTGACAGTCGGTAGCAGACGTGAGTGGGTGGCGATTGAAGGGCGCGGCGATGCCGATGGTGGGCGGGTGGCGTGGCGGCGAGCGCCGGAGCTTGGCGACAACGGAAATTCCACGCGCGGGGTGTTGCGAGCGGGCGGCGATAGGGTCGGGGATCGCGCTGTGTGGGCGCGGCGAGGCCCGCCAGCGGGTCGGCTGGCGGGGATTCGGCCCGGCGCTCAGGCGCCGCGGGGACTGCGCAGGGCGTAGAGGTCGCCCCAGTCCGTGTAGGCGGGCAACGGTCTGGGACCGTCCCGCATCCTGGCGCCGGTCTTGCGCCGGTACTCCGCCAGGTGCCGTTCCACGAAACCTTGGCTGCCGAGCACCAGCGTGTTCGTCAGGTAACGGCAGCGGCAGAGCAGCGCCGTCCCCAGCGGCAGCCGGCCTTTCCGCCGGATGACTTCCGCCAACTCCTCCTGCGTGAGCACGCGACCCTTGCTCCGGAATTCCGCCCCGGCGGCAAACAGCAGCTCGCGGTACCTCGCCTGCGCTTCCTCCCAGGTCGCTGACTCGGTCAATCGCATGATGCCCCGACGCGCCCTTTCGTCCCCGCCTACCGCGGCCCCATACCCGCAGAAGCGATAGTCCTTCGGGTCCCGCACAATTCCCGCCCGCAACGGGTTCAGGTCGATGTACAGCGCCGTGCTCAGGGAGGCGTTGTCCCGCGCCTGGCCTTCCATCAGCACGCTTGTGAATCGCCCCGACCACACCGGGCCGAACCGCCGGTGCGTCCGGTTAAACCGGATCGAGATCCGCTGCTTCAGGAGCTTCATGAACTGCGAGATGTCGCCCATCAGCCGGAGCTGTTTCCTGCGCCAGGCCTCCGCCTCCGGCCCATTGGCCTCCAACTGCGCCCGGATCGACTCGATCGTCGCCGGGTTCTTCAGCGTCGGCTTCGGGTGCAGAAGCTCGTAACGCCGCAGCAGTTCATCGTCGCTCACCGGCCCCATGAGGGGCACGCGCACCTCGATATGGAAGTGATTCGACATGAAGGCGAAGGTCAGAATCTCCACCCCGCAGAACTCCGCCACCTTCCACATCATCTGGCAGAGCGTCTCCCGGGCCGTTGCCTGCCGGAAATAATACTCCCCGTTCACCGACCGCGACATCAAGTGGTACCGCGCCTCGCCCTCGGTCGATGGGATTTTCACGCGCGGTTGTCGCATCGGACCGCACTCCCGCGCGCGACACGAGTCCTGTCAATGCCGTGGTCGTCTATTCACCTGATTCGCGTTTGGAGCGACGGAGTGCGAGGCCTCCGAATCGAGGGCCGAGCCGAGTGGGTCTGACTTTTGCACCAACTCAGGCCCTTCGCGCATGAAGGAATCGTATGCCGTTTGTTCAGCATGTTCCGTAGGCGGAAATGGGAGCCCGCCGAGAAGGTCAGGTCTGGCTTCTGACAGGCTCAGGCGCGGGTCTGGCTCGACAAGAACGAGCCAAAGGCTGCTTCGAAATGGCTGACCATGCGTTTCAGGTCCACGGACAAAAAACGAGGGAATTCAAGTTTTCAGAGGGAGGATATGCCTCAGTGACTACCCGATCGTCCAAATTGAGGCGAATCCAAATCACTAAATAGTCAGTTTGACTCCACGGGTTTCGCCTCATTCGTCTCAATCATTCACGAGTGACCTGCCTTGCGCGCTTCGAACGTCTCAACCAAGAACATCGCCATGGCGCCTCCCAGGTTAACGGCGAGTGCTGCGTGCCGTGGTAGAGGTTTGTAGGCGGTGGCACCTTTTCCGTGAGCATCGCCCAAGCGGTTGCGCATCGCGCCCAGACCTTGCACCACCGAATGGCATCCGCCCAAAACCTGTTTGAAAATCAGCTCGGTATGCTGGCTCGGCGACAGATTCATCGCTTTCGCTACTGCGCCGTAGAGCTCAGGCAAGTCGGCCGTATCGGCATACGCAACGCTCAAACCATCGAGGATATGTTTGCACGTGCTCTCCAAGAGAGTGCGCGCTGAGGTTAAGGCGGCTTCTGGATCCGTGTTTCGACGAGCTAATGCTTTTTGCCACGCTGAATGGACGTGTGCCGTGTCGAAGATCTGTAGGACTTGTGCAATCTCGTTTGCAGCAGGGCTGCCAGCTTGAGCCTCAAGATATGCGAACGCTGGCGCAAAGCCTGACCAAATGATCGTATCCCGTTCGTGATACCGTCCTGCCTTCCCTTGAATGTATGCCCAGAACTGGGTGCCGCTCCGACAGGTCGTGACGAAGTCTGGAAGATGGGATCGCAGGTCATAGAACTCCAGCGCCGCCGCGCGGAGCCTCGGAAATTCCGGGTCATTGCGGTCGCCGCCTCGACCGATTGCGACCATAAGGTTTTGAAGGGACTCCAGCACGAGTTTGGGATTCGAGAGGTCCATTTCGGATTGTGGAATTGATTCGCACTTCCAAACGGGAAGGCAATGCCCGAAGGCATACCAGGCGGAGCGAGCACCGGGCCTTCGCCGCGACCAACGGGAGCGGTTCGCACCAGCGAACCCGGCGCACAGCGGGAGGCGGGCCGGGAGCGCGAGGGGCGGCCCGGCCAGAGCCCCTCGCCAAGGAACGACCGCTCGGTGAGCGGCCAGCACCCGGGGCGGGTGCAAGGTAGGGCCGCGAGACCGGAGGACAGATGTTTTTCTCAGGGAGAGCGCCCCCTCAAAAGCAACTTCAGGGACAGCAGCGCAGAAATCCGCGCTGCGATGGCGCGTTTATCACGGAAATGAAGGGCTGAAATAGTAGCCCATTGGAAGTAAACCTGAGGCCTCTGGGGGAGTTGAGCCGGAAGTGATTCCGCCTTGCTGTGTAACGTGCTCGTGGATTGCCTCAACCGCGTCATGGAAGCGGTGCAGCCGTGACCCTATCACTAATACCAACATCGCACATGGCAGCCAAACTCCAACCCCGCCGGCGGCTTGTATTTCCCGTGCTGGATCGCGTGCGACTTTCGCGATTTTCACTTTATACGCTGAAGGATCCGATAGAGTTCAAGTTTGACGCCGGGATCGTGTGTCTCGCCGGCGCGAACGGCCTCGGCAAATCCACGTTCCTGCAGGTGGTGACCTACGGTCTCACCGGCGTGGTGCCCAAACCCGGCCAAAAGTTTGTCACGGTAGACGACTATTATCGCGATGTATCGGCTTTCACCCGGGAATACTTCGAAGGTAGGCTGGAACCGGAGGATCGGGATCTGGCGACGATTGAATTGGAAATGCAACTTGGCGACACGCGCGTCATTTTGAGCCGGGGCTTTGTCGAACCGGAAATGCTCCGGAGCCTGACTGTCATTGAGGGGAAGGAGCCCCGAGACTATGCCGATGCCTCACCGGAGGATCGCCAGAAGGCTTACGAGGCGCTCATCGTAAAGAAGGTTGGTCTGTCCTCGTTTCGAGAGTTCGTATTCGTGCAGGCTTTCGTTCTGACCTTCGACGAACGGCGGCATCTCCTTTTCTGGGACCCCAAGGTGCTGGAAACATGCCTCTTGGTTTTCGTGGGCGTGGACAAAGATCAGCGGGCGCAAGGTGAGAATGCCCGGCGCGAATGGGAACGTGCTGAATCACGCGTGCGTAATCTTACCTACGACATCAAGCAGGCGAAGGATCGCCTGCAGCAACTGGAGGATGCGCTCAAGGGCAAGAAGACGAAGAAAGAGGACGCCAAGACTTTCAAGGAATACGAGCTGCTGGCCGAGCGCTCGAAACTCGCGCAAACGGACCTCGAAGGTTACGAGGCGAAGATTCGCGATGCGAAGCTCGCCATCGCAGACAGCGCTGCGCGTTCTTCCGCCCTACGACATGACTACCGGGCTGAGTTCGAGGAGCGCCTGAAGGCGAAGCGTTCGGCGCATCATCATCCGGTGATCAAGCAGGCGCTGGTCGAAGGTAAGTGCGGGGTGTGTGGTGCGGAGGGGGAGCAGGTAGTGACCACCGTGAAGGCGAAGGTGGAAGCCAAGAAGTGTCCTGTCTGCGGAAGTACCACCCACGCCAGTGGCGACGATCCGAAGCTGCTGGCCCGATTGAAGGAATTGGACGCGGCGCTCGGACGCGAGAAGCGGCTCCTCGACTCGAAGACGCTGCAGATTTCCCAGTTGGAAACAGACCGGGCAAAACGCGCGCAGGAGGCCGCCAAATTGCAGGCGGAATTGCAGGAATTTGAGGAGGACCACCGGGATGTTATCGACCGATCCGGCAAGGGCGGCGACGAATTCGAGCGACTGCGTGTGATATATGCCGAGCAAATCGACAGTATTTCCAAGCAGCGGGACAAGGAACGGACGCTGAGCAAGCAGAAGAATCAAGAATATCGCGCCGCCCAGAAGAAATTGGAGCAGCAGTATCTCGACGTGCAGGCAAAGTTTGTTCCCAGGTTCCGCGATCTAGCCAAACTCTTTCTCGGCGTCGATCTGGATATCGCGCTCGACAGCGGGGAAAACGTGACGCTGGTGCTGGAAGTTAAGCACAAGAAGCGGCGATCGGACCACCAGCTTTCGGAAAGCCAGCGGTTCTTCATCGACATCGCGCTGCGCATGGCCTTCGCCGAATTCGGGACGGCTGGCGCCGGTGCGCCCCTGTACATCGACACGCCGGAAGGCAGCTTGGATCTGGCGTACGAGGCGCAGGCCGGGCAGATGATCGCCAAGTTCGCCGCGGAGGGGCACCGGGTTTTCATGACGGCAAACATCAATACCTCGCAACTACTCCGCTCACTGGCGATCTCATCGGGAAAATGCGGCTTTAGCCTGCAACGGCTGTACCAGTGGACGGAGATGTCGGAGGTGCAGGAAAAGCAGGAGCGGACGTTCGACCGGACGCTGAATGAGATCGAGAAGATTGCGAAAGCGGCTTCATGAGCAATCCAACGGCGTATTTTGACACCCTATTCCTGGGCGGAAAGATGACCGATTTGGTCGAAGGATTCTCGCGCCCTGAACTTCACCTTTTCGCCTACGCATCGTGCCTTGTCTCAATCTATGAGGGTCAACCGGTATCGGAATGGGGCTACGATTTTGTGGCCGCGGCTACCGGTTTACCTTTCGCGCCAGAAATAGACGCTGCCATCGATGCCGGACTCGAAATCGATCAGATTGCCCTGCGTGGAAGTTTATATGCGATCACAGCCGACGGCGACTGTGAGCTCACCGTTCTCCGCACGTTTCAGGACAATCAAGCCCGCGAGCGCTTCCTTGCCGGGGCAGCCGACACCTTGTTGGTCCTCAATCCAGGCAACGTGCGTGAAGCCTTCGACTACGACCCCAACATGCGCTTTCTCAAGGAGGGCCACCGCACGGACTGGCTGCTTAAGAAACCGATTGAGGAGCGGCTGCACGATAATTTTCAGCAGTTGCGTCAGTTACTCCAATACGATGCGCAGGACTTGTCGGTACCCTTGGTGACATGGCTCAAGTACCTCCTGCAAACAGGTCGCACACCGGTTGGCCATGCAGATTAACGTCGAAAAGATGCAGAGCCTGATTCTTCAGGAGCCGATCGCCGTAGCTGGGAAAGCGCTTGGCGAAGCGGGCAGCCGGCGCGTGAAAGCAATTATGGAGTTTCTGCGGAAATCGAGTCGTTATGCCAACGTGGACGGGGGCAGCAATATTACCGTCTTCTCGCTGGCCCAGGCCGATGCCCGAGTGGATGCCCGGCGGCCGGAGCACGCCAAGCTGTACCAGCCCGGCGTCAGCATTCATGGTCTGATCAGGCAGTTGGTCGTTGAAATACGTGAAGACGGTTCAGCCTTTCTTTGGTCTGCAATACCCGAAGACATCGTGGCAGTCGTCCAGGCTGGAATAGTTTACCGGCTGAACCAGAGTGTGGAGAAATTCAACATCGCGGGCACGGAAGTGGTGGTGGAAAAAGTCGTCGAAGGAACCGACAGCCAGTTTTTCATAAACTATTTCACCAATCTAAAAGACGCGCTCGTTGCCTATCGCGATCAGATGGCCCGGACATCAAAATGTCATGTGCTCCGTGATGCTTGGACCGATGAAAACCGCTTTTGGTTCAAACCGAAGCCGGAATATCGGCTCCGGCGCTCGCTCTGTAACTTCCTGTATCCAAGCCTCAGGCTTTGGAACGACATTACACTCCGTCCGGAGCAGAATGTTGACGAATCGCATCCGGTGGACATCAAGATCGAATGGCGCTCGGAACGTCGCACGGCGATCATCGAGGTGAAGTGGGTTGGACAGTCGTTTAATCTGAAGACGAGGCGATTCACCGCGACCTACCAGGACCGGCGGGCGCGCGAAGGAGCGAAGCAGCTGGCCGAGTACCTGGAAGACCATCGGCAGGAGGACGCCGAGGAAAACACCCGCGGGTATCTCGTGGTATTCGACTGCCGGCGCAATGGCATCAAACCCGGCGCTGCGGTGACCCGAGCCGACGCCTTTCATTACGCCAACAAGGAACTAGAGTTCAAACCCGAGTATCACAAAGAACGGGATGACTTTGAAGAGCCCATTCGCATGTTCCTCGAACCCGTTTGCGTATGAAGATAAATCTGGACCTGACGATGGGGGCCGCCCTCACGAACGCAGTCGACAACGCCACGCTGCCGCGGCACCGCTGGTATCCGATCAAGGAGGGATTCAGCGCCAATCTGGTGCGGACTTCCTTCACCGAATTGGATCTCGACCGGCGAAAACCGGCGGTGGCGGTCGAACCTTTCAGCGGTTCTGGGACGACCCCGGTGGAATGCAGCCGCATGGGGATCGCCTGCACCGGTTACGAAGTGAATCCTTTCCTGGCATTTGTCGGGCGCACAAAGCTGCGGCAAACCGACCCCCAGCGATTCGCGCGAAGCCGTAGCCTCGTACTCCAAGGACTCGAGCGACCGGTGAAATCCCCTTTGGAGGGAATCTCCACGTTTTGTGAATCGCCGGATCGAGACAGGTCTTTGTTTAACCGCTCGGTCTTGCGCGCCTTTACCGGAGCATGGAAGGCCATTGACGCATGTCCGCTCGGCCAACGCGACCTGTTCCGCCTGGCCCTGGTCCGGGCGACGATGGATAATTGCAACGCTTATCCGGACGGGAAATGTCTGCGTTACAAAAGGCTGAAGAGCTACGATGTTTTCGATGCCGAAGCGGTAGCGGCCAAATTCGGCGAGTATTGTGCCGCCATTGAACAGGACTTGGAGCAAGACCGTCTGGAGTCCGCCTCGACGGTCCATTGCCGTGATGCCCGGAAGCTGGCTATGACCAAGCAGGACCGGTTCGACTTCTGTGTCACATCACCGCCCTACCTGAATTCGTTCGACTACTCGGATGTGTATCGTCCGGAGATGTTTCTTACTGGCGTCGTCACGAACAATCAGGAACTGATGCAGATCCGGCTCAAGACGGTGCGTTCGCATGTGCAAGCGAACTGGAAGGCCCCCACCAAGAGCGAATTCGGAGTTCTCTATGCCAAGACCATCAAGGAGGTTCAGACGAGGGTAGATGCCCTTTGGTGCGCCCGTATTCCCGAGATGGTGCAGGCTTATTTTGAGGACATGGAGCAGCTTTTGAAGGCGCTGGCCGCCCGCGCCAATCCCAATGCGCTGCTCAAGATCGCCGTGGGTACTTCAGCCTATGGCGGGATTGTGGTTCCAGTGGACCTGATCCTCGCAGAGATTGCCGAGGCGGTCGGTTGGGAAATGAAAGAGGTCCAGGTCGTGCGCCGGCTACGCAGTTCGGCGCAACTCTGGAAACATGAAGACAGCGGCAAGAATGTCCCCGCCTTGCGGGAGAGTATCGTGGTGCTTCGGTCGCCAGCCAAAAAATGACCCGCGTCAGATCCAGTCTAGTCGCGCGGCTCACCGCAATGCGGCGTCGGCTCGCTCGCCTGGAGGCGGAGCAGGCGCGAACCCTGGCCGCTTTGCCGGCGCGTTTTGGCTTTGCGAACGCGCAGGAGTTTTGTCTCGCCGTGGAGGCGGCGATTGGGAGGCCTCGACAGCGTCCCTCGCGACGGCGACGCGCGGTAATTACCAAAGCGACCCGGGCAGCGGTGAAAAACATGGTGCAGAACGGCAAAACGGCGAAGGAAATTCAAGAACTGCTCGGGCTTTCGGCGTCATCCATCTACAACATCAAGAGATTGCTACGCGTGAGTCGCCCTCGTTGATAGCAGCTACTGCAGCCCGGTCATCGCCGTGTCCCCTTTGTCCCCTTAATGTCCCCTTTCCGTGAGCCGAGGGAAGTCTCCTTTGTCTCCTTGCTGTCCCGTTGCCGCGGAAGCGTGTAGGCCGTGCCCCGCCCGGTGGTGCCAACCCGTGCCAGAATCCCCTTCCTCACGAGATCGTCCAAATCGCGCGACGCCGTCTTCCTAGTGGTCTCAGTCAACCTCTGGTATTCGGAATTGGTGATGCGGGCATGGGCCTTCACGTGGGCAATCGCCCGCCGCTGCCGTTCGTTCAGGATGACTCCCCCCAGGACGCGCGTTGTCAGCGCATCCCGCCAGAGCGTCAGCACGAATTGCCCGTCATCGTGCCGAAATTCCGGCGCCGGCAGTTTTGCCTCGTCGCACAAGGCGATCATATCGAGCGTGCCCGTGCCCGCGTGCTCGATGTAGCGGGTCAGAAACAACGGTTCGGCGATCAGCGGATTGTGCGGCACCGAGGCATGGGGTACGCGAAGGGCGTCAAGCGTGAGCGACGGAGGCAACCGTCCGGGATTCCACACTTCGAGCCGATCCGCAAAAAGCATCACCTGCACGGAGGCGTTAGAGGCATAGTCCCGATGGGCAATGGCGTTGACGATAGCCTCGGTGACAGCGGCATGCGGCAATTCATACTGCACGGGCGCCTGAGCGCTCTTCTCCCTCGTCCCGACCGACCGGTTGATCTTGGACAATACAAAGTCCACCGCCTGGTCCACCAACTCGAACAAAGTTCCCTTGTAGAGCTGATACGACGGAATGGGTTTGCGCACTTCGGTGCCGTGAAAATGCAAGCACTTGACGTGAGAAGTCGGAAGAAACCGCTGCGGCTCCCGGGCGAACAAGAGCACAGCGGCATAGGTTGGGGTCCCGCGGTCCAATAGATTCAGGTGCGCGAGCGCATCCGCCATCGGCGTCTCCGGGGCCAGGACATAGCCCCGCCGCTGCTTGGCCAAACCCAGGAAAGCCTTCACCTTTTCCGGCGACAGGTCGCCGAGCGACGCCTTGGGACACGCCGAGGCGTCGAATGGGAGGTTCCGAATATCGCCCATGCGTTCCAGAAATTCGACGAGACTCGCATAGACCCCGGCGATTAACTCCGGTGTAGTGGCGAAGCGGCGGCGGATCACCTGCTCACCGACCTTGCCCACCAGCCCCTGCATTTTCGGATGCCTCCGGTCATCTTCGCTTTTCACGAAGACCAGTCGTTCTTTCTTCTCCTTTGCCGCCCGATCAAACTCCCGTTCGGTCGGCGAGACTCCAGCGCGGTCCTGACTGCCATAGTCGTTGCCCAGCAATCCGAGGTAGAGATCGCAGCAGTCCACTTCTGCGAGATAGAGTTGATCGGGCCGCTGGCCCGAGGCTGGCACGTCCTCGAAGAGGAATACCTCGAAGAATCGCCGCAAGAGCGGGTCGCCCCCGATGAATTCCTTCACGGCCCGTCGCTCTGCGGCGAACTCCCTTTGCACGGAGCTCACGAAAACGAGATAGCGGGGATTGACGCGGGGCATCATGCCGACGTTGGCAATTGTTGGATGCAAGCGAAGTCAGAAATGGCCGATTCGGAGGCGTGGAGGGTTCGCGGTGTCCGCGGGGTTGTCGAATAAGCCCATTTGGTTGCCCGATGGGCTATGGTCTACCGGGGTCGCCCTCGCAGTGGTTCGCGTCGGTCGCGGCGCCGTCGTCACGGTTGGCAATTCGAGGGCCATTTCTGCCGTGTAGCCGCCCAGGTCGATCTTCGGTTCTCCTCCCGGCTTTGGTGGTAGATTCAGATAACCCTGGGCGCCGATCATCCGCATCGGGAGCGCCGCCGGAAATTCGCCAGCCGCCAGCCGGGTGAGCAAGGCTTTCAGGTCCCGAGCGCGCGCCATCGCCGCCGCACAGTGTTTCGCCGTCCACGCCACGAAAGTTCGGTCGGGCGCCGGCTGGAAACGCGCATCATGGTCCACCCGGCAAAGCAATTGATGCGCTCCCGACCATAGGTCCGCCCGGTCACGTTCCGTAGCGAAAAAGCCATGTTGCACGGCCTGTTCATAGGCGCTGCTCGCATGGATGTAACTGCTGATGGGTGGACCGACCGGCTGATGTCCCTCCCGCAATCGGTGCAGAATGTCCTGACGCTCGCGCTCGTGCGCCCGCGCCAAGTCCTCCAGGAACTCCGGCGTAATCGACTCGGCGGGCGCGCCGGCAACGGAACGATAGCCGGTTGGCGAGATGGGAAAATCGCCGCGTTCCACCGCAACCAAGGCGCCGCCCCAGCGGCCCTCCTGGAAGCCGATCGGCCGATTCCGCACCATGAATACCTTGGTGATCTTTTCGCCTTTCATCCACCCAGTTCGCTGAGTCCCGTTCGTCCGGCCGCGAGATCGAGCAGGAGTTGCATGACCGCCCGCTTCCCTTCGCCGTCCAGGCGAACGTAACAGTCGGCAAAATTGACCGGAGCTCCGCTTTCCAGATTACAGCGGATGTCCCACGCCGCGCGTTCGCCGGACGAAGCTCCGGGATGCCCGCGGGCGATCCAGTGCAGCTTGGTCCAAGCCAGTTGGCTTTCAGGACTCATAGTCGGGGTGCGTCTGTGACGACGATGGTAGGGATTGCCGCCCTTCCCGCAGGCGAAGTGCCCGGTCTTCCGACCTGACACCCCGCCTGCGGTTGGGCGGTGACGCATCCTGCTTTGGCTCGCTCAGCCTGCGGCCATCCGGGGCGGCGTGCCTAGCGCCGGCGGGTTGGGCATGGGGATCACCTTGCCGGCGTCCGGACCGGACATCGCCATGCTCGGGCCTCCCTGGGCCGGCACGACGGTGGCTTTCAGCCCCTGGCGACCGCTTTCGCGGAGCACGGCTTCGACGAAGTCGGCATCGCGGTAGAAGGGCTTCGAGTTGACGAGCTGGCGGTCGATCCGCGCCCGCGCCTCGGGAGCCTGGGCATCGTAGAACGCGCGGGCGGCCGGGAGCTGGTTCGTCAGGTAGGTGACCCGGAGCCGGTAGTATTCGGCGTCCTTGAGCAGGAGCGTGCTGACCGCCCGCGCCGGGTTCTCCTTCACGAGCCGCGTGTAATATTCCTCCTTGTTGGGATGCGAGGCCCGGAAGTCCTCGATCAGCTTCTGTTTTTCGGGGTTGTCGGTGAACTCAAGCGGCGACGTCTTGGCGCCCCGCGCAGGTCGGTCGGTGGGTTTGGTATCGATGGCCATATGCGTATGGGATCAGGCAGCCGCTTCACGGTGTGCGGGCTGCGGGGGCACCGGGCGGGTGTTCCGCCCAAATTGTTCGCTGAGCACGGGGTTGAACGGCGGTTCGGTCGTGCCCTGGATCAAGCGGAGCGCGAGGTCGAATTGACCGCAGATGTCGTCGCAGTCGTGTCGCGCCAGCGCGAAGGCCATCAGGGTCTTGGCTTCAAGTTTGGGGCTCGCGCCAGGAAAGCGGCCGTTGAGTTTGTCCGCCGCGGCGTAGAACTCGGCCGCGACCGGTTCGGGGAGTTGGAGGGTCAGGGTTATCATGGTTTGGTTGGTTTTGGTGGTTGGGAGTTGGATGAGAAACCAGCGGCCGGGGCACCCGGAGGGCCGGGACGGATGGGAGCGAAGTCCGGCCCGGAAGACATCATTTCCCCAGGCTGCACTAGCCGCAGGCCGATGCTCACCTGCTCCAATCTGCGCTGCTGCGCTCCGCCACTCGCAGTCAGGTCGAGCGATTCGAGGGTGATGCCGGGTTCGTTGGCCCATTGCTTGATGAAGCCGACGTAAACCGACCATTCCGGCAGACGCGGTGCGGAACGGGAAACGAGCACCGTCCGGCTTTCACCGGCCGGTTGCTGCCATTCGACACGCCAGTCCGTTCCGATCCGCTCGACAAACCGCGTTTCTGACCAAACCGCCGATGTTTTTTTGGCGGCCTGGCGGCGCAATTCACCGAGAGTGACGTCGTCATTGCCGGCAAGGGCGGCGCGCTCGTTCCGCAAGGCGATCAGCTCAGGATCGGCCCGCAATGAAACCGGATGGACGCGCGGGACGACGAAGCCAAGGGCCGCCACCACAAAGGCGACCCCGAGAAGCGCCCAAACGCCGCGAGCGATGGCAGTGTGGCGCTTCACGGCAGAAATACCCCGCTCAGGGTGAACGCGCCGTTGTCGCGGAGCGCCACGGGTTCGAGTTTCCACCGGCCGTTGCCGAACCGTGATCGCCACTGCTCCCAAACGGCAGTGGCCCCGGGAGCAATATGGCCGCGCAAGGTGAATCGGCCCTGGGCCACGCGGATCTGGTCGAGTGCGAGCTGCGCCGGCAATGCGGAACAGACGGCGTCAAGCAACGCACCGACCGGCGGACTCGAGCCCGGACCGGCCAAATGGGTGCGCAGCGAGACGATTTCCGCGGTATTGATCCGGTAGTGGTCTATTTCCGTTTGCAGCGTGGCTTTTTCCTGGCGATTGGCTTGCTGCTGTTCGGTCCACGCGAGATAGTCTCGGACGTAGGCCGCTCCACTCCACCCACCTGCGAGCAACAGCAGGATGCTGGCGGCGATTGCGGTCCGCTGAGGCGTGACCGCCGGCGCAGCGGGCAGCAACTGCGCCGGATGCGATTGCAGCAGAGCTATCGGCGAGGCCAGCGCGAGGTGCAGCGGCAGACTCAATGGGTCGTCCGGGACCGCGTTATCCATGGGCGACACGAGCAACGCCGGAGCGTCCTTCAGGCGGTCGGTTTCTTCGCCGAGCCAAGTCTGCGCTTCATCGACCGCCGACGCACCACGCCAAACATGCACAGCCGGGCGGCCGTCCGCCGGGTGGTGATAGGCAAGCGCCCTTTCGTTATCATCGTCAAAGGCCATCACCAGCGTCGCTCCGGTACTAGAGTGCTCCTTGGGAAGCGCTTTGAGCCATGTGGCCAAAGGCCAGGCCGAGGTTACGATCAAGCCGCATTGCCCCAGCCGCTCGATGAGCGGCAACAGTCCGGGTTCCGTCTCATAGTGCAGCAAGGTGCTGAATCCGTCGCCAAGCGGCAGAATCGGCTCGTGGCTCCACGCGTGCGCAGGATTGGCCAGCGCGGGATGCTCGCCCGCCAGCGCCTTTTGCAGGACGGAGCGGACGCCGCGCGGGCACGGCGCTGCCACTGTGACGAGCGTGTCCGGCTGATAGATCAACCGGAGCCTTGCCGGACGTAGGTCGTTCGCCAGGTGGGCTTGGAGAACCTCGGCCGCATGGGAAAGGCTCTCGAAGGCGAGCGGTTCCGGCCGGCCGGCGAGCCACCAGCGATGGCCCCACAGGAGCGCGGTGCGCTCAGATGTCGGCCAGGTAGACATAGACGTCAGTTACGCCGTTGACGGGTGCGGCATACGCAACGATGCCGGTGTCGGAGGCCGCGCCCAGAACGGGCGCGAGTTGCGGGCCATTCATCGAAAGTGCCAATTCGTAGGCGTCGCGCGCGGGACAGTTCGGGATCACGAGGTAAGCCACGACCAAGTTGGCGGCCAGGTCGGTGGTGGCATCCCTGAGGCGGAAGTTGGCGCCCTGGGCCGCCGAAGGCAGCAAGGCCGGATTGGAGGACCGCGCTTCCACGCGGGTGACGCCCGACCAGTTCCGGAGCGGCGCGGCATCGGGCGTCATCACGAAAGCCTGGGCGGACTGGCTCCAGGTCATCTCATTGCCGGTGCCGGTGGATGCGAAGAGCTGGCTGCCGAGGCGGAGACTGATGGGCCGTTCCAGCTTGCCGGCCGCCAGCAGCACGGCGTCGAGCCGGGCGCCATTGCCCTTGGCCGTGTCAGTGGCACCGGAAAGCGCCGCACCGGAGCACGGGATGCCGGTGCCTTCGGTGCGGGGGATGCTGCCGTTGCCACCCGGCGTCACGATGAATTCCGTGATAGCGGTCTTGAGCGTCTCAACGGTCTTTTCCGCCTGCTGGATGCGGGCGTTACGGAGGGCATCGAAGCCCTTGGGCAGCAAGAGCCCGACGAGGACGCTGACGATGGCGAGAACGAGGACGAGTTCGAGCAGGGAGTAACCCTGCGGGGAGTGGAGACGTTTGGTCTGTTTCATGGGTGGATGTTTGGGTTTTGGGCCGGTTGGCCCGTGAAAATCACAGGACGCGGGCGACCTGTTCGATGGTGGTGTGGCCCGCCGCCGCCGTGGCGAGGCCGTGCTGCCAGAGTGTCACGTAACCCTCGCGGTCGCGGAGGGCCGCGAGTTCGGCCAACGGGGCGTCCTGTTCGACGAGTTGAGCGAACTGGCCGGTCGGGATGACTTCATGGATGGCGATGCGTCCGCGAAAACCGGTCCCCCGGCAGGCCGGGCAGCCGACGGGCCAGCAGAACCCGGCATCAGGCAGGCCATGCTCGTCCCGCAGACGTTGGTTCGCCGGATGCGCCTCCTTGCACTCCGGGCAGAGCCGGCGCACGAGCCGCTGCGCGGCGACCAGGCGGAGGGCGGCGGCGAGGAGAAAACTCTCAATGCCCAGGTCGCGCAGCCGTGGGATCGCCGCGAGTGCGTCGTTGGTGTGCAACGTCGAAAGCACCAGGTGCCCGGTGAGCGCCGCCCGGATCGCGAGCTGGGCGGTTTCGGCGTCGCGGGTTTCGCCGACTAGCATGACGTCGGGGTTCTGCCGCAGGAGTGCCCGCAGCGAGGCGGCGAAGGTCAGGCCGATCTTTTCCCTGATCTCCGTCTGGCGAATCCCGGGGAATTCATATTCCACCGGATCTTCCAGGGTGTGGATGACGCGGGTCTTGTGGTCGAGTTGGTGCAGGGCCGCGTGCAGCGTGGTCGTCTTGCCCGAACCCGTGGGACCGGTGAGATAGACGAGCCCGGCCGGTCCGTTGAGGGCCGCCGTCATCGCCCCTTCCTGGGGCGCGGCGAGTCCCAACCCGGCGAACGACTGGCCCGGCATCGTCTGGTCCAGCAGTCGGATGACCAGGCTTTCGCCGTGCACGGTGGGCACGGTGGAGAGCCGCAGATTGAATCGACGGTTGCCCTCCTTGAGCACGCCTCGCCCATCCTGGGGCAGGCGTTTCTCGGTGATGTCCAAGCCGCCGAAGATCTTGCCCCGTGCGAGCAAGGGGTCGCGCTGGGCGACGGGTACCCGCAGATGGTCGCGCATTTCTCCGTCGATGCGGAACCGCACCAGCAGTCCGTCCTCCTTCGGCTCGCAATGGATGTCGCTCGCGCCCTCCCGCGCGGCGGCGCGGAGGAGCGCATCGAAGCTGCGCGTGGCGTCGACGCCCGGCTCGGCCGCGCGGGCGGTCGCGGCGGGGCGTGAACGGAAAGACTGGAGCAACTCGCGCATCAGCGGATGAGTTTCGGCGTGAGAAAGATCACGAGTTCGGTGCGGTTGGTGAGGGTCGCCTTGCTGCGAAACGCCCGCCCCACCACCGGCACGGCCCCGAGAACCGGGACCGAGCGCGTGCTGTCGCCCGCATCCTCGGAAATCAGTCCGCCGATCATGGCGGTTTCGCCATCCTTCAACCGCACGATGGTCGAAGCCTGCTTCACCTCCGTCAGCGGTGCGGTCTGCTTGCCATCCGGGCTCGTCACGATGGCCTGCAAGCGCGTGATGGCCGGCAGCACGTCGAGGGTGATGATGCCGTTGCCGTCGATCTGCGGGGTCACCGCGAGGATGGTGCCAATCGTGATCGTGGAGACCGAAAAGCTCTCCTGCGTCTGGTTCACCGGCACCGTGCTCCCGCCGGACTGAAAGGTCGTGGATTGCTGCAAGCGGAAGAACGGCCGATCCTCGCCCACCTTGATAAACGCCGTCTGGTTATTGAGCGCCCGGAGCCGGGGCTGCGCCACCGTCTTGACCTGGCCCTGTTGCTGGAGGGCGTGGATGATCGCGGTGGCGCGGCCGAAACCGAGATTGGCCGAGAAGGTATTGGCGGCGAGCACCGTGCCGCCCACGCCGGCGACCTGCAGTGGCGCGCCGGCATCCAGTTGCACGCTGCCTGCCGTCGTGGCGGCAAGCTCCCAATCGACGCCCAGCTTGCGCTCTTGATGCAGCGTCACCTCCACGATGCGGGCCTCGATTTCGACCTGCTGCGTGATCCGCCGGTTCACGAGTTCCACGAAGGCACGAATCGTCTCCTGCCGGCGAACCGGCGCCGTCACCTGCGCCACCCCGCTGAATTTGTTCAGCACCAGCGAATCGCCGTCTTTCAGCATGGCGCGCAGTTCGGCATCCAGTCCGGTCCAGAAGGTATTCTGGTTTTCCTGGCTGATGCTGACCTGCGTGGCGTCGGAACCGGTCTGAAGCTGGCCGTTGCCACCCGACGCCTGGAGCGCGGGCTGGGCTTGCCCGTTCGGGCCGTTGCCGTTCCCGCCATTGGCGCCACCCAGCGTGATGGAGGCGCTGCCCGATCCACTCCGCGTCAATTGCGGGTAGTCGATGGCATAGAGCACTGTTCGGCGGTAACGGACCGCAATGCCCTCGGGTATCTCTTCGAAATAGAATCCGCCCGGTTCGGTCAGCGCCGTCAGGGCGGAGCGCAGCGTGCCATGGTTGACTTCCGCGGTCACTTCGCCGGTTACGTCCGGATCGAGCAGGATGCTCGTCTGGCTGGCGCGGGCGAGTGAGCGCAAGGCCGATGGCAGCGGGGCTTTTTCCAGGCGGAGGTTTTCGACCGGGCGGTCGAGGAGCGCGGGTTCCGCGGCGAATGCGACGGCGGCGAGAAAGAGGAAAAGGAGGGATTTCATGGGTTGGGCTGGATGACGTAGGGAATCGACTCCGGCGTCTTGCCGGTTTGGAGGAGCGTGCGGGCTCCGGCGCGGTAGCGGACGACGACGGGGGCGGTGGCATTGAAGGTCCGGGTCACAGGTGTGGCCGGCAGGTAGTAACCGTCACCTCCTTGGGTGGCCTGGATGCTGACCGGCCCCGGCCCGGTCAGCGTGATCAAGCCGCCGGCATAGTTCGCCGGTCCGATTACGCTCAGTGCGACCGGGAGTCCGGACGAACTCGTTACGGAGAGTGGAAAGCTTGCGCCGACACTCTGGTCGCCGACGGGCGGAAAAGAGATCGTCTGGGCAGTCTTCGGTTCGAAGACGGCCTGAACTGCCAGCGGCTGGTTGAGCGTGAGGGCAATGGACGACGCGGCGCCGCTTGCGTCGCCGCTCCAGCCGAGGAAGCGATGGGTCGGATCGGGGGACGCCGCAATGGTCACGGTGGTCCCATAGGGATAATTACCACCAGGGGTGACACTGCCGCCGGCGCTGGCGCTGGTGGCCAAGGTGAAGCTCTTGGGCATGAAATTGGCCTGCACCGATTTCGCCCGGTCCATCAGGATGGCGAGCGGATCAGCCGTTCCACCCGCATCGCCGCTCCACCCGCCAAAGTCGTGGGTCGCATCAGGAGTGGCGGAGATTTGGACGGTCGTCCCGGCCAGATAGGTACCCCCTGGCGACACCGTGCCGCCGGAACCGGCGGAAGTTGTCAGGGTGTACTGCGTCGGCGGTGCCGGGAGGACGGTCACCGCCACCGTCGTCGAGTGGTACCAGCCGCTGCCATCCGTCGCGCCACTGCGCACATAATAGGTCCCCACATCGCTAAAGATGAAGTTGGCGGTTCGCGTCGAATCCGCTGCGCTACCTACCGGCCCACCCTGGTACGGTTCGCCGGTCGCAAAACCGCCCTGGAAATTCCAGTCGCCGGCGGGGCGCTGGATATCGAGGTTGTGCCCGGTCAGGTTGCCGTCCGGATCCGTGGCCCTTGCCGCGATGGTCAGGGTCGTTCCGACGGTCACCGTCTGATCACTTGGCGCCAGCAAGGTTACGGTCGGTGGGGTGTTGACCGGTGCGTTGATCGTTACGGTATGCGTGATCACGGGCGAAGTCGCGCCCGTCGCATCGACCGCCTGCGCGGTGAACGTGACCGTCTGCGGTCCCCCATCGCTCGTGGTGTTGCCGGAGTCGCCGTCACTGCCGTTGCCTCCGCCCGCGAATGCGAACGGCTGACCGTTTTTCCACACGTTGACCTGAGTCAGATCGCCGTCGTCGTCATGGCCATGGGCTGAGATCGTATACCCTTGCCCGCCATCGGCGGAGCCGGGCGCGGCCGACCAGGTGATGGTAGGCGCCGAACCCGCGGGCCATTCGTCCAGAAACCCGGTTTCGGTCCAGACCGTCGTGGCGTGGAGCGAAGACTCCCACGAGGTATATTCGTAGAAACGCAGCGTGTAGGATCCGGCCGGAACTCCGGAGATATGCCATTGGGCATCCAGGCTCCCATCCGCCGGGCTCCCATCAGCGGCATAGACGGCCATCCACGAGGAAACGTCGGTCAAAAACCCGAGGTTGCATGACGTGCTGATGCCCCCAGACTGGTAATTGCTGGCCGTGACCCGGCCGACCAGGTTGCCGCCTGCGTCACGCAACTCGACCCGGCCCGGTGCGCTCGACCTTGGGTAGTCGTCGCAAGCCCAGGTGACACTGAAGCGAACGACACAGCCGCCGGCCGGGATCGTGATCGGCCAGTTGGTGATGGCGGAGATGACGGTCGTGGGGGCGGCCTGGGCGCCCGTCAGAACCAGCGTAAACCAAAGCAGAAAATGCGTGGATTTCATTGGAGGGTGATGGTGGGGTTTTCGTGGAGGGTGAACCGGAGCGCCTCGAGGCCCGGCCAGGCGGTGCCGCGGTTGATGATGACGAGCCGGCCGCCGAGGATTTCCGGGCTCACGTTGGGGCCGGATGCCGCCGGAGCGGTGAACGCGTTTGGCGAGTTGTTGAACGAGAGAAAGGCCGCCTCGGTCGGATGATTGGCGTTCACGGTCACCCGGAACTTCGGGAGCATGATACGTCGCACGCCCAGCCGGTGCATTTGCGTCATCCCGGCGGATCCGGCCGACCATGCCGCCAGCTGTGCCGGCGTTAGGCGGCCGGTCCAATACGCGGGCGGCGTGGCGGTCCGGCTCTCGAAGTCCCCCTGCCAGATGGCGTCGAACCATGCGGCCCCGGCCTCATACGGCGGCAGGACAAGCTGGTCGCTGCGCGCCATGAGACTCAAAAGGAGGAAGCGCTGCCGCCCGGCCTCAGCCGGTCCGACAATCAGGAGACGGGGATTGCCCAGCGGGTTGAAGGCGATGCGGGCCAGCTCCGGCTGCACGCCCGGCGTCGGGGCGGCGCCGAGTTGGGGCGTGATACCGCGCGCCCGCGCGAGCTTTGCAAACCAGTCCGCGGTTCCCGTGGTCGCATAACCTGCGGTGGTGGAGGTGGAGAAATTCGTCGCGGTGTCGCCCGGTCCGATCGTGCCCGGCAAAGCGGCCACGTTCAGGTTCGTGAGGTCGGTTTGCTCGAAGGAGGCCGTGATCCCGGCGGTCAATTCGTCCAGGGACTTGCCTTCGGCGTCACGTTGCCCGCGTTCGACGATTTCACGCACGGAGGGCGCCAGGGCGGCGGAGAGAACACCCAGGATGAACAGGACGAGCACGACTTCCAGGAGCGAGAAGCCGCGGTTAATCCAGTGGCGGGGCGTTGGCCGGCGGAGAGGGTGGGAATAGATAACCATGGTTCAGTGGTGGTTGGCCCCGCCGAGGAGCGAAAAGATCGGCAGGAAGAAGCTGAGGGCGATGCCGCCCACGATTGCTGTCAGCGTGGCGAGAAGGATCGGCTCCAGGAGTGCGAGCGCCGTGGCCAGCCGCTCACGGGCGCATCCGCCGGCGTAGTCTTCGATGTGCTGCAAGGCGGCTCCCAGTTGGCCGGTGGTTTCACCGGCCTTGAGGGCCGGCACGATGAAGCCGGGGAAGCCATGGCCTGGCGGTAGCGAGGCGTAGAGTGGCTTGCCGGTTGCCACCGCTTCCCGGGCCGCGAGCAACTGGCGCGAGAGGACGGCGTGGTTCGCCAGTTCCGCTCCGGTGCCAAGGGCCTCCAGCATGGGGATGCCCGCCTCATGCAGGAGCCGGCAGTGAGCGGCGAAGCGCGCCGTGGCGATGCAGCGGATCGTCTCGCCCAGGACCGGCAGGCGCAGGAGCGCCGCGTCGCGCAGGTAGCGCAGCCGCGGGTTACGCGCCGCCAGCCCGAGACCAACCCCGAGGCTGACTGCCCCGCCTGCGATGAGGGGCCAGTTCTGGCGAAGGAGTTCGCTGGACCGAATGAGCGCGACGGTAAGCCCGGGCAGCGGCAGGTGTAGCGATTCGAAGATGGCGGCGAACTGCGGGACGATGCCACCCACCATGAAGACGATCAGGCCGACGGTGGCCGTGAGGACGAGGCCGGGATAGAGCAAGGCCCTTCGCGCCGTCCGCTTGAGTTCCGCCGCACTGGCCAGGTTGGCCGCGAGCGACCGCAGCGATTCCGGCAGCCGCGCCGACGACTCGCCGGCGGCGATGACGGCCGCCAGGTGCGGCGGAAACTGTCGGGAGAAGAACCGGCACGCGACATGGATCGGCGTGCCCCGTGCGATTTCGCCGTGGATATGCTCCAGCATGGTCCGGAGCGCGCCCCTGGGCGCATCCTCCGCGAGCTGGGCCAAGGCCGCGTCCGCCGTCACCCCCGCCCTCAACTGCAATTCGAGCTGATGCAGCAAGGCGAGAAACTCCGGCTGCGGCACGGTCAGGCGCGCGAGTTGCTTGCGGCCCGGTGCCGGCCGTATCGCCACCGGCCACAGCCCGCGGGCGCGCGCCCGCTGACGCGCCGCCGGTTCGTCGTCGGCGGACTCGCGCCAGGACCGGCGGCGGCCGGCACTGTCAATTGCAGTGATGGCAAATTCCGGCATGGCTTTAGAGAGGAAGCTTCACCCGGACGGGGTTCGGGGAGACCGGCAGCCGCAATCGGTACGCTCCGTGCCGGGCCACCACCGATCCGATTTCGATGTGGTCAACCTCGAGTCCTTCGACGATGTCGCCCGGCTGGACGAGACGGTCGTTGAGCACCGCGCACGGTGTTCGACCGAGGATGATACCGCCGACCAGGAGCGTCACCTCGCGGGTCTTCCCCGTCTCCGCCGAGCGCACTGCAAAGGGATTGATGGGCTCGTTTGCACTCGTCGGCTGTTCGATGGCCGCCAGGTCGATGATACCCTCCGCGTTGGGGGCAATGGCCGCGGGGGTTGGCTCCGGTGGGGGTGCCCCGGTGGCGGGGGTGGCAGAGGTCGGAGGTGAGGCTATCGGCGCAAGGACGCTCGCCGACACGGAAGGGGCCGGGTTCTTTTGCCGGGCGGCCAATTGCGCCGTAAGCGCCTCATTCTGGTCGATGAGCGCCTCGATCAACTGGGCTTGGCGTCGGCTCTTCGCATCAGCGACGACGGCCCGGCTCGGTACGGCCACCGGTGCGGAAGGGGCCGCCTCGGGTAGCGACGGCCGCGGTCCGGCGGATTGCGCCGCAGGCAGCGTCGCGACCGGCGCCGGGGTCTGGCAGCCGCAGAGAGCGACTAGGATCAACGGGATCAGTGATTTCATGGATGGGTGGAGTTGGCGGCCGGCCGGTGGAGCTGGCCCAGATCGATCGCTTGGGTCACGTACAGGTAGAAGGGCTTGCCGGCGGGGATCCGGAGGTAGAAGCCGTCGCGGGCGATTGAATCGCGCATGGCCTGCGCATATTCGCGCAGCACGGCCCCTGTGCCGGCCAGGGTGGCGTTCCGCGCGGTTGCGGCCGGTACCGACGCCTCGCCCAGGAGTCCGGTGGTCAACCGGGTGTCCTGCAGGGCGCCGGTCGCGGCGCCGAGAAACGTGGCGGCAAACAGTTTCAGTTCACGCTCGTCGTCCGTCCGCACGATCTGTCCGCGGAGGCCCGCCGAGCCGTCGTTCGGTCCCCACTCACCAGTTTCGCCGGAAAACTCCCGGTCGAGGGCGAGGCCGTCGAGCGACAGTTCCGCGCCATTGTTGGCATCGGGTGTGCGCCAGATGATCCGCCATGGCCCCGTCACGGCCAGACGCTCGCGGGTGCGGTCGAGGGCGGCGCGGGCATGGACCTCCGCTCCGGCGGGCACAACGAGCCGTCCGTCGTGCCAGACGTCCTCGGTGACCAAACCGATGACCGGTGTGTCCAGTCGGTTGGATTCGAGGGCGACAATCGTCTCGCAGGGGATCAACCGGCCATACGGAGCGGCCGTTGCGGCGGGCGGCCGAGACTCAGCCTGCGCCGAAAAGAGCACCAGCGGGAGCGGGTGCGCTGGCGCCGTCCCAGGGGCCACCGGCATACCCGGCGAGGCAACCGGGGCGACGACTGGAGCCGGCGGCGGGGCCTTGAAGCGCGCGCCTTCGCGCGTGAGCGTTTTCGGCAGCACGACCGCCGGGGCCGCCTTGGCGCCGGGAAGCGGCGGAAGTCCACGCCTGGCATTTTGCCACCGGACCGCCGCGATGCCGATACCCAGCACGGCGACGACGAGCACAACTTGACCGGTGGGGGAGGTGAAAAAGTCGCGGTTCATGGATGCGGCACGATGACGTTGAACGTCTCCCGGACGGAAAGGTTGGCGCGGCCGCGTCCGGGTGCTCCGCTGAGCACCAGGTGGATCCACGAGGCGGATTTCGCGGGAATGGCGCCGGAGGCTTCCGCCAAAGCTGTAGGGTAAACCTCATGTCCCACCCGCACGGCGAGCGCCTGCGGATCGTAGAGGACCGCCACATCGAGGGCATTGTCGAGGCGCACCCGGAGCACGACCACATCCTCGGCCTCGAACCGCACGGCTTCCTCCACCGTGGCGGTGAATGACCGGTAGGAGGTGACGTTGGCCGGGTGCGCCCGTTCGATCCGGGCGGTCATGCCCGGGTACACGTCCTGCAGCCGGTCCAGTTGCTTGGCCCGCTCCAAAAGGCCGCGTAACGCGTCCAATCCCGGCGGTTCATGGCCGGCTCCGGCGAGCGGCTGGTCCAGGAATGCGACCGCCTGGTCCGCTGTCTCGGCGCTGACGAAGGCGATGGAATAGACCTTGCCGCGGAACACCACGTTCAGGGCTCCGGTGGCATCATCCTTCAAGGCCCGCAGGGAAAAATACTCCGTGCCCGCCTCGTGGGAGAGCAAGATACCGGGCGCATCGTCCACCTTGGTCGAGACGTTCGCGCCCACCAAAGCCTTGATCGGTCCGGGGAAGACGCAGGTGGTGGGCTCGTTCTTGGCGAGCCGGATCGTGTAGACGCTGCGCTCGTCGAGCGGGTAAGCCCGGATCTGCGAGGCTTCGACCCCCGCGATCAGCAGCGCCTGAATCATGATCATCGCGACAATTCGTAGTGCCATACGGCGAGCGGGAAGCGGCCGTTGCCGGCCAGGTTGGGATTGCGCGCGAAGGTGAATCGCACGGTGAAGGCCGGGGCCTCCGTAAAGGTCTGTCCGCCGACGATGCCGGTGCGGATCAGCTGGCCCTCGGCCTGCACGAGGACCGAGTCCTCGCGGGTCTCGAGCACGGTGAGTTTCAGCACCTCCGGTTTCTGATGCAGCGACTTGGCCGTGAATTCCTCGCCCTCGGCCGCCGCCCGGTCGCGGGCCGATTTCGCCGCCTCCGGCAGGAACAGCTTGTCGAGCAGCTCCGGAAAATCGAAACCCGTGGGATTGCGCTGGAACAGCGCGAGACACGCCAGGAGCGCCTGCTGCTCATGCAGCTTGGCGGCCTCCTCGAAGCCCAGCAGGGGGCTGACATGAAAGGTGCCGGCCGCATCGAGCACCACGACGCGCTCCCTCGTCCGGTAGGCCCGGATGATAAGGAAGGGCTGCACCGCACAGAACCCGACGGCGATCAGGGCGACGAGGCACCACAGGCGGGCGGCCAGGGCGTGGTCGGCGAACAGCTCCCACGGCCGCCAAGGCCGGCGTGGGCGCTGTTCGGGGGTGGGCCGCACGTGCGGTACGGAGGTTTCGCGCAGAGGGGTCATGGGTCAGATGCTACGTTGGGCGGTGGGCAGGCTGAGAGCAGCGATGGCACTGGCCGCCGCGTGGTCGCCGGAAGAATCCGGCGCTGGTGTCGGCACCGGCGAGGTCGGTGCGGGTGGCGGGGCCGGGGGTGGCGGCGGTGGCATCGAGCAACCGCCCCCCGCCTTGGCGGCGCCCTGGACGGCCGCGAGCGGAGCCGCTGCGCCCCCGGTCTTGAGGGACTTCACCATCCACGCGATCTGGTGCAGCGCGTAGAGTTGCTGCATGGCCGATTGGCCGCCACCGGACATGGGCGAACCCGAGCAGATGAGGCCCTGCATCAGAAACGGCGTCCCGATGGTGCCGATCAGGAGCCACAAGGCGGCGAGCAAACCTCCGATCAGGCTCCCGAAGGATGCGGCGTTGATCTCGCCCGGTTGCAGATCGTAGGCGGTGGCGAGGTTCTGGCCGTAGGCGGTGAGCAGGTGATAGGCGACCAGTTCCGTTACGGCGAACCCGACTGGCCAGGCCAGGACGGCGAGGGTCTGCTGCACGTAGCGCGTCGCGAGTTGGGCCTGCGACGGCAGCATGTAGAGCGCAAGCGCGACCGGCAGGAACAGGTAGCAAAGGAGCTTCAGGACAAACTGCAGGAGCAGGAACGGCAGTTGCAGTAGACTCGCCAGCAGGACGACGAGCTTCGCCGCACCGTAGAGGAAAGCCTGGTAAAGCGATTCCCCGATGCGGCGCAGGCTGAATTCCGTCCCGGTATCCGCCACCGTCGCCCGCAGTTTTGCGGCGGTCTCCATCGGATGCTGCGAGTAGCCCGCGTGGACCGTGTCGGCGATGCCCAGAAACACCCGCTCGGTGAAGCCGAACCAATAGGGCAGTGTGGCGACGAGTGCCACGATGATGATCGCGCGCATGATCGGTCGGACCAACCCCTCGACCTCGCCGCGGGCCTGCTGCACCTGGGCGATGAGTCCCGCGACGCAGACAAAGTACACGATTACGCGGAGCGAGTCGGTGAGGCCGATGACGGCCTCGCGCAGACCTGGAGCAAAGTTCTCCACTAGTTTCTCCCCTCCTCGGGTCGCTGCCGGCGTTCCTCGCGCCGGAGTATTTCCAGGGCGTTGGCATCGTCGCGGTCGGAGTCCGGGCCGGGCTCGCGACCCCCGTAATTCGCCACGCGCCACCTATGCGCCGCCGTGAACCGGACAGCCTCCGGCGCCGGAGCCGCCGTCCGCACGGCATGCCGCAGGACGAGCAGTCCGCAGACCGAGACGCCGACGATGATGAACACGGTGAACATGCACAGATGGGTCATGGCCGCGTGTAGCTCGACGGCGTGAGGGTCAGGCTGCGTTGCCACGCATTGACCACGGCGAGGGAGTCGCGCTCTTCGGCCTGTTGTTTCTCCAGCAAGTCCTGCCGTTCCTTCGCAGCCTGATTCTCGTTCAGGATTTGCAGGGCCCGCAACTTGTCCGCCTCGTCGCGACGTTGCGCCTCCACCTGGGCGAGCTGGCCGTTGAGGGCGGAAACTTTGCCATTCAGCTTGTCCACCTCGGCCTGGGTTCCGGCCGTGCGCAGCGCTTCGAGAGTGGCGGCAAGATCCGTTTGCAGGGCGGCGGCCCGGGCTTCCGTGGTCGCATGCACACTCGCGAGGTTGTCGGCCTGGCGTTCGACCGCCGCATAGCGGCGGTACAGTGGCTCCTGCCGCACAATTTCCCGGCCGAGCACGGTGCGGTCATCGAGCTGGCGGTAAATTCCGTCGGAGGTTCGACGCAGCGAGTCAATGGCATCGGCCAGACGGCGCGTCGCCGCCAAGGTCTCTCCATAAGTGCGCGCGAGATCCGCGGCGCCCAGGTCGCGCAGCACCAGGCCCGCACCGGCGGCGGTTGGGTCGCCCATGACGTCGCGGATGCGCTGCTGCACGGCGAGCTGGTCCTGGAGCTGGCGCAACTGACGATTGAGGTTTTCGAGCTGTTGCGCCCACTGGCGCATGATTTCGAGGTGATTGGCGGCCTGACCAGCCTGCACGGCCGCATTGACCGCGGTATTACCAGGGTCGGTGACGACCCATTGGGCGCACAGGGGCGTGGCGAGCAGGATCGAGAGCATCAACTTTTTCATGGGTTCGCTAGGTGGGCAGCGGGCGCGGCCGTTCGCTGCTGGTTCTGGATGATCCAATACTGCTCCTTCACCGCCTGCCGGTAGCCGCGCTCATAGGCGCGGGACTCGGTCTCGGCCGGGCGGCGCGACGACGCGCAGCCGGTCAGCAGCAGGAGGAAGCAAAGCAGGAGGCTAGGCCGCATGACTCGCCTCCCGGGCTTGGATGTGGCGGACGGTGCCGCACTGCGGCGGCTGTGCCGTCGGGGTAAAATAGCAAAGCGAGGAGTAGCGGCCGTGATCGGGCAGCTGCTCCGGAAGCGGATACCGCTGGATGGCGTCCAACGCCGATTCCGGCAGCGGCAGGTCCCGGGCCAGGTCGGTCAGGTCCGCGCGGTCGGCCTGGCGCATGAAGAAGAACTGCTTGGCGTTGCCGACCACGGCTGACCGGATGCGGGAGGTCTTGAATCTCCCGTACTGCTGGATGATCGAGGCGCACCAGCAGTTGTGCTTCCGCAACTGGGCATAGCCCTCCGCCACGATCTGCTCGCCGCCGGGCGTATCGAGAAAGCGGGACAATTCTTCAAAGAGAATGCGTTTCCGTTTGGCGCGGGGCAGCGCCAGGATGTGCTGTCGGCCCAGCCCGCTGATGAGCAGTCCGATGGCCGCTTTGAGTTCGCCGGCCTGCTCGGGGATGGCTCCAAGCTCGAAGTGCGCGATTCGCCGGTTGAGCGAAATATTGGTCACCCCGTCGAAAAGCCGTCCGTATTGGCCTTCGAGGCTCCAGGCCCGGAGCAAGGTCGCGAGCCGGTCGATCTCGTCCTTGCCGTGCTCCGCCAGGCGACCATAGGCGAGCAACTCCACCAACGCGCTGTGGGTCGGATAATCTTCCGGGGTATAGAAGGCGCAGGCCGTCTGCGCCACCAGGCGCTCGGTTTCCGGCGACTGGGCGAAACGCATGATTTCCGCCTCCGTCAGCTCGGCGACGAAACTGACGGCTTCCTCGTTATGGCGAGCCAGCCGGTCACGCAGGTGGCAGTACGCCTCGAATGGCGTCGTCCCGGCCGGCAACTCCGTCCGCCACCGGTGAACGGCGCAGGCCAGCCGCCGGGCCTTGGCCGCCGCCTCGGGGTTTCGGCGCGACCAATCCAAATGACTATCCCGGTAGAGCTGGTGCAGGTACTGGGTCAGCTGGGCCTGACGCAGGGCCAGTTGCTCCGCATTTTCCGGCTGGCCGACCATGCGGGCCAGCAGCGCCACGGCCGTCGCCAGGTGCAGTTGCGTCAGCGGCAAGCCCTGGGTGTCGAGGTAGTTGAGGGTGAGGGCCGAATCCGGATGGACGATGATCGGGGTTTCACCCAGGCTGGCCGTGAAGCGTTGGTACGATAGTCCCTCTTCGGCGATCAGCGTGTAATCGAAATGACCCGCGGTCTGCCAAAGGAGGTCCTCCACGAAGGCCGACTTGCCGGCACCGGTGATGCCGAAAAGCAGCGCGTGCTGCGGCGAACCGCCCGCCTGCGTCGAGACGCCGACCAGATTGCCGTGGCTGCCATCATAGAGCGCCTCCGCCTCGCCCAAAGCGCCGGTAAACGTGGCGGAGAACGGCAGCATGTCCGCGAGGAAGGTGTCCTCCGCATACAGCTCGCGATGGCGGTAGGCCGAATGCGTCCAGCCCGGCCACGAGGCCCAGAACAGTTTTTGAGCCGTCGTCGGGAGGGAGCATTCCAAATACTGTGCGCCGTCCATCGCATGGATGGCGGCCTGGATCGCGGCCAGCTTCTCCCGCAGCGCCTCCTTGGTCGGCGCCCACGCGCGCACCAGATAGGTGACATGAAACGGCCGGGCGAAGCCGCCGGACAACTGCTCTACCTTGCGCTCCTTCTTTCTCAACGCCACCAGGAGTGAAGTTCGCGGCTTTTCGGCGTATTCGCCGCGCAGGCGTTCGGCGGCCCGCTCCTCGCGTCCGATTTCCGCCCGGGTCGCGGCCGGCGTGACGTTGACCGTCACGCAGTAGTCGAGGAATGGTAGCCCGGTGAGATGGCTGACAATCCCGGGTCGCGTCCGCTGTGGCCACCGGGACAGAGCGAGCACCGCATGATAGTGTCCGTCCAGGTGGAATCCACCGTCGGGCTGCCCGATGCTCTCCGCGTGCCAGCAGTTCTCCTGCAAGGTCAGGCTTGGATCGAAGGGTGCCCCACTCGTCCCCTGGCCGCGCCCGGCCAAGCTGGGGTTGAGGAAGCGGTCCAGTAGGGCCGCATGCTCGGCCTCGTCCAACGGGGTGACCGCCGTCTCGGCGCCAAACACGCTCCGCAAGGTGGTCGCGAATTCCTCGAATTGGGCGGCCAGTTCATCGAGCAGCGCCGCGTATCCTGTCGTCAGGGCCTGCGGCGTGCGCAGATTGCCGGAGTAGGCGGAAATCTCGATGGAGAGAAAGACCGTGAGGCGTTCCCGTCGCAATTGCCGTGCGACCATGCGCTGCCAATAGCGGGTGAATCTTTCATTGCGCACCTGGCGGACCTCGGGAGCGGTTACGGTTTGCGTGCCCTCATGGTAGCGGAGGAGTTCTGTCCGATAGTCCGAGTCGCAGGACCATTGGAGCTGCAACCGCCTGCCCGGTCCGGCCAAGGCCAGCATGCCCCGCACCTGATCCTGGAAGGCGTTGAGCCGTTCGATGCTGGCACCCCGCAGGTCGAAAGGCTCGAACCGGAAGCCTTTGGCTGCGACCCCGCCCCGCTCCGGCGATCCGAAAAGAATGAAGCCATTGACGAAACGCCCGTCGGGGGCGCGATTATGGCTTTTACCTTGCATGGCCGCCGGGGAATCGGGCGACGCGGAGCCTCCGCCCATAATCGCTTCGACCTTGTCTCGGTCGTAGCCAGCCGGTCGGGCATGGCGTAGGCCTAACAGCCATAATAAAGTTAGCCCAACGGGTGCCAGAGAGACGGCCCCGGCGATGGTCGGGCGCATCCCGGCGAAGCTCAGGAACGCAAAGAGGGCAACCGCCGCCAGGAGCCCGATCACCAGCGGTAGGTAGAGGTTGCCGTCGAGCCCGAAGGCCCGGCCCGCCGAGTCATCGGAAGCGTTGGTGTCGGTGAAACGCAGTTCGCTCATGGGTCAGAAGCGGGGGGTGACGACGGCGTCCTGCATCCCGAAGATGGCAAACAAGGCGCCCATGATGGCGGCGGCCGCGGCGATGATGATGCCCGCCAGAATCCCGGACTTGCCCTCGGCGTCGCCCTTCGAGATCGCATTGGCGCCCGTCCACACCTTCAGGACGCCCCAAAAAAATCCGACCATGAACACCAGGACGAGGGCCGTGCCGAAGCCATCCCTCAGTTGCTGCAATTGGGCGACGTACGGTAGCCCGTAGCTCAGGAGCGCGAACTGCGCGCGAAGGGGATGAAGGAAATGCACCATTTCCTAAACGCCATAAATAATTCCTCGCTTGTCAAATCTTTTATGGCTTTTAGATTGAGGGCGATGAAACCCGCAGACGATTTGATCAAGGTTGGCTTCCCGTTTTACCCCGCGGACCTGAAGGCGCTGGATGCCCACTTGGCGTATCTCGAAAATGCCGGCGTGCCTGCCCGGCGCGGCACCTTGGTCCGTGCCGTGGTCTGCCTGCCTTCCGCAACGCAGCTCTTCGCGCATGCGCTGCTCCTGCATGAAGCCCAGAAAGCGAGGGGCGGCATCCTCGAGTCGGAATACGTCGAGGACACGATTGTCGTGCGGCTCCCCGGTTCTCAGGTCGAAAAACTGGAAGACGTGCTCAAGGACCTGGCGGCGAAGGGCGTGTCGAAGACCCATGCCTTTGTGCTGCGGGCGGCTTTCCGGGCACTGCCGACCGGCGCCGGACTTGTGGCCTTCATGAAGGAGTTCAACGAGAAGTTTCCGAACCGGCCTCGCGGCGCGCCCGCTGCGAAGATGAAGAAGGTGAAAAGGCCGTGATCGATCCTGCGCGCATCGCTCACTTGCGCGGACTTGAGGCCCACCTGCGCGCCCGTATCCGCGGTCAGGATCACATCCTGCCGCGGATCGCCGCCGCCTTTTGCCGAAGCGCGCTGAACCTGACTGCTCCCGACCGACCCTGTGCGTCTCTGCTGCTCGTCGGGCCGACCGGCACCGGCAAGTCCGAGGTCTTTGCCTGCGCGACCGACTACGTTTTCGGTCCCGGACACCTCGTCACCTTCGATATGTCCGAATATCAGGACCGGTCGGCGGTGAACAAGCTGCTCGGTGAGGACCGCTCCGATCCCGGTCTGCTGGGCCGTGCTCTCCAGAACCGGCCATCCGGCGGATTGCTTTTCGACGAAATCGAGAAGGCTCACTCCCTCGTCATGGATCTCTTCCTGCAAATTCTTTGGCGTGGCTGCATCACGGTCGCGACCGGAGAGACCTTCACGTTCGGCAACCACGTCGTCGGCTTCGCCTCGAATATCGGCGCCGCTGATGCGATGCGCATGGCGCACTCCCGGTTTGCCAGTGTCGAACAGGCCACGCTTCGTCGGGTCGAGCAAACCCTGCGCCCCGAGCTGGTCGGCCGACTCGACGAAAAACTCGTCTTCGCCCGCCTTGGTCCGGGGGTGCAGGAGGAGATTTGCGCCCTCGAAGTGCAGCGTGAGACCGAGCGACTCCGTGGTCTCGGCTACGATCTCGTGGTCTCACGCGAGGCGATGGAATTCCTGATGCGCGAGGGCTTTCATCCGCACCTCGGTGCCCGGCCCCTCCGCAAGACCGTCGAGCGCCAATTGCAGGATGCGGTGACCGGATCGCTTTTCAGTTCTGGTTCGGCTTCCGGTCGCGTCTTGGTGGATGCAGCGAAACGCTGTCTGGTCGTTGCCTGAGGGGCTTAGGCGGTCAGCCGAGAAAAGCTCCAGCCCGGAGTGAACTCCCGCGTGCGTTCTTCGCAAACGGCGATGAGCATTTCCCCGAAAAAAGAATCCCCGGTCCGGCACCGGTTGGAACTACCAACAACCGATGCCGAACCGGGGTGGCGGATCGCCCTGTCATTCGCGCACGGCCACACAACTAGCCGCGCCGAAATGGGTTCAATTGCGACTCGGATCGACGATGGCGGCCGGCTGCAGGAGGGGGATTCTGAGCCGAGCGCCGGAGAGCCGCCGGCTGCGCTTTGCGCCCGACCGGTCAGGCTTGACCGGCGCGGCCGGCAGACGGCCCTGCGGCCAGCCGACCCACTCCAGGTAGTCGTCGGCGATGCCCGAGGCCGTGCGCTCGGAGAGGGTGTGTTGGATTAAGGTTTCCACCGCCGGCGCCTTGCGGCCCATCACCAGGCGGAGGGTGCGTTGGGCGGCGACGAAGACGTGATAATCGTCCGCTGGGAGCGGACACCTGATTTGAACAGAGCGGGAACGGGTTTGCATTGGACATAGGGGGTCGGGTTGAACCGGTCCGCTGGCAAGGTGGCCGCAGTCCCGGCAGGGTGGGTAAACAGCGGAAACGGGGTGATTCCGCGCACTGCAAAACACCCCAGCCTAGCAGAAAAACCAGCGAGGACGCTTTCGCGTCTTCTCGATTTGGCGTCGATTTTTCTCGCCGCCCGGAAGGTAGTCGGTGGGAACTGCCCCCAGGAGCCGGCGAAAGGCCGAGTTCATGACCGGTTGCGTGGAAAATCCCAAAATATGGGCTACTTCGGTGGCAGAGTGCCGGCCACCGCGGAGAAGTTCGCGGGCCTGCCGCACCCGGACTCCCATGACGTAGGCCATGGGTGGCAGCCCGGTGGCGGCCCGGAATACCTGTCCGAAGTAACTCGGGTTCAGACCGGCCATAGCCGCCAGGCTTTTGAGCGTGTGTTCTTCGGCCGGGTTTTGCTCCACATGATCGCGAACATCGACCAGTTTCGTGCGTGTAAGCAGCCAGCGCTGCGGGTCTTCATTGCGCCGGGTGGCGAAATGAGCGCGCAAGATCTGACTGGCGAGGGCCTCCGCCAGGCCGCCGACTATGGCCTGATTCAGCGGGCCAGCTTGCTGGCATTCGCGCCAAAATTCCGCGCAAAGCTCGCCGATCAGGGATTTTGCCTCGCTGTAGCGGCGGAGCGGCAGGATCGATACTTCGCGCACCTCCCGGCCAGCCGCGGTCAGGGCAAATCCCTCGTCCACCAGGATGGACAGGAGACAGGCGGTCTGGCGCCAACGCGCGCCGTGGCAGACTCCTGGAGGGATGACTATGACGTGGGCGCCCTTCAAATGGGTCCGAAGCCAGCGACCATTCTTGATTTGTCGGCGGAAGACGGCGTCGGCTTCATCGCCGGTGACCGCAATCTGCAGCTTCGGGTGCGCGTGGTCGCGAAACAAGGTGGCGCGCAGAAGCGTGCAGAAGATCCCGCAGGCCCCGAACTGCACGAGCGGGCGGCAGGGGTGGGCAGCGGAAGGAATTCCGTGGAAATTTTCGGAGGAGGCGGCTGGTTTAGGTGCCATGCCATCCCCTCCCGGTCACAATGCGCAGGCAAGGCATAGTTAGAGCCGGGAGAATGACAGAATCTCGGCATGGTGGCTTCCGCGGGCTCTGGATTTGCCCTCTGAATTTCTCGTTTCTAAGGCGCGACCGGCTCTGGCCGCTCGGGTGGTGTAACGCGGGTCGACATCCAGTCCACGGCGGCCAACGCATGCAATTCTACCGCATCGAAGAGCGGCAGAATCGGCACGGCGTCGTCGAGAATGGCGGTGAGGGCCGGCGCGCATACGACGGCGGCCCGAGCACCGGCCTGCCGCAACGAAAAGGCAATGCGGACTACATCGGCTCGCGCTTCCTCGTTAACAATGCCCCGCTCGAACTGTTCGGCTAGCAAGGCGAGGATATGCTGGCGGTCACGTGGTATTGGCAGGAACACGTCGTGGATCCCGGCCTGAGCGAGTCGTCGACGCCAGAACCGTTCCTCTTCGATATGGCGCGTGCCGAAAAGGCCGACCCGTTTCAGTTTTGCCCTTTTCAGGGCCGCGACAGTCGGATCAGTGATATGTAGCAGGGGTAGCCCGCCCCCAAGTTCGCCCCGGTCGAGGTGAAGGTGACTGGAGCACAGCACGATCGCTTCGGCGCCAAGGAGACGAAGATTCGTCGCCGCCTCATCCAGGGCTCCGCCGATTGCCTTCCAGTCGTGCCGGGCCACGAGCGCGCTGAGTTGCTTCGTCTGCAGACTCAAGGCGAGCAGGTTTGCGGTGTGCTGGTCCTCGTAGCGCTCCCAGACCTCGTCGTCGATTTGGCGCGCAAAGTGGGCGGTGGCTTCCACGCCGGGACCGCCGATGAGTCCGAGGCATTTCATATGACTAGGTGTAGGACTGAAGCTTGGCATTTCCTGCGGCCCCGGCGAGCGGCGTGTCGTCGTCGGCCGAGGCGCACGCTCCGTAATCCCTAAAGAACAGCCGGCATTGGCGAACGGCGGCGCTCACATGGTTGTTAACTGACGATTCGGTCACTCCCATTCTGTCGCCCGCTTCCCGCCCGCTCAGTCCCTCGAAACGGGTCAGCTTGAGAGCCGTGCGCCGCCGCTCGGTCAAGGCCATGATCGCGTCATGGAGGAGTTGCTTTTCCTGACCTCGCGCCGCGTGCTCTTGCACCGATTGCGTCGCGTCCGGCACCGCAATCGCTTGCTCGAAACTGATATCCACGAACGGGCAGATGCGCTGGCGACGGATGACGTCCAGTGCCACGCGGCGGGCGATGGTGTAGAGCAAGTAGCGCGCATGGATTATTGTCTTCCGCGAGCGTTCGCGCAGCAGCCGGACATAGGCCTCCTGCATCACGTCTTCGATGTCCGGGACGGATGCGAAACGATTGCGCAGGTAACCGCGCAACGCGGGTTCATGCGGAAGAATGCAGGTCTTGAACCATTGGGCGTCGTTGAGTTCGGGACCCGTGGAAACGGGTTCATCGCAGGGGACGGAGATCATGGGGCTTCATTAAGGACTGTTTGCGCGGCCTAATCCCTTAAGCCCATGTCCGCGGGGCGGCCGCTTCACAGGTGGGGCGCCAGACCTGCCTCCGCCTCGGACTATGAATCCAACCTGGGATCGCGGATTACCGCTTTGAGCGCCAACCACTGGCTCAGACCCCAAACCGTCGGTCCCACAAGTATTCCGCCGAAAGGCAAAAGGAGGGCATAAGGGTTGTCCACCGCCTGGCTCCGGACCAAGAGCAGGCCACCCATGCCAAGCCAGAGTCCCGCGAGCGCCGCTCGCCAGAATTGTCCACCCCGCCCGGACATCAGTGACCGCACAGATCGGAACGGAGAGTCGGCCAAATTGACTAGGGGGGCCTGATATACCGGGCGGTTTCGGTCCAGCAAGCCCGGTTGTTCGACCAGGATGATGGGGCGAACCAGCAGGCAATAAACGCGCCAGTGCAGCTCGCGGTGGCGCGGTCCGCCGGTCTCCTCGTGCAATCGTCTGGTTAAGGAAAGACCGACACCGCAAGCGGACAACGCCGGCCAGCCAAACCACAGCCAGCCCGGCAAGATGCCACGGTTCAGCCAGACATCGAGGCCGAGGCCGACGAAGCCGGCGGCAATGGCTCCGAGCAGCCAAAGGACATGGCGAGAAACCTGCGGCCGATAGTTGAAATCGGTGGCTAGCAGATGGAGGAATCGGCGCCTGGTTTCGCCCGTCAGGGCTTCACGCTGGGCCAGATAATCGGCGATGGGTGTAGGCTCGGGGGATGGCATCGGGGTGCTGGTGATCGCTCCCGCCGGCCCTCGGGAGCATCACCAATAACGTGACGATAGACGCGGGATAGTCAGTTACGTTCACAATCCGTCGCGCTTTAATCTATGTATGGCTCCCGTCCGACCGTGTATAGAGACTCTCTATATCGACCAAGGGTTGGCTTCGGTCGAAGCAAACCGTTCGATGGAAATATTTCTGTCAGGGGTTTGAGGGAAATCAGCGCCTCGTCGGTCTTAACGAAAATTATCTTGGATTCGATGGATTCGCCTCGGGAAATTCGCTGGCATTTCACGCGTTCTGGCGCGACTCTGGCTTCAGGTCGTCCCAACCCTTTGCGCTTCGTTTCCACGCTTTCCCCCGCTTTTGCGAACCCGGTACTCACCCGGTGGTTCACGCAGGAAGTGTTGCCGCACGAGACGGCGTTGCGCAACTGGTTGCGCCATCGGTTCCCGAGATTGCATGATTGGGACGACCTGATTCAGGAAAGCTATCTTCGACTTTGGCGCGCTCGGGCCGAGGGGCCGATCCAGTCGCCGAAGGCCTATCTGTTTACCACGGCGCGCAACCTGGCGCTCAACCGGTTGGGACAGATTCACCAGAAGGAAGGCTTAGGGGAACACGACTTTTCACCGGTCTTAATGGATGAGGTCAGCACGCCGGAACGCGTCGCCCGTCACCAGGAACTGGAACTTTTGAACCAAGCCTTACAGTCATTGCCGGAACGGTGCCGGGAGGTCTTCACCCTCCGCCGGCTCTACGGGCTTTCGCAAAAGGAAATCGCGGCCAAACTGGGCATCAGCGAAAAGACGGTCGAGGGACAGTCGCTGATCGCGATGAAGAAATGCATGCTGTTTTTCCAGCAGCTCGACCGATCCGCTTCAACGTTGGCGCCAGCCCGCTCCCACCATGGCTGACTCGTCTACAAGTTCTAGAGAATCCGAGCAGATCGAGCGCGATGCTTATGCCTGGGTGCAGCGCCGGCACGATGGCCTGACCGCACAGGGCGAGGCGGAGTTTCAAGCCTGGCTGGAGGCAGACCTGCGCCATCGCGAGGCGTATGCCCTTTTCCAAGCCGGCTGGGACAGGTTTGAGCCCATGGCCGAAGAAATCGCCCTGCGCGAGGCCGCGCAGATCGATGTGACGCTTGCTGCCCCGTCAGTCGCGCTGGAGCGACCCTCTCCCCGTTGGTGGCAGCGACGACTGCTGCAACCGATGCTTTCCTACGCTGCCATTGCCGCCTGCCTCGCGGCGGCTCTGGGGCTCTGGTCGGTCAACAATCGACCCGCCGCACCGTTGGCCATCCCTGCGCCCTGTGAACAACGTGTGCTCCCGGACGGTTCGATCATTGAACTCAACCGGAATGCGGCCGTCAGCGTGGACTACTCCGGCGTCGAACGACGAGTCAGGCTGTTGCGCGGCGAGGCGAATTTCCAGGTCGCCAAGAACAAGGACCGGCCGTTCATCGTGAGCGCGGGGTCGGTGCAGGTCCGCGCCGTCGGTACGGCTTTCAACGTTCGCCTCGAACCAGCGGCGGTCAACGTCTTGGTCACCGAGGGCAAGGTCCGGGTGGATGCCCCAAAGGAACAAAATGCTGGTGGAGCAGCCCCGGTAACGAGTGCCCCGGCAAGTTTCGACTTGGTTCATTCCACCCTGCTCGAGGCCGGCCAGAAGGCCACCGTGCCGCTGGTGGCGGCAAACCCCGCGCCCGATGTTGTTACACTCGCTCCGGCCCAGATGGAGCAAGAACTGCTCTGGCAGCCGAAGATATTGGATTTCGACAATGCCACCTTGGCCGAAATCGTCGCCGAGTTCAATCGGCGCAACCCAGTGCACCTGATTATCGATCAGGATTCCACTGCGGAACGCCGCATGACCGCGAACTTCCGTTCCGACAACATGGAGGGCTTCGTACGGCTGCTCGAATCCGATTTCGGCATCAAAGCCGAGCGTGTGAGTGAGCGCGAAATCCGGCTTTGCCGGAAATAGGCCAAAACGGCGCCGGCCGCAGCCTCACGCCCGTATTCAAAGGCTGCGCCCTATGAGGGGCTCGAAGGTAAAACGAGACATTGCGACAAATATGTAAACTCGTCTTGAGGGAAATCACTCGGTGACCGGTCTCAAAACACAAGAACCCCACCAAAACCTCATGACCAAACCCCGTCTTGTGTCTGTTTGTCTACCCCGAGCGGCTGCCCTGCTCGTTCTGCTTGTTTCCCTCTGCAGTCTAATGCCGGTGAACGCGCTGGCCCAGGAAGCGGCCGCAAAGCGCACTTTCGACGTGCCCGCTGGCGACGCCCGCCCGGCCCTCCGCCAGTTTGCACAACAGGCGAAGCAGGAGATTGTTTTTGAGGTCAATGAGGTGGCCGGAATATCTACCCACGCCATTAAGGGTGAGATGACGCCAGTTCAGGCTCTCGACGCCATGCTCGCGGACACTGGCCTGGTTGTCACTCAGGACAACAAGACCGGCGCTTTCGCCGTGCGGAAAGGCGACCGCCCAAACGCCCCCAGGGCGGCGCTGACGGAAAAGAGCGACCGCCCGGAAACTAGCAGCCGCCGCGACGAGGAGGTGGTGAGGCTGGGTGAGTTCGAGGTCTTCGGCTCGAAGCTCATCAATCTGGACATTCCCCGCACGCGCGATGAGGCGCAGCCCTACGTCGTCTTCGACAAAACGCAGATCCAGAATTCCCAGGCGACGAATCTCGGCGACTTCTTCCGCACCCGCCTGCCGATGGCCACCCCGAACGGGGCGACGGGTTCAGTGCCGTGGGCCACGGCGGGGACGGTGCAGAGCAACATCAATCTGCGTGGGCTGGGCACCAACCAGACCCTAGTTTTACTCGATGGCCGGCCGATGACAAATGGCGGGCGTGGGAATAACCTCGGCCAAGCTGACCTCAACGGCATTCCGATATCGATGATCGAGCGGGTCGAGATCCTGCCTTCGACCGCCTCGGGCATCTACGGCGGTGGCGCCACGGGCGGCGTCATCAACGTCATTACTCGAAAGGATTTTTCCGGCGCCGTGCTCACGCTGAACTATGTCAACACGTTCGACACGGATAGCGGGCAGCGGCAGGTGGACTTGACCGCCAGCACCGGCCTGCGGGGCGGTGCCACGGTCATCACGCTTACGGCAAGCTACGGCGACGCGAACGCCATCCTCACCCAGGATCGCGACTTCGCCCAGCGCGCGCGCAACGCCGCGTTCGCCAACAACCCCGCGCTTTTTAAGAACGCCTCGTCGCCGCCTCGTGGCTCCACGACCAATATCCGCAACCAGAATGGTCAGAATCTCGTGCTCAAACCGCAGTATGGCGGCACGACGCTGAGTTCCCCGTTCACGTCCGTGCCGGTGGGCTATGTGGGTATCGCCTCCGATAATGCCGCGGCGCTCGTCACCAACGCCGGACGCTACAATTTGGCTTTGCCGAACGACACCTTCGGGGCGCGGCAAAATCTGTTGACGACCGACACGCCCCGCCACTCGCTGGGGCTCAGCGTCCGCCAAAAGCTCACTCCCTGGCTCGAGGGCTACGCGGACTACCTGCGCACGGAACACAGCGGCGTGGTTGCCAATCTCGGCGGCGCAGCAACGAGTGCGACCTTGGCAGCGACCGCGCCGAACAATCCTTTCACCACCGCGGTCAACGTGTCCTTCCCGGTGACCGGGACGGTGTCGACGGTTAACTTCCGCAGTTTCGTCAACCGGATTTCGTCGGGCCTTGTGGCCAAGCTGCCGGGTGGGTGGCAAGCGGCCCTTGACTACACGTGGACTCATGCCGGAGGCGATGACAAGATGTCGGGTCGCCTGCCGGGGGCGCCCAACGGGGTTTCCTACCGCACGGCTTACTCCAACGGGTCGCTCGATCTCATGCGGGACATCAATGCCTATCCGCTTGATTTCGCGCCCTACCTCGTGCCGCCCGCCGTGTCAGAGTATAACCGCGGCTCCTATAAATCCATCAATCAGACCGCCACGGTTCGTGCTTCCGGTCCGGTCTATCGCCTACCGGCAGGCGATGTCGTCCTTTCGACCAGCGCGAATTGGCAGGACGACCGGACCCCCGACAACTTTTATCTCTATTGGGATGGGGTGTCCAACACTGCCCTGACCTACACTTTTGCGCCCGGCACCAGTGTGACCAATCGTGCCGCCTACGCGGAGATGCGCGTGCCGGTGCTGGCACCACGGACCGGAATGACGCAGCCACTCTTGGAACTGCAAGTCGCCGGTCGTTACGACGCCTCCCGGGCGCGGACCTACTTGGAGGCGACCCTGCCCACGGCGCAAGGTGCCAATGGACCCTACACTCCGGTCACCTACCTTACGCGCAATTTCAGCGCCACGTCCTACACGACGGGCCTGCGCTTCGCGCCCCTGCCGGATCTCACGCTGCGGGCCAGTGCCGGCACCGGCTTCCTCGCGCCGGCGCGTTCGCAAATGAGTGCTGGATACCAGTTCCTCAACTACCCTCCGGTGGTCACCGATCCTAAGCGAGGCGGAGTGCCGGCGTCGGTTATAATTCCCGATTATAAGTTTGGGGGTAGTCCCAATCTGCGTCCTGAGCATTCGAAAAGTATCTCCGCTGGGGCGATCTTCACGCCGCGCTTTGTGCCCGGGTTCCGGCTTTCAGCCGACTACACCAAGATCGACAAGACCGACGAGATTACTTCGATATTTCTTTCGCAGGCGTTCTTCTACGAAGACGCCCTGCCCGGGTTGATCACGCGCGCCCCCCTGACCCCCGCCGATCAGGCGCTTGGCTATACCGGTGGCGTCGTGCAGGCGCTGGACCTCCGCTCGGTCAATATCGCCCGCCGCAAGGTCGAGGCGGTGGACGTGCAGGCCGACTACACCCGCAAATTTTCGCTCGGTGAATTTCGTTTCTACGGCGTCGCCACCTGGAACCGCACTTTCCGCGCGCAGGTCACTCCGCAAGCGGCGCCCGTCGAATCCGTCGGTTTCTTCGACGGCCCGCTGAAGTGGAACGGCAACGGTGGCATCGATTGGCAGCGCGGCCCGTGGTCGGCCGGTTGGAATGCCCACTACTACGGCAAACAACACATCTATACCGCCACCGCCACGGCTGCATCAGTCGCCACCTCGGTGCTCACCCAGGGGGCCGCCGATTATCCCGCGCAGTTCTACCACGATGTCCAGGTGGCTTATCAGTTCGGGCGTGGCGGCGAGGGGTGGCGCAAGATCTTCTCCGACCTGCGACTGAGTGTCGGCCTGCAGAATGCCTTCAACACCGAGCCGCCGCTGCGTCTCGGAGACGTGACGGCGGGCGGCTTTCAGCCCGTGGAGGATCCGCGCCTCCGCCGATACACGCTTAACCTGCAAAAGCGATTCTGAGCGCCGGAGATGATTGGCCGCGCGAGGCGAGGTTTCGCGTCGCGCGGCATCGGCCTGAACTCAACTCCTGCGTCTTCCCCCCTCTCTTCCCCCTGTCACCTGCCTTGGCTCGGTCTCGGCGCCCGTCCGCTCATGAAAAAAATCATTTCCACCGTCCTCTTCCTCGCTTTGGCGTTCGTCCCGAGGCTTCGCGCCGAGACGACCGTGGCCAGCGCCGCAGACCGCGACTGGGATGCCTTCGTCGCCGCGACGAGGGTGGAGCTGGAGACGCCCTTTGCCGACACACCGATCCTCGAGCGCATGCAGTTCGGGGAGAGGAAAGCTCAGCAGTTGCGCTTGCTCGCGCTCGCCTTCATCGAAAACCACCCGACCGATCCGCGGCGTTGGCTGATCGTGTCGAAGCTCAATCCGAATTTTCCCGGCTTCGTAAAGGAGTGGGGCCCGATCGAGGCCACGGGATTTCCCAAGGTGGTATTCGACGAAGTCGCCGCCGCGGCATGGAAGGCCAAGGTGGCGGAGCTGAAGGCGGCGATGGAGAAGGCCACCGATGTGCCACCCGAGGTCTTCGCGCAAGCCGCCCAGCGGAAGAAAGCCATCGAGGAGCGCCCGAACTTCATCAAGGCGTTCTTCGCCAAATGGCGCAGCGGTCAGGAAGTGGCGCCGGATTTTCCCATGCAGGATCTGGCGGGGCGCGAGGTGAGGCTCGCGGACTTTCGGGGCAAGGTCGTCGTGCTCGATTTCTGGGCGACGTGGTGCATGTCCTGCATCGACGCCATGCCGCACCTGCAGGAGGTCGCGGTGAAATACAAGGACCAGGGCGTCGTCGTGCTGTCGTCCTGCACCGGCGATTCGCGCCAGAAATTCGAGATGTGGGTGCGCAAGCACCAAGCGGAGTTCCCAGACCTGATCTGGACGCACGATCCGATCGGCAAAAGCGACCAACGGGTTTCCCTGACCCTCTACGGGGTGCCGGCCATCCCGACGCAGTTCATCATCGGCCGCGACGGCAAGGTGGCGGAGGTGGTCTATGGCTACGTGAAGGGGGAAGTGCTGCTCGACGCGGCACTGGCCAAGGCGGGCATCCGCGTCGACGCCGCGACCCTCGCCCAAGTTGAAGCCAATAAGAAATCCCGCGTGGCACTAGGCTTGGAATTCTGACGCGCGGCTTCGCGACTGGTCCTTCGAACATCTCCCCGAATCCTTTCTCATGAAATACCAAACGTTGCTTCTCTCGTGTCTGGCCTCCCTCGGCTTCGGCTTGGCGCTGGCTGAGCCGGCCGCGCCGAAACCCGAAGCCTGGATTTCCCCGCAGGCGCGCGCCGTCATCGAGCGAGCTCGCGCGGCCTATGCGGGCGTCGAGAGCTGGACGATGTCCTCGGTGACCGAATCGCACCAATATTTCTCCGAAGGCACCCAGCGACCCTACGTCTGGCGGACAGAGGAGCGTTATCTCAAGGGCACTGGCCCGACGCCCTTCTATGCCCGCAACGCCCACTACGACCTCTGGACTCCCCCAAAAGGCGGCCCTGAGGCGCCGAACTCGGTAGTGATTCAAAATGGCGACTCGGAATTCAGTATGCAGCGGTGGGCAAGAGGATCCCTACACCGGACCGCTTCTCCGCCCAACGAAGCGGTCAGGCCGGTTCTCGTCCGGGATCTGGAGGGTGCGCTACGCAACGCGCAGTATGTGCGGTATCTCGGCCGCGACACCGTGGACGGCAAATCCTGCGAGGTCGTGGAAACGATGACCTTCAAGAACACTCCGCCGGACACGCCGCCGGTGATCTCTAGCGCGCGCTTCTACGTGGATGCCGCCGGATTCATCGTGCAACGGTCCGGTGCGCAGGACGCGTTTGAACAAAGGCCAGGGTCTCCCTTGGATCCCAAGAGCCGCCCGACTCTCGCGACTTGGGAAATCGAGCGCGTCACCCGCTATGATGCGAAAGCGTCGCTCACCGCCGCGGATTTCTCGCTGGAGGTCTTCGAACGCGAGGCGGCGGCGTTGCTGAAGCCCGGTGAAGCCATGCCGGAGACGGAACAGCAACTTTACCGGTCCGGCGAAAGCCTGCCCGACATGGGTTTCATCGGTTGGGCCGACCAGAAGCCGTTCCGGATCGCCGATCTCAAGGGCAAGGTCGTGGTGGTCGAGACGTGGGCCTCATGGTGCCACTTCTGCAAGGAGGCCTTCCCGTTCTACGAAAAGATGCGCCAAAAACTCGCGGCGCAGGATGTCGTTTTCGTCGCGGTGAGTTTCGACGAAAAGGTCGCCGACTACGAAAAGTGGATGAACGCGCACGCCAAGGACTACGGTTTCAAGTTCGGCCGCGTCGACACGCCGGATGCGAAGGCGGCAATGAAACAGTTCCGCGGCTCGCTGCCCGCGTTCTACGTGCTCGGTCGCGACGGCAGGGTCGTCGGATCCTACATCGGCTACGGCTACGGCGCCGGCGGCGAAGACCCGCGCCTGCTCAGCGCTCTGCGCGCGGCGGGCGTGAAGCTATGAGCTGCGCCCCATGGTCTCGCTCCACCCGGTCTTCTCCGCGCCGCTGTCACCCACGGCCGGTTGGTGCGAGCTCGCCGCGGGCGTCGAGTTGGCCGGCATTGATCTGTCCCGGCTTTCCCCAGCTGAGCGCATCGTCGCTGTCTTCGTCTGCCAGGGCCTGAGCAACCGCGAGATCGCCGTCATCCTCGGCAAGTCCGAGCGCACGGTGAAGAACCAGGTCAGCGCCATCCTCGCCAAGTGCGGCGTGCCGACGCGCGCGCGGCTGATCGCGCTCCTGCGCTGACGCGCAGGAGGGGTTTTAGGTGTTAGGTCAAACACCGGCAGGGTGGGGGACGGGCCGGTTCACTTCCTGCCGACTGACTTCAAGGATTGTTGGAACGCTGATCTGCGCTGATCCCCGCTGAACTAAGCGAAAAGACGCAACGACGCGAAGGGCTGAGCCAAGGATCCCTTTTTCACCCTCCTTCGCGACTTCGCGTCTTCGCGCTTAACAGGACTGGGCTCGGATCAGCGTTGATCAGCGTTGATCAGCGCAGATTAGTGTTCTCTCTGCTTACCCCCCGCCGCCCTGGCCGTGCTACCACGGACGGACCGGCCCAACACCCTAAGGGGATTTTACGTCCGCCGGCGTTTTTTTCGGTCGGCATCCAGCGGGGTTGCGATTGAATGCCCGCGTCCTCCGCACCCAGTGGCCTCCCTCCCTGTACGCCTCGGCCAGCTCGCCGCCACGGACCATGCGCAATGGTTCGCCGCCGAGGTGCAGCCGCATGAGGCGGCGCTGCGGGCCTATCTCCGCGGACGCTTCCCCGGCCTGGCCGACGTGGACGACCTCATCCAGGAAACCTACGCCCACCTGATCCGCGCCAAGGTGGCCGGGAAGATCCGGGAAGTCCGTCCCTATCTCTTTGTCACTGCGCGCAATGCCGCTGTTGATCTCGCCCGGCACCGGCAGGTGGCCGCGACGGAGAGCCTAGGGAATATTGAGCAGCTGTCCGTGGTAGAGGATAGGCCCAATGCGGCCGAAACCCTCTCCCATGACCAGGAAATCGAAATTCTCCACGAGGCGATCAACGCCCTCCCGGCCCGCTGCCGCGAGGTCCTGATCCTCCGCCGCTTTCACGGCCTCTCCCATCAAGCCATCGCCCAACAACTGAACATCTCCGTCAACACCGTCGACGCCCAGCTCTGCCTCGCGGTTTTCCGCTGCCGGCAATTCCTCCTCCTCCGCGGGGTTTCCCGGGATTGCCTGGCCGGCGTCTCCCCGAATACCCGCGCCTAATCCGCCATGTCACCCCTGCCCTTGAACAACGATACGCCGCTGCCGCCCCCCACCGCGATGGAGGAGGCAGCTTTGGCTTGGTTTGCCTGTTGCCAGCAGGGCCTGACGGATGATCAGGAACAGGAGTTCCAGGACTGGCTCTGTGCCGATCCGCGCCACGCCGAACTCTTCAACGAGCTCGACGGCACGTGGACACTGCTCGGTCGCGTCAACCAACCCGCCGCCCCGGCCGCGCCCGCGCCGGCTCCGGCGGCCCGGCGCCGGCCCTGGCTGCGTCTCGCGCTTTCGCTCACCGCTGCGGCCGCGGCGCTGGCGGTGGCCTATGTCTCGTGGTGGCGCCCGGCGCATTACCGCGGCGAGGTTGTCACCGAGATCGGTGCGCAGCGCATCCTGCGGCTCCCCGACGGCTCGGTCGTCTCGCTGAATACCGACAGCGCCGTGGCCACCGCCTTCACCCCGGCCGAGCGCCGCATCCGGCTGGAGCGCGGCGAGGCGCACTTCGCCGTCGCCAAGAACCCTGACCGCCCCTTCATCGTCGAGGCCGCCGGCGTGTCGGTCCGCGCCGTTGGCACCGCGTTCAACGTGCGCCTGGATGCGCAGGCGGTCGAGGTCCTCGTGACCGAGGGCAAGGTGCGCGTCGATGACACCGCTTCCGGACAAAGCCTCCTGGCCCCTCCCACCGACCTGCATGGCGCCGTCCTCCCGGGCCTCGGCCAGCCGGTGCTCATTTCCGGCCAGAAGGTGGTCGTCGCGCTGGTGGAGGTGGCGAGCAAGGCGGAGACGCCGCCGCCGGCCGCAGTGATCCCGGTTTCCACCGAGGAAATCCAGCGGGAACTCGCCTGGCAGGAGCGCCGGCTCGACTTCGAGCTGGCCCCGCTGGGTGAGATCGTGTCGGAGTTCAACCGCTACAACCGGCACAAGCTTGTCATCGGCGACCCGGCGCTGGCGCAACAGCGCTACGGCGGTTCCTTCAAGCCCGACGACCAGGCGGGCTTCGTGCGCATGCTCCGGGAAAACTACGGCGTCGTGGTCGAGGAGACCGAGACCTCGACGGTCCTGCGCTCCAGCCCGTAGGCCGCGAGCTTGCTCGCGCTAGACGGAAATTCATGTCTGCGCCTGATGTAGGGCGGGGTCTCCGAACCCCGCCTTTTCACAAAATCGGTCTCACGCGGAGACGCGGAGGCGCAGAGAAATGACTCACGACCTCTGCGTTCACCGCGTCTCTGCATGAGATAAGTGTGAGCGGCGGCCTAAAAGGGGACCATTTTCGCCGGATTAAAAAGGGACCAGCGCTTTTTGGTCCCTTTTTCGGCGGCAGACCTGCGGTGGTCCCCTTTTTCCCGGCGGCGTTTTTCACCTGAGCTGGCGCGGCGGCTAAAAAGGGACCACCCGGGAGGCGCCGGCTAGTTCTGTCCGACCGACGGCAGGGCGCGCGCCCCGTGGCCGCAGCGCGCACCCGCCGGGTTTCATTTCTTGCCCTCGTGGCGGTCCTTCATGCGGAAGCTCTCGCCCTTGATCGTGACGGTGTCGCAGTGATGGAGCACGCGGTCGAGGATCGCGGTGGTGATGCTCGACTCCTTCGCCATGATCTCGATCCACTTCTTGTATTCCTTGTTGGTGGTGATGACCAGCGAGCCATGTTCGTAGCGCTGGCAGATCAGCTGGAACATCAGGTCGGCGCCGGCGTGGTCGAGGGACAGGAACCCGAGCTCGTCGATCAGCACCAGCTGGGGCCGGCGGTAACGCCGCAACTCGGCCCGCAGGCGCTTGGCCTCCCTGGCCGCGATGAGGCGGTTCACCGCTTCGATCGCCGTCGTGTAGAGGACACTGTGGCCCTGGTGACAGGCATGGTAGCCGAGGGCCGTGAGCAGATGCGTTTTCCCCGTGCCCGGGTTGCCCACGAAGACCGCGTTGGATTTCTTCTCGATAAAGTTCAACCGGAAGAGCTCCCGCACGAGCGGTTCGTTGATCTCCTCGGGCCACTCCCAATCAAACTGGTCGAGCGACTTGGGCGGCGGCAACCTGGCCTTCCAGAGCAACCGCTCCACCCGCCGGTGCTGGCGGTCGAGGCATTCGCCTTCGATGAGGTGCTCAAGGAACACCAGATGGCTCCAGCGCTTGTCGATCGCCTGTCGGGCCAGGTCCTCAAAGTTGCCGGCCACGTAGCCCAGTTCGAGCCGGTCGAGGAAGCCGCGCAGGCGCAGCGTGTCGGGGCTCATCGCGCGTCCTCCTCGTAGATCGACAGGTTCGGGGGCGGCAGCTCCAACTGCATCGCCTCCGGGTTGTGGGTCAGCTTCAGCTCCGCCGGCTCCGGCGTCAGCCGGTGCCGTTGTTCGAGCAGGTTGGCGATGTATTCGCAGGAGTAGGCGCCGAGCTGGTGCGCGTCGTCGAGCGCCCGCCGCGTGAGCTCCGGCCCGTAGACCGCCGCCAGCGCCAGGATCTTCTCCACGTGGTGCGGCGCGTTCATCCGCCGCTCGCCCAGTTGCTCGTAATAAACCCGTGCGCTCGGCGAGAGCTTGAGGAAGCGCGCCAGCATCCGGCTCTTCTCGGCTTTCCGCCGCAGCGTCTTCAACTCGCGCACGTGGTCCGGGTTTTCAAAGTCGCGATGCCGCTCGTAGCTGCGCACGTGCTCGGCCACGAGTTCACCCCCGTCGTAGAGCCGCAGCTTGTCCGCCGACAGCTTCAGGGTCAAAAGCCGCGAGGCGTAGCGCGGCGGCACCGAGTAGCGGTTCGTGTCGAAGGTGACCCGGCAGCGCGACGACACGGGGGCGGTTTTCACGACCGCCGTGTCGTAGGGCCGCGCCGGCAACGGCTGCAGCTGCGCTTGCTCCTGTGCGAAGAGTTCGGCCGGCCGCTGCCGGGTCTCACCGTGGATGCGCTGGTTGGCGACGGTATCGAGCCACAGCCGCGCCGCCGGATTGATCGCCGCAAACTCGTCGCAGGGCAGCCCTGCGAGGAAGTTCTTCTTGATGTAGCCCACGGCGTTTTCGACCCGGCCCTTTTCGTTGGGCCGCCGCGGGCCGCAGGGCGTGATCGCAAAGCCGCAGTGCCGGGCAAAGTCCGCGTAGTGCGGATTGAGCACCACCGGGCCGTCGTCCGGGTGCGACAGGACCGCGGTCTTGCAGTTGTCCACCATGATCTCCGCCGGCACCACGCCCCCAAAGTATTCGAAGGCGTGCTGGTGGCACGAGAGCCACTGGTCCTGGGCCTGGCTGAGAGTAAACTCGACATACATCCGCCGGCTGTAGCACAGCACCATGACGAAGAACGAGAGCGCCCGGCGCGTGTTGCCGACCTGGATCGTGCCCGCCGAACCCCAGTCCACCTGAGCCGACTGCGCGGGCTCAAAACGCAGCGTCAGGAACGCCTCCTTGGCCCTCGGCCGCACCGCCGCGACGTATTCCTTCACGATCGTGTAGCCGCCGTCGTAACCCGCCTCGCGCAGCTTGATGAGCAGTTGCGCGGCCGTGTAAGGATGCCGTTCCAGCCACGCCTGGATCTGGCCTTTGTAGCCGTCCAGCTTGGAGGCGCGCACCTGCACGGCCGGCTCCGGCGCGAAGGCTTTCCGCTCCAACCACCGCCGCACCGTCTTGCGGTCGAGTGAGAGTTTTTCGGCGATCTGGCGTTCGCTGAGTTTCTCCTGGTCCCGCAGGTGCCGGATGCGGCTGAAGGTTTCGTAGGTGATCATGCGCCACCTCCTTCCAGCGCCAGCACCTGGTAGAACGGCGCCTCGTGGGCGAGGACGCCGGCGATGACCAGTTGCCCGCGCATAAGCAGCAGCTCGTCCTGCGAGAGCATCAGCAGGTCCGCCAGCTTCTGGTCGGAGTAGTAACTGATGCCGTGTTCGTCACCGACGGTGACGAGCACCAGGTACAGGGCCCACGCTTTCGCGCTGGCACGTTGGATGATCCGATCGCGCACCAGGCGGTGATCGACCCAGCTAAACTGGGCCGGCACCCGCCGCACGCGCTCGGGGTTGAGGAGTTTTTTCGTGATCATGGATCGCCCAACAGGGCTGCCCCGCGCGCTATCAGCTGCCCCGTGATCCCGGCCATCTCCTCTTGTAACGTAACCCCGGTAAATTGCGCGATAAGTCCCAGCACCAGAGGCGATTGCCCACGCCATGTATCTTGTAACGCACCCCGGGCTAATTTGGTGCCAGCTCTTTCCCTCACAGGCACTTGCGCCAATCTCATATCTTGTAACGCACCTCGTTGCTGTTTTTTCCGCCGCCGCCAGTAGCCCGGATGCGCCTTCCGCCACTCCTGCACGTGCTGCACATTTACCGGGCCTCGCCACCAGTTTTGGTTCTCCGGTTTGGCCAGCCACCGGCGCTGGCTCTCCGCTTTGCTCGCCTTCCGGCACACTGGCCGGCTGCAATACCGGTGCTTCGAACGCCGCCGCGGATCAGGCAAGAACAAGGCTCTGCAATGCGCACACTTGCGCCGGCGTGGGGTAGGCATCGTTCGGCCTTACCCAACCCGCCTTCACTGGCTCAATCCCGCTGCCCCCATATGCTCCCTTCGGCGTAGTCCAAAGGGAAGAAGATCCACCGATCCGAAGAAGACCTTTTTTGGCTGAAGTTCGAAGAACATCCACGAAGTAGATGGTCCCTTTCCTCACCGCCATAAATGGCCCCCTTTTGAACCGCCGCTGGCAAAAAACTGATTCAGCCAGGCCGCCCCTCACGAGGCGGCCTGATTCGCGTCAGGGGCTCTGCAATTCGATCTTCGCGGAGCCCCGCACCATCCCCTTCTTCCGCCGTGCTCCGGGGAAGATCCTGAGTGCGAGTGGACGACCTGTGGCTTCAACGTAACGGGTGATCGTCGACAGTTTCACGTCGTCGCCGTGGTTCTCGAGGCGGGACAGTGCTGATTTCTGCATGTGCACCCGTTTCGCGAATTCCGCGAGGGAGAGACCGGATTTTTCGCGATGCTCGGCCAGGAGCATGCCGATGGCGTAACGCCGGTAGTTGTCCTCGAAATTAGCCCAGGCCTTCGGGCGGGAGGCTTTCTTCTCGGCGATGAATTTTTCGATGTCGCTCATGGTCTTTTCGGGTTCGGGTTGTGTGATTGAATCAGGCTTTGCGGCGTAAATGGTCCTTCCGTCGTTCCTCGGCCAGATCGAGATCCCGGTCCTTGAGATCCATGGATTTCTTGGCGAAGCCGTGGACGGCGATGACTACGGTGTCGCCATCGGGAAAGGCCAGCAGCCGGAACTGCTCTTTCCCGTAGTGGCATTTGATCTCCCAGAGGTGCTCGGTGACCTTCTCGAAGAATTTTTTCGGGACGACGGGATTCGGATACTCTTCAAAGAAACGGAGGCCCATCGCGACTGCCTGGGCTCGGTCGTCGTCGAGGGCATTCAGCCACTCCCCGACCGGCTTGCGGCCGTCGGCGGTGCGGTAGAAGACAACCTGGCGAAGCTTGCGGCGAGGTGCGGTGGACAAGGCACGGGTTAACGTAGATGTTAACGACCGTTCGTCAAGTGTCCGTTGGGTTATCCCTCATTTTCCCACAGTATTTCCTGAAAAGTTCCTCGCTCCGCTTCTCCCCTTCCGCCGTCAGTACCACCGACTTGGCCTTGCTCACCGGATCACCGATGAGACCCTGCTCATGGAGCCGCTTGAGCGCATCCCAATCGTGCCCTTTCCAGGCCCGACCGTCGCCGCAGCGCGTCAGGAAAAGGAGCGCGAGGACCATTTCATCTACCTTGTTCCGATCATATTCCATGGAGTGAGGTTGGCCAATAGTGGCAAGGGGGCAAAGGCAGAAGCGTCGCCAGACCAGAAACGATATTCGAATGCTGGCACCCTACGGCTTGCCTCCGAGAGCGACATGGTCATCAAGGTCGAGGTGATCGCACCAGGTCTGGAGGTCGTCGCGATTGGGTGCGTTTTTCGCGATCTTCTCGACTAGAAAAGTGTGACGCGCAGCTGTTGTCGGTCCCAGCGCCTCCAGCCACGCGGTCCACTGGAAGATCTCCGACGGCGTGCGCAGTGGCTCCAAATGACTCATCACCCAAGCGAGCATTGCCGAGTCGGACTTGCCGGTCTTCACCTCCTCCAGAAACGCCCCTGCCTCGATGCCGGTGAAATCGAAGAAAAACCGGTCCATCATCGTGTCGTACTTGTATTCGCCGTTCGTTCCGGCGGCCACCGCCCGTGCCTTATCGAGCAGTCGGGGCAGGTGTGCAAAACCACCCAAACGCACGCGTGGGCTGCGCGGCGGATGCAAGGTTAGGTTTGGATGACTATAATCGATCATGGGCCAACTATATAGATGCATCAGACGCAGTGTTCCCCCGCAGGGATGACACAATTTGCATTATTTCTATCATGAGACGCGGCTTATGCTCGCCTGCCTCCACCGACTCGTCGAAATTCTCCCGATGCAGGAACCAACGATCGTCCGCCCCGGCCGCAAGCCCCCGAAAACTGTCCTCGTTTTTCACCTGAAGATCTCGCTGGTGGAGACAGACATCACCCGCGATGTCGCCGTCCCGGCCGCGATCCGTCTCTCCCGTCTTCACCCTGTGATCCAAGCAGCCTTCGGCTGGCACAACTGCCACCTGCACGAGTTCGAGAACTACGAGGGTAACCGTTTCGGGGACTACCAGGAGGAGGAGCTTCTGGATGACGCGAAGCCATTGCTGGCCGAGAACCGCTACCGCCTGAGCGATGTCATCGCCGCCAACGAGGGGGCGACGCTCCGGTACTGCTATGACTTCGGCGACGACTGGCGTCATGTCATCCAATTGATCGATGCCATGCACCGGCCGCTTCCTCGCGCCGAACTGCTGGGAGGCTTCGGTGAATGTCCACCTGAAGACTGCGGCGGAGTCACGGGCTACCAGCTGATGCTCGAAGCGTTGGCCGATCCCGAGCATGAGGACCACGACCGATTCAAGAATTGGCTGCCGATGGGCGAGTTCAAAGCCGAGACGTTCAACCTGGCCTTGGCCATGTTCCGCGTGAAATCGGTTCGCATCTGAGACTTGGATATTCCCGCGGTTCACCCTGGCCGAAAGACCGGCAGCGGCTGAACCAAGGTCATCCAACCGGAAAGGCCGAGCGACATCACTTCCTCCTGCAGCATGCAGCCGGTGTTTCTCTCCGGCTCTCGCCAATGGAACCATTCCGTCGAGGCGATCACATCGCATTGCACGCCTTCCGGCCGACGACCGAAGGCCCGGGCGGTGATGGATTTCACGGGCGGGCGAGTGATGGCATAGGGGTAACACAATTCCATATCCATCGTCGCCGGTGACAGACGACGACCGGCTGACGATCCGAGCAGGTTCCAAATGAACAGAGAACAGGGCGCCGGCAGCAGATCTAATTCGACCACCCGATACGCCGTGCCGCGCAATGAGGTGCCATACGCAGTAGCGAGACTCCGAATGCCGTTCAGGTCACAGCCCTCCCCCGCCTCACGCTTGAACGGCCCGGTTGGCATGAGGAGATTCGCGGCGAAGATGTCGGCCTCTTTTTCGAGCAGCACGTCGGCGCCCTGTTCCGGACGCGTGAAACGGGCCACGAATCGTCCGTCCAGAACCGCGTTGCGATGGGAATCGAGGAAGAAGTGCCCGAGTTCGTGGGCAAACGTGAAACGGGACCGCGGGCTCCCTCGACTCACCCGGCGCTCATTGCAGAAGATGTAGAACCGGCCGTTTTCGTGGACGAGGAGGCCGTCAATGTCCTCCTTGAAACGAGCGTACTCGAACGTGATCCCGGTCCGGACGGCAATCTGCTCCGGATCGATGACTCCCGCGGGAAAGTGTTCAAGGGCGATGCGCTCGGCGATCTCGGCAATCTCCCGTTCACGCTGCGGTGTCAGTCTGGGGGCAGTCGCGATCATGGGGAAAAGGTTGGGAACGGTCGGCGCGGAGACGGAACGAGGCTCGCAGGATCGCGGCCTGGACATGAAAGATGAAGCGCTCCTCGAAGGGCACAGTGTCAGCCAGACGGACGAGGCCGCGCTCGAGTTCGGCGGCGGCCTCGGCCTGCGGCCAAGGGTTGCTCGCCGAACCGACGAGCAGTTGGTCGGCGAGCGTGCGCCCGAGAGGACGCAACGAAGCGAAGCGGATTTCCTTTTCCGCCCAAAGCAGGTATTCGGCGCCGGGGATAAGCGGCACCAAGGTCACCTTGTTGTGCGGATAACTGAGGGGGGCAGAAAGCATCGGGGTAAGCATAGGTTAGAACGGCAGGAGGTACCCGCGGGCGCGGCTCCACGCCTTGTTGGATTCGATCAATTCGTGGGACGCGCGGGAGACCGCCATCCAGTGTTGCTGGATCAGCAGGTCGTCCCCGCGACGTTTGTTCTTGTGATGGATTTGGGTGGAGAGCGGCACGGCGACGACGGTGCCATTCGCGAGCTGGACCGTGCCGCCGCCCTTGATGGCGGTGGCCTCGTCGATGCCGTTCTCCGCGAGAAACACCTGGCAGTAAGGATGGTCGTTCAGGAATTTCTTGCGGCGGACCTGATAGAGGACGGTTTCTTCGACGCGACGCTCGGACATGCGGCGCAGGGTGCTGCGCTTCATGAGGTCGCGCCTCCGTTGGCGAGGAGCCCGACCGCTCGCGCGACCAGCCCGAGTGCCTGGGCGACCAGCTGGTCCTCGCCGGCAGCGGTGTTCTGCACGATGGCTTCCAACTTGCGGTGAAGCTGGATGCGCATGGGCATGTCCACTGCCTGCGTGAGTCCAAGCGCTTTTTCCACCTGGGTCCGCAGTTCCCCACTCGATGGATATCCGCCCTTGAACGATTCGGCCCCGAGCGCTTCGTAGAACTTTTCATGCCGGGAGAGTGGCATCAGGGCACGGCTTTGGCGCTCGCTGGTGAGCGGGGGGAGACCGCGTTGCAGTAAAGCCATCTGCAGTTCGGCGGTGCGATACCAGCGCTGGTAGCACTCGTACCCGATGTCGAACTCGCTCGCGACCCACTCCCGCCAGGTTTTGCCGGAGGTGTGATGGAGTTTTGCCTTCAGGGCGATGTGGATACGGACGGAGCGACGGATACCCCGGGAGAACTCGTCGAGATCGGCCTTCGCGTCCACGGCGTCGTCCTGTTTCAGCAATTCGGAGAGGAGTCGGGGCTCCTCGGGCGCGTTGACCAGGTTGGGCAACCCGAGTTGCTGCAGGAGTTTTTCGTCCATGCGGACCCGGGCGCGCTGGGGACGAGAGGCGCCTGCTTCTCCGTCATTGGACCGTTGGCCCATCATCCGAGCGATGGCCTTGTTCCAGATGGGAGCGCGGTCACGGCCGGCCGGCGCGGGCGGACCCGCTTCATTTCCTTCTGAGTACATGGTGGAATCGTGTTTGGTTTCACGCGCAGTGCTCCGCGGAGCACTGGATTGTAAAATGATCAGGCGGCGGCTGCCGGGACGACGGGCTCCTCAACCGGCGCCATGGCCGCCGGCATCGTTTGGGTCGAAATCGCGATTGGACTCTTAGCGAGCAGCAAGGCGCGCAGCGTGCGATCAAGTCGGTCGCGCACCTCGGCGTTGGTCTTGAGAAACTCCTTCGCGGCATCCCGGCCCTGCCCGAGCGTAATATTATCAAAGGCAATGAAGGCCCCGCGCTTTTCCAGCACGCCGGAATCGACGCCGAGATCGATCAGGCTACTCGTCTGCGAGACGCCTTCCGCCACCATGAGATCGATTTCGGTTTCAGCGAAGGGAGCCGCGATCTTGTTCTTCACGACTTTCACCTTCACCCTGCTCCCCAGGTAGGTTCCCTGGGCGGACTTGAGCTGGTCCTTGCGGCGGATGTCCAGCCGCACCGACGCGAAAAACTTGAGGGCGCGTCCGCCGGGGGTCACCTCCGGGCTCCCGAACATCACGCCGATCTTCTCTCTGAGTTGATTGGTGAAAATCAGGATGCACTTGGTTTTCGCGATCGCGGCAGTCAGCCGTCGCATGGCCTGGCTCATCAGGCGCGCCTGGGCGCCGATCACGGCGTCGCCCATCTGGCCGTCGAGCTCGGCCTTGGTCGTGAGTGCTGCGACCGAATCGACGACGACCACATCGACGGCCGCCGAGCGGATCAGGATCTCCGCGATGTTCAAGGCATCCTCGCCACTGTCCGGCTGGGAACAATAGAGCGCATCCACGTTGACGCCGCAGCGCCGCGCCCACGAAGGATCGAGCGCGTGCTCGACGTCGATGATGGCACAGGTGCCACCTTTGCGTTGAGCCTCCGCGATTACGGAGAGGCAGAAAGTCGTCTTGCCGCTACTTTCCGGGCCGTACGCCTCGATGATCCGGCCGAGCGGCAGGCCGCCGCCGAGGGCGGCATCGATGGCGAGCGATCCCGTCGAAAGGGTCTCGACTGTCATCGCTTCGTTGGCCCCCAGGCGCAGAATCGAGCCGGGGCCGTAGTGGTTACGAATCGCCGCGATGGCGATTTCGACATTGGTGGTATTGGTCATTTTGGTTTTGGGGTTAGGTCAAAATCTCAGAGGGCGAGCACGGTCTGCCGGCGACGCGACCGGGCTTCGAGATCGGTGCTGCGCAGCGTGATCAAGGCATTGATGAGCCGGTCCAGGTGAAAGAGGTTGGTTTCGCCGGTGCGCAGTTCGCGGTGGAGGTATCGCTTGTGCTCCAGACTGGCGCCGAAACGCCGGGCCGTCCGGAGCGACACGCCCATGCGCTGGGAGATGGTGCGATAGGACGGATACGGCGCCTCGCTGCCCCATTTATGGTGCATGAGGTGGATGATGAACATCGCCTCGCCATGCGTGAGGGAGTACGGCTGCAACCGGTGATAGTTGCAGAGGAAGAACGAACTGATCTGCACGTGGCCGTCGCGCCGCAATTCCGGCGCCCAGCGTTCGGCGAACGTGAAGGATTGTCTGCTGCTTGGGTCATGCATGCCGCGCGTTAGAGCAGCCGGAATTAATCATTTCAAGTGCCCAGCGATACACTCCCCTGAGTCTAGTTCCCCTTTCGTATAATGGTTCTATCCATTACGTTATCTAGTTTGGTAGTCACTGGTGTCAGGGCTGGTATAGACAGTAGTGGCAAGAGCGTCCGGACAATATTGGCAAGGGATCCGATGACATATTTTCCAAGACCGAATATCCATGGCTGGAGAGGGTCTGGCGACGAAGTCAGGCCGCGAATGAATCGTCGGGAAATTTCGGCGGCGCAGAGTTTTCGTGCTGACCTCTCGACCAAGCTGCCGCTTCATGGGCCACTGACCCCATCCTGCCCATGCGGAAGGATTTATTTACGCAGCTCGATCCAGCCGCGCCCGATGCGCTTGCCTCGGCGTTCGCTTGCCTATTGCGGCGACGCGGCGGTCTCGCGAATTCGGAGCGGGGCTGGTCGCTGGCCGAGCTGGAGAGTTCCGAGGCCGACTACCACTGGCTCGCGCAATGGCTCAGTCATCAACGTCGAATGACGCTTGCGCCGGCGTTGAGCACATGGAGCCGGCATCTCGATCCGCATACGAAGCACACGAATGCGGTCGTGACAGGAAGTATCCTATGGCTGCTTTTCACGGAGCATGTGCGGCGCCGGGGCAGCGAGGGAAACTTCTGGAACGCGTTGGGTTTGCTCCCGTGGGATGACGGAGCGGCCTCTTTACTGTTCCTTTCGGATCGCAATCCCACTCCGGCGGCGCGCGAAACCATGCAACTAGCCGCGGAAGCACTCGGTCTGCGCAATGTCTTTGGCGTGGATGGCACGCTGCCGTGGTTTGACACCGGCTTTCTGCAATTCGGGTTCACGCGAACGGGATTCCAGCGGCGGCTGCCGGAATGGCTCGCGGGCCAACTGCCGACGCTCTCGGTTCGCCATCTCCTCGGGCATTTTGGTGCATTCACCGCGAGCCACTCGTTCCAGGACCTTTGGAAGCGACTCGTGGCCTACCGCAGACATAATCTTACCGAGGCGCAACTGCGGCTGGTGTTGGGAAATTCGCCTTGGATTCTGCCCGAGTGGATCGACGATCTGGTCAGGGTAGCGCGCGAGCGACCGGCGCTCGATACGTTGAATTTGGCACAGACTTCCGAGTCGGTCCCGTTTCTGGACGAGCCCAGGCTGGTGTGGACGGCCGATGGGCAGGCCGCATTTGCGGCGGACTGGATCAACCTCGACACCTTGGTCCTTTCCGCGACGACCTATATCTTGCGTTGGGGCGGCGAAGAGCGCGCCCGTTTGGTCCGGCAGGCCGACGGGAGTTTCGTCCCGATTGGCGGACCGACCGTGATATTCGGGCTTGGCCATCGGCGGGGTGTCGCCGCGTTGGAGGAACTGGACGGACACACCATTGCGGCTTCACAAGGCCTGGAGCTATGGGATGACACGGAGATCGTGAATTTATTTGATCGGTCCGGACGTCGCGCCGCAGACCCCTATAATCCGAAGGTGTCAGCGGCCGAGGAATTCAGCCTATGCCTGCCGCTGTTCGCCGCCGTGGAGGGGCCGAAATCGCAAATGTGGCCGGATCCGCACCGACAGTTCGCCTTTGTCCGGTTCCCGGCCAAGGCGTCGGTTATCGTGACCGCGGCGGGCGAATCCCTCTGGTCGAGCGACTACTTGCGGGTGCCGCCGGCGCCGGTGAGCGAGGCTGAGGTGGCGGTCCAGTTCACGGCAACAAGGCCCCTCCGCTTCGTACCGTGGGAGCCACCGCCACGTGGGAAACTCACGGTCGAGCTGGAACCGTCCCTTGCATTGATTTCGGCTCATTGGTCCGGGCAGAAACTTGCGCCCGGTTCAGTGCCGGGAATCTTTGACATCGAGGTGCGAGCGGCCGACCTGCTCTGGCCGGTGACTGTCGTGCTGAGAATCAAACGCGGGAACGAGGTGCTCCCGGTGCGACGCAAATTGGAGATTCCCTTTCAAGGCACGCTTTGGCGCACGTCGACGGAAGTGCGGGTCGTCGAGCCAAAGAAGATACTATCCACCCGCGTTGCCACGTCTGACGAGTTTCGGATTCGGGCTCCCATCAAGTTCGGCGAAGAGAGTCCTGAGCTATTCCTGGTCGAGGCTGGATCGATCATCGGTCGCGTGCCGACCCACGTGGCGCCTCTCGGGCGGCTGTCGGGATTTGGCGGTCGCTTGGTGGCCAGGCGCGGACCCTACAACGAGGTGGAAGAAACGGTCTTGGTCGCGGAGCGTGTGATTGACGGCGGGATCGTCCGCAATGTCCGGATTTCGGCCCACGAAATTCAGATCGACCTGACCGAGGACATCGCCGTGCGCGAAAAGCATTCGGTCGTACTGTGGACGAACCGGCACCAGTTGGTGCGAGTGACACCGGGCGTCGGGCGCTATCCCCTGACGTGGAGCATTCCGCACCAGGGCGAGCATGGCAGCATTTATGGGCTCGCGGTGTTCTTTGACGGAGTGCGCCTCGGGGCGTGGTTCCAATTGGAGAACTGGTCGGATACTCTGCGCACCGCGCGGATGCCGGCGCCGGTTAGAGAAGCGGCGATCATGCTGCGATGGTTCCGCGCACCGATTCTCGCGGCGGAACACGTGCAGTTCGTTCGCAATTTTGTCCGGGCGCATGCGGCGGAGGTCTTGGCCATCTGGCTGGGCGAAGAGGAAGTAGAAGCTGGCTCGGCTCGCTTCACTTTGTCGCCGCTGGCCTCTTCGTGGACCAATGCATTGGAAGAATTGATCGGTCGCGGGCAGTTGGCGTTCGATCAGGCCGCAGCCGACCGTTGGTTTCGCTTGATGAATCCGAAGTCGCAATTGCCGGACTGTGGTGAAGCGGTCGTGCGTGCCGTCTGGCGATTGGTACAGGTCTCGCCCCAATTGGCGGCGGATTTCGTGCATCACTGGGTCGACAAAGTCTACCGCCAGCACGTGGGGTTCGCCGGAGTGGAGGAAGTGAGACGGGAACTGCGGCGGCAGCTGCAGCCGACGCCGGCACAGTGGACCGACCTCGCCCAGAAAGTCCTCCATGTGGACTCTCAGTTTCTCGACGCGCTAGTGATGAAAGCGGTTCAGAACCAGGACCGCTCGGCCAGCGACCGGATCAATCTCCAGCTTTTGTCCAAACACCCTGCCTTTCGGCGGCAGTGCGCGGTGCGACTCTTCTGACCATGTCACAAATCAATGCTCTGCAAGTGATCCACGCCGTCCATCGGCGCATGGTGGATTTCGCCCTGACGGACCATTACGTGCGCGACGCGCAGCTGCGTGCGGCCTGCGAGGCCGTTTGGGGTGGCGATTTGCGCCAGGGTGGCCTCGGTAGCGACCTTTGGGTAGAAGGTGCGTTTCCATCGAAAACGAGCGAGATGACTTTAGCCGACTTGGTCGCGCAGGCCATGATCAACCCGCAGTTGGCGGCCCAGCTTGACCGCACCGGGGCCTTTCCCAAAAACCGCCGGCCTTACACTCACCAACGAGAGAGCATCGAAGCGGCCGCCCGAGGCTACGCGGCAGCGGATAAACCGGCCATTGTCGTGACGGCCGGTACGGGCGCGGGCAAAACGGAGAGCTTTCTGCTGCCGCTCCTGAGCGATGTTTGCCGGCATGAGCCGGAGCCCGGCGAGGGCGTTTCCTGCCTCATCCTGTATCCGATGAACGCGCTGGTGAATGACCAGGTGGACCGCCTTTATTCGTGGCTCAAGGGCCAGGAGCAAACCACGTTCTTTCATTTCACCAGCGAAACGCCGGAGAATGCCAAGGTGGCGGCGAGTCGAGGGGTCCCCATTTGGGAGCGCTGCCGTTTTCGCACCCGCCGGCAGGCCCGCGGACTAGAGGATGCCACCGGCAAGGCGACTCCCGGACGGCAGCGCGGGCCGGTGCCAAAGATCGTCGTCACTAACTATTCGATGCTGGAGTACATGCTGTGCCGTCCACAGGACGCGGTGTTCTTTGGCCGCAATCTCCGGACAGTCGTGCTGGATGAAGCGCACCTCTACACGGGCAATCTCGCTGCCGAAATCGCCTTGTTGCTGCGACGGCTTTATTTGAAGTGCGGTCTGACCGCGAACGATGTGGTGCAATTCGCCACTTCCGCGACCATTGGCAGCGGCGGCACCGAGACCGAACAGGAGTTGCGTGGCTTCGCCGCCGAATTGTTCGGCAAACCGACAAGCGGGGTGCAGGTAATCCAGGGCGTGGCTCACCGTGAAACCTTCGTTGCCAAGGGTGACGCCGCTGAGCCGGCTTCCATTCTGCGCGCCCCGTGGCCTGATACCGGCACGTTGGAGATGGTGGACGGGGAGCCAAGATTCCGGACCTGCTCGGCCGAAGAATTTGCCAGGTGGCGGCAGGCCTTGGCCAGCCTCGTCCCGGCGGCAATTCTGCGGGATGAATTTGCCGCCGATGCGCCCCGGTTTATTGCGCCGATCCTTGCTCGGGTGCTCAAGCAGTCGCCGACAATTTCCCGATTGTATGAGGTTGTTTGGAAATTGAAGCGTGCGCAGCTCCCCGATGTAGCGAAGGCCCTGTTCGGTCGAAGCGATGCCGATGCGGTCGAGGCCACCCGGTGCCTCTTGCAGGTGGCGGCCTGCGCCCGGACCGAGCCGGCGGCCTACCCGCTGCTGCCCAACCGCGTGCATTTTCTCGTGCGCAGTCCGGAAGGGCTGTCGTTTTCGTTCTATGCCAAAGACGCGCCGCGCCCCGAAGTACGATACGGTGACTTGGGTTTTGTTTTTTCCTCAGGTTCCGGGCCGGGTGAAGACCGACCTTTGGGGGCGACGCTCTCGCTCGCCCGCTGCCAGTTGTCCGGCGAGTGGTTCCTGGCTGGTGTAGAGGAGAACGGACATTTGCGGGAAGTCCCGCTCGCCTTGGCCATGAGAGGAGAGCCGGAATCGGGGTGGCTCACGCGGTTGCGGTTCTTTTCGCCGCGCCCGATTGCGCAGGCCACGCAGATTGTCTTCAATCCCCAGAACGGCGCGATGAGTGGCTTGGGGAGTCCTGGGATCCCGCTGTGGCGCGTCACCGAGTGCCCGGCCACGGGCTTGGCGATTGGGCGAAGCATACGCTTTTTCGGTTCCCAGTCCGGCTTGCAGCTCACACTCCTTGCCGAAACGGCGCTTATGGAGATGCCCGTCTACGCGCATGAAGATCGGCGCTGGAAGCCGGCGCGCGGCCGGCGTCTCCTGATTTTCAGCGACAGCCGGACCGAAGCGGCACGGTTGGGTCCCCGGTTCACCCGGCAACACGAGGTGCAGGTTTTCCGCGCGGCGGTCGCTTCGACCCTTGCGACCGGCGATGTGGCCGGGCCGGAAATGGTGGCGTTTCTGGAGCAGCAGGCGACGTTCTTCCGGCAGCAAATCGCTGCGGCGACTCCAGGCAGCGCCATTCAGGCGCAAGCCCAGCGTGGACTCGAGGACTGCGAACAAAAGCTCGCCCAGACCCGCGGTGGCGGTGCCTTGCCCTTCTGGGAAGAGAAGATCGCCCGGGATTTGCGCATGCACGAGCTCTTGGATCTAGATTTCGGACTGCGTCACCGGGCAGCCGACTGGGGACAAACTTCGTGGGACAAGAATCGCGATATTGTGGTGCGCGGTGTCCGTCGGCTCCTGGCGCGCGAGTTTATGCGGCGCACGCAGTGGCCAGATGTGTCATTGGAAACCGCCGGGCTGGTTGAAGTGGTGTATCCGGGATTGGAACTGCTGCCATTCCCGACCGGAATCGACGCTTTGCTGCCGTCAGAGCAATGCGCGCAGGGCTTCCGCGAAATATGGATCGATTATCTCGCGGGCCTGCTCGACACCATCCGCACGGACGGTGCGGTGACGCTGGGAAGTCGGGAAGAGGATTTGACGTACGAATACGGCGGTGCACTCGTCGGCCGGTTCCTTTCGGAAAGAGGCCGGGAGGAGTCATTGGTTCTCCCGATGATTTCGGTAACCGGCCGGTCTGCCCGACACCGGTTTACCCGCGATTTACTGACCAGGCTTGGAGCGGATATTCCCACGCTCGACGCCTTGGCGGAGAATGTCCTTGCGGCCGTATTCCGCGCCTTGCACGAGGCGACCGTCGAACTTCCCTGGCTGAAACGCGAAGTTCGCGAAGTCGATGGGGCGGCGGTAGATGCTTTCCAAATTACGTTTCCGCAACTCGCATTGCGCGTGCCCGCACAGACGTTTCGATGTGCGAACAGCGGGCAGATCTGGCCCCGCAGTGTCTTGGGATTGTTCCCGGGTATACCGCGGGCGGAACTTGAGTCGGTCGCCGCTGCCGAGCTGGATCGGGATTCGCGCGTGGGCCGGCAGCGGATCGAGTGGCGCACTGGGGAAATTTTCCGCCAAGGCCTCTGGGCCGAGGAGCACAGTGCGCAATTGAGCCCGCAGGAAAACGGTCGGATTCAGGAACTGTTCAAGGCGGGTATTCGCAACATCCTAAGCTCAACAACCACCCTGGAGTTGGGTATCGACATTGGCGGTCTCAGCGGGGTCCTGATGGGCAACATCCCGCCGGGGAAAGCCAACTATCTGCAACGCGCTGGCCGGGCCGGGCGGCGGGCTGACGGCTCATCGGTGGTATTGGGATATGCGCGGTCAACGCCTTATGAGCGGCAGGTTTTTGCGCGGTTTGGCGAGTACCTTGGCCAGAGTCTGCGTAAGCCGCTCGTGTTTCTCGACCGGCGGGAGATCGTTTTCCGACACCTCAGCGCAATGCTGCTGGGCGATTTTTTCCACCGCATTTACCGGGCGGGCGAAACCACCGGCGCGATGGATGCCTTCGGCACGGTGGGAAAGTTCTACCGACAGCCGATGGTCGGGTACTGGGAGAAAAGCACGGTGAAGCCCCTCCTCGTGCCCTGTCCCGGGTCGTGGTCCGTTCCGCATGAGCCGTGGGTTCCGCCTGGAGCCGGCGAAATGAGCCTGGCTGAACTTTTCGCGCATTTTTTGGCTGCGGCGAGGGACGAGAAGAACGACCTGAGTATCCGAGCGCGCACCTTGGTAACGGGCACCCCGATGGCAGCCGAGGCCAGGGAATCGTGGCCGGTCCTCGTTGACGAGATCATCCGGGCTTTTCGGCAAGCCTTGCAGCAATGGTGTGACGACTATCAGGAACTGCTTGAACGGTGGAATGGTATCGACGGCGGGGAAGAAGGCGAATCGCGCAGTGCCGCGAATGCCATCTACCACCAGATGCGCACCTACTATGAACTGACGGTGATCGAAACGCTGGCCGATAGTCTGTTTCTCCCGCGTTATGGTTTTCCGATTGGATTGAGTCGGCTGCGGGTTGCCGTGCCCGACGCCAAACGCCAGGACAAAGTGCGGGAAGAAGATCAGTTTCGGCTTCAGCGCAGCTCAATGCTTGCACTTCGCGAGTATGCCCCCGGGTCGGAAGTGCTGGTCGGAAACCGGGTCGTAACCTCGCGCGGCCTGCTCAAGCATTGGACCGGCAATGATGTGACCCGGGCGAACATGGGCCTGCGCGGCTGGTTCGTGCGCGATCCGGCAACGGGTCATTTTCTTTATTCGTTGGTCGGAATCCCCAAAGCGCCGGAACACCTCAATTCCCTGCTGCTGGAACAAGGTCAGATGCTGTTCGCCCGTCACGGGTTCACCTCGGCAGCTTGGGATCCGCCGCGGTTCGGAGCCGAGTCGGGTCGAGTGGGCACCGTCAGTTGCTACACGACGGCCTTTGCGAACGAGGGTCCACCGGTGGAACGCCGGTCCGACTTCGGTGGGGTAAGTGAATTGGCGGTTTGGTACCGGGCCGCGGGCGAAATCCTCCTCCTCAACGAAGGCGAACACCAATGCGGCTTCTGCGTGTGTTTGAAGTGCGGTTATGCGGACAGCGAACGCACGCCCGGGAGCCAACTCGCCTTGGATCTGCCGGCGCATTTTCATTCGCACGCCTCGCTGTTTTCGGCTCGCGACCGCGGCCGGTGTTGGCACGAAGACGAGGCTCCGGTGTTGCGCAACCAGCGCCTGGCGGCGCGCCAAATCAGCAATCTTGTGATGTTGGACCTTTCGCGCTGGCTCGCGAATACGTCGGTCGACAACCAGGCGGTGGCATTCACGGTCGGGCAAGCGCTGCGGTTGGTCGGTTGCCGGGCTTTGCAGATCGATAGCCGCGAGGTTGCAATATTGGACCAGTTTGCGAGTCCGCATCAGGCAGTAGGCGCAGCCGTGGTGCTCTACGATGCCGTGGCGGGAGGCTCCGGCCATGTCCGCGAGATGATGCATCAGGGGCGGCAGTGGCTCGAAAACGCGCTGGAGTATTTGAACGCACGAACCGACTCCGGGGAGTTTGACGAGCGGGAAGCGACGCAACGTCTGTTGACGGCGGATATCGTGCGTCCCGATGGGACGACGCCATTGCGTCCCAGAGCAGCCCGCGATTTGTTTCGGTGCCTGCTGGAAGGCGAGGAAAGTCCGCGTGTGGACGAATCTTCGGTGCCAACTCTGGATGTACGCGGGATGATCGATCGGGCGTTGGCGCGTAATACGACGCGAGGACGCCAGTCAGAGCGGCAGTAGACGCACTTAGCTCTCCACATCGAACCGTCCTGCAGGCATCGAAGGCGGGTAGATGGTTTCGTTGGCCACCGTGAACGTACTATACGGCAGTCTTTGCAGCCGGGGCTTTCGGATCATGCGCGGATGCTTTAACAAGGCTTTCCCCTCTGGCAGCGCCAAGAGTTGCACCGGCTTGAACCAAGGCTCATCGGCCGCTTGCCAGTTCCGGGAAGTGCGCCCACCGCTGACTCCGCCGCTGTATTTCCGAACTTCTCGTCCTCCCATCTTCTCCGAAATGATCTTCGCGCCCTTTTCATCCGCCGCGCGGAAATGGATTTGGGTCCGCAGATTGGCCATGAAGACATCAGCTTTCCGCTCAGTCTCGAACGCCGCATACAGCGAAAGCGGCGTCTGCGTCGCAGAAATCAGGCACACCCCAGCCTCCCGCAGTTCGTCGACCGTGGCATGATCGGAGAAGCCGTCCTCTGAAACCAGCGTGGTCTTCTGGCCTTCGTCGAGCACGAGGGAAATCATGTTCCGGCGGCGCAGTTCATCGGGGGCAAGGTCAAAGCGGCGGAACGCGTGGAGGAAGAAGAGCTGTTTGCAGAGCAGATTGAGATAACGCCGCTCCACCTGGTAGGTTTGCGGCACCGACAGGCAGATCAGCCGGCCCAAGTCCACCTCGCTGAGCGAGAAGTTAGGTTCTACCGAGCAGAATACCTCACGGATATCGGATGGGGTGTAGGGCCGCAGGTAGTTTCCGACCGTGTAAACCGTGCCACCCTTTTGTTCCGGTGGCTGGGCCGCGAAGTCCTTGAAATACTGGCGCTCGACTTCCGCGGCCGGCGCCTTGGTTTCGCCCAGTCGGCCCAGGAGCATGGCCGTGTCCGTTGAGATGCACAGCACATTGTGGATGTTGGAGAGGGTCACCGGCAGTTCCGCGATCTCCAATGCGTGCATGGCATGGGTGATGGCATCACGGGCCGTCTCCTTGAAGAAACTCTGCCCGCCCCGCTGGCCCGCGGCCGACGCCGTATCGACGATAATCTTGGCGTAGGTACTCCACGGCACGTCCGGGTCGCCCAGCAGGTTAAGCCGGAGTGGTGGCGACCATTTAGCCGGCGGGAAATGGGTCGGCCGCACCCGGATTAGGCGCAGCGTATCCTCCTGACCCAGGGCACGAGCCATTTCCGCCATCGGCTTCCAGAGCGCCCCCTTTGAATCCACCGCCAGAATGCCTGTGTCCGGGAGAGTGGAGCGAAGTCCGTGCACGATCGGCACCACCGCCCGTGCCGTCTTACCCGTGCCAGTGGCTCCCGTGATGAAGAAGTGGCAACACGCCTCATCCCGGGTCCAGGTAAGCCCCCAGAGCCGCAGGACGACGCCGCGCTGGTTCTCGCACCGCTCGACCACCGCGCAATAGACGAGCCAGATGCCGGCGGTCTGGGCCATGAGGGGCAACCAGTAGCCGGCCGGAGGCGCGGTGCCGGCCTTCGCCAGCCACGCGCCGAGGAAGCAAACGGTCGCCAGGCTGGCCGCGCCAAGCTTCACGCCAAGAGGACAATGACCGACGCTAGGACCCCCATGGCGACACCGATCAACAAGGTCGCGAGCAATTGCCGGCGTGTGGCTGTCCGAAAATTCCGGGCCAGCGGAGCGAGGGACTTTTCCAAGGCATGCAACTGGCCGACGGCCTGGGCCACCGGCTGCTTGAGTTCGCGCTCGAAGTTGGCACTCAACTGCGCGGGTTTGGCCTCCAGCGCCGCCTGCACCGCGACGAGTGCAGCATTGACGCCGGCGACACTTTCCGCGGCGTCTGCCAGCGACTCGATGCGCGCATCCAGGGCGCTTTTGAGTTCCACGATGGCCAATTGCACCGTGTCCTCGCATGCCTTCATCCGATTCCAGTGCCAGGCAATCAGCAGGAATACGGGGTCATTCGGCTGGAGACGGTAATGGGTGACGACCCACTGCAGGTCTTCGGGCATGGTCGCCGGGTCGAGTATCTCCTCGGGTTTCATGCGGCGATCAGAAGTTCCCGCGCCTTGGCGAATTCTACCGCCATCTGGGTGTGGAAACGGACGCAGCGCGAACGGTCCAGAAGATGCAACTTGGTCGCCGTCCGGCCGCGTCCCACGGTAAGGTTGGCGGCCTGGAGCTGATTGCGGGTGACATCGGCCAGACATGGCACATCGACCTCGATGGCCCCCAGATCTGCCAAACGCTTACGGGCATTGCTCTGTCCATAGAGACTCAGGGCCGGACCATCGCGGAGGTTGCGGGCTACGAGCCAGCGCACCCGAGCGCCATACGCATCCAAAAGATCTGCAATCTGCGAATTCGCGTCCTTGTCGTCGGTTGCCACGACCAGGAAGACCAAAAGGCAATCGAACTCCGCCTGCAATTCGGGCAACCGCGCCTCATCCAGGTAGGACAGGACCTTGCTGCCGCCCGAGGCCCGGTTGTCCACCAGCACCACGTCCGCTTCCTCCAAGGCGTGGACTATCCGGTCCAGCACCCCCAGGCGGTCGGTATCCACGTCCGTGTCGATGAACTCCGCCTCAGGCACGAACCGCTGGAAGGTCGAATTCGCATGGTCCAGATCGAAGGCCTTTACCGCCACCCCCTCGTCCTGCAGGTGGTCGTAGAGGAGCGTAGCCACGAAGCTTTTGCCGATGCCGCCCTTGTCCTGCGGGCAGACGATGATGCGTTTGGTGGTGCCGGGCATGGGAGATCAGTAGTTGTCGCGGGCGATGCGCGGACCCCGCTTGGCGGCTCCGCCGGAAGTGGCGATGGGAACCGATGGGAGCGTCGGCGCCGGCTTTCGGTCCATTTCGACTCGCTGGCGTTCGCGCAGAATGTCCGCCTTGGTGTAATGCCGCCGGCAGAAGACGCCGACTGCAGCTGGCGATGTCCTGAGCCCGTGCCGCGTCAGGGTAGCGGCAATCTGTTCATAACTCATGAACTTGGCCCGCCAAAGCAGGATCACGTCTTTGAAGGGCATCAGGAGACTTCGCTGGTGCTCCGTCGGGTCGTACCGACGGGCGTCGTCCATCAGGCGGGCGTGCAGGGCTGTTTGGTCCATCTGAAGCCCAAGCTGATTTATTATGGCGTTAAGTAAAACAAAAAATAATACCCCGTTCACTCCGCCCGAGTGACGACAAAGTGGTGGCCAAGTCGTGGTCGAGTGGCGACATAGCGGAAGCCTCCTAACGGACGTTAGGGGTGGCGTGTTCTGACTTACATGCATGATCTCAGCGGCTTTTTGCCGCCACGTAGAGCGTTCATGCCGTCATCCTAGCGGGGATGGTGACACATGCTCTTTTGACTCCGTTGAGCTGTTCCTGAGCTTTATCATCATCAAAGCACTGGATAAATTATGGCGGTTAGGTATGATGGCGGCATGGTTCGATTCGATAAACCGTGCTTCGCCGTGAAAGGTGCCGTGGAGTATTTCCGCGAGCACCTGAGGGTCGGTGACTACCTGACCGAGGATGGCCGGGTCGAGATGACTTGGGTGGGTGCCGGGGCGGACCAATTGGGCCTGGCTGGCCAGTGCGACCTGACTCACTTTGAACAGCTGGCCCGGGGTTACCACCCGCTGACCGGAGCCAAGCTGATGGCCCGGGACAAGGGCGGGAAACGCCGGGTCTGCTTCTTCGGACAGGTTTCGCCGCCGAAGGATGTTTCCCTCCTGCATCTTGTCGGCGGTGACCAGCGGATCGGCGCCTGGTGGCAGGAGGCCGTGGCGGAGACCCTTTCCGAAATGGAAACGATGACGGCCACCCGCGTCCGTCGCGGCGGCGGGAGCGGCGACCGCCTGACCGGCAATCTGGTGGCTTCCATCGTTACCCACGATGCCAGCCGTTCGCTGGACCCCCAGTTGCACACGCACGTCTGCATCATGAACCTGACTTGGGATTCCACGGAGTCGCGGTGGAAAAGCGTCCAGCCGTCCGGTTTTTACCGCCATCAGGGGTTCTTGCGCGAGGTTTGCTACAACAAGCTGGCCGCCCGGATGGTGGCCGGAGGCTACGAAATCGAGAATGTGCGCGGGATAGGATTCAACGTGCAGGGTGTCTCCGCAGAACTGCGCCAACGGTTCAGCAAACGGCGCAGCCAGATTCTACGGCAGGCCGGGCTGGTCGGGGCCACATCCCAGGATGCCCTGCAGGCGATTGCAGCGGACAGCCGCGAGGCCAAGTCCCACGCAACCGCCGGCGATCTGCGGGCAAGCTGGCTGCGCGAGGCTGGCGCGGAGCTTCCGGCCCTGCGCCTGCTGGTCGCGCAGGCGACTGGCCGGCTGGTGCCGAAGGCTGCTGGCGCGGCCACGGAGGCCGTGGGTTCGGCCATGGCGCATGTATTCGAGCGCCGCTCGGTCGTGGCCGACCGGGTGCTGCTCCGCGAGGCCCTCGTTGCCGGTCGTGGCGAGGTAACGCTGGCAGAGCTGAAGCACGCCATCGCGGCGCGCGAGCGGACGGGCGAGTTGATCGTCGCCGGCGATGAAATCGCCTCGCACAATAGTCTTGAGGCCGAACGGGAATTTACCGGCTGGGCCAACGCCCAACTCGGCACCTGCGGGGTCTTGGGCCGCCTTCCGCCGGACAGGAACTTGCCCGGAGACCAGGAGATGGCGGTGGCCGGCATCCTGGCTTCCGCCTCGCGGGTCGTGATCCTCCAGGGCGATGCCGGCACCGGCAAGACCACCTGCCTGCGGCCCATTGTTGCCGGGATCGAACTCGGGGGAGGCCAAGTGTTCGGTTGCGCCCCTTCGGCGGGGGCCGCGGACACACTGCGCCGGGAACTTACGCCGCAGGCCGATACCTTGCAGCAACTGCTGGTCAACGATGTCTTGCAGCAATCGGTCCGGGGCCGGGTGCTGCTGGTGGATGAGGCAGGGCTCATGTCCGTGCGGCAAATGCGCGACCTTTGCCGGTTGGCCTCCCATAACGATAACCGGCTGCTCCTGGTGGGCGACATTAAGCAGCATTCCTCTGTCGAAGCCGGCGATGCCCTGCGGTGCCTGCAGGATTTTGCGCGGGTGCCGTTGTTTCGCCTGACGGAGATCCGCCGGCAACAAGACCCCGCCTACCGGCGGGCCGTGGCCATGCTCGCGCGGCGCAACGCAAGAGGGGCGTTCCAAGCCTTCGAGCGGCTCGGCGCTGTCCGCGAGTTGCCCGATGACGACCGGCTGTGGCAGGCTGCGGCCGAGGACTACGTCCGGACGGTGCGCTCGGGGCGGAGCTGTCTGGCCATTTCCCCGGTCTGGTCGGAAATCCACTGTTTCACCCGGGCCGTCCGGGAGCAACTCAAGCGGGCGCAACTCGTCGCATCGAAGGAACGGACGGTGACGACAATTCAGTCGCTCCAATGGACGGCGGAGGAACGCCGCCGCATCCAAAACTACCAGCCGGGCGACGTGCTGACCTTTCATCGACCGAGCCGGGGGTTCAGGCAGCACGAATCCGTGGTGGCGGTGCGACGGGAAGACAATCGCCTGGTGGTGCGGGACCCGGCGGGACGGGAGCGCGCGCTCGACCCCCGGACGACGGGTGGATTCGATGTCGGTCTGGCCCGCAACATCGAGATTGCCGTCGGCGACCGCTTGCTCATCCGGTCGAATCATCGGTCGACCGGCCTGAAGAATGGTGACTTGGTCGAGATCGCTGCCATCGGTCACGACGGAGCCATTGCCTGCCAGGGCGGAATGGTGCTGCCTGCCTCATTCCGGGATTTTACGCACGGCTACGCCACCACCTCTCATGCCGCCCAGGGCAAAACGGTTGACCGCGGCATACTGCTCATGGCGGCCGAAGGCATCGCGGCCGGCAACCTGAAGCAGGCGTATGTCTCGAACTCCCGATTCCGGGAGAGCCAGGTGATCTACACCTCGGATAAAGGCGGTGCCATCGAAGCCATGCAGCGTCCGGCGGACCGAAAACTGGCCATGGAAATGGTCTCGGACCAGCCCCCTCAGCCGGAGGGGCCGCCGCGTCCGTCGCTACGCGAGCGGTTCGGCCTCCGCCCGAAGGCCCCGGCCATAGCCGCCTGACCACCCATGAGCATTCAGCACCAACCCGGCCAGAGGCCGCTCGTACCCTCCCCACCGCCCACCTGGGGTGAACTCATGGCGGAGGATGACGATTCCGGCGTGGTTCGCTTCGTTCTGGTGGATCGGATTGTCACCTATCCCTATGCGGAATTGAAGCGCTGGGAACATATCGCGGGCGAACCGGAAAGGCTGCTCATTAGCGCCGGCCGCGAGCGAATAGTCATTGAAGGCACGGAACTGACGGCGATTCGCGCGGCTCTGGACAAGACGCGGCTTTGCGAAGTCCGCATAAATAACGAGCGCTCCAAGGCGCGGCCCGGTCCGCGGGTCCGCCGGATCGCCATTGAATCCACGTGACGCATGGCGCACAAGCAATCCCAAGATGAACAGCTCGATTTCCTCGGGCACCTGACCCATGAGCGAACTCCTGAATTACGGACGGATGGCGGAAACCCACTGGCGGGAGCATCGACCGCGCATGGTGGCGGAATTGGAGGCGGAGAACCGCCTGCGTCCGGCGCTCCTCGAAGCGCAGGAACGCACCGCGACGGAAATGGAGCGTCTGACCCGGCAGTTCCTCCGGCAGGGAATGACGGCCCAGCAAGCGCACGACCAGGCGTGGGAGCTGGTGCGGGAGAAGTACATCCTCCTCCCGCCGGAGGCGAAGACCGGAGATTAGCACATAACTCTGCAAACTACCGCATCACTGACGCCGACCGGCTGGGCGAGGGCTCATTGCGGCGGAAGTTTGAGCAGAATGTCGCCGCCCTCGAACTGCTGTTCCGGATTGAGGCCGAGGCCCGCGGTGCGACCGACGCCGAGAAAACAGTCCTCGTCAAGTACACCGGTTGGGGCGGCATGCCGCAGGTCTTTGCGACACCGGCCGAGGCACCCGGTTGGGAAAAGGAACAGCGACGGCTGAAGGAGCTCCTCGATCCCGCCAGCCTCGATTCGGTGAGGGCGACGGTGCTTAACGCCCATTACACCTCGCCGACGGTCATACGGGCGATGTATGCGGCGGTCGAGCGGCTGGGATTCAGGCACGGGCGGGTGCTGGAACCGGCCTGCGGGTTGGGTCATTTCTTCGGGCTCATGCCCGCCGAGATGGCGGCGCGCTCAGAGCTGACCGGAGTCGAGATTGACCGCGTGACCGCGCGACTCACGCGGATGCTCTATCCCGATGCCAATATCCACGCTCAGCCCTTCGAGGAGGTCACGCTGCCAACCAATAGTTTCGACCTCGCCATATCCAATGTGCCCTTCGGGGACTACGCACCGTTCGACTCCAGGCTCAACCGCCGGAAATTCAAGATCCACGATTACTTTTTCGTGGCGGCAGCGGAGCGGTTGCGGGCCGGCGGGCTGATCGCGTTCATCACGACCCGCGGGACGCTCGACAAACAGTATCCTTTCTTACGCGAGGCGGTGGCCCAGCAATGCGACTTGGTGGCCGCGATCCGACTCCCGAACACGGCGTTCAAGAAAAACGCGAACACCGAGGTGACGACGGATATTGTCATCCTGCGCAAGCGGGGCACCGGAGAAAAGCCCACCGGGCCGGCCTGGCAGGATAGCCGGCCGATGGCCGGCGGTCCTCCCGACCATCCAATCTTTCTCAATGAGTATTTCCACGAGCGACCGGCCATGATGCTCGGCACCCTGGAGCGGGCGGAGAATGGTATGTACGGCGCGGACGAGGTTCGTCTGTCGCCTGACCATCGCGACCTGGGCGAGGCCTTGGCCGGCGCGGTGGCAGCGCTCCCGGAAGGGGTCTATCATGCTCTCTCGGTCGCGGAAGCCGCGGCCCAGCGGCAGGTCATTCCGGTCCCCCCGGGCGTCAAGCCTAACGCCTACGTGCTGACCGACCACGGCGGGGGCGGCATTGCGGTCCGCGAAGGCGACGAGTTGCGCATTCTGGCGGATCTGGCCCCGGTCACAGCCCGGCGCATTCGACGCCTGATTCATGTCCGCGACGCTGTCCGCGAATGCCTGCGAACCCAGGTGGAGGATCGGCCGGAACCGGAGCTGGCCGCCGCCCGGTTCAAGCTGAACCAGGTCTACGATCTATTTGTCGGCCAATTCGGACCAATTTCGCAGTCGGCCAACTTGCGGGCCTTCGCGGGCGATCCGGATCTGCCGCTCCTGCTCTCATTGGAAAACTACGACGAGGCCGCCAATACGGCGGAGAAGACGGCGGTCTTCCGCGAGCGGACGATCCAGTCGAAAGTGGCCGTTACCAGCGCTGGAGCGCCGAAGGAAGCCCTGCTCGTGACCCTCAGCGAGAAGGGGCGCGTGGATTTGGCGCACATCGGGCGGCTCCTCGGCAAGACGGAGGCGGAATTTCTGCCTGAGTTGCGCGGGGCCATTTTCCACAATCCGGTGACGAAACGTTGGGAGACCGACGACGAATATCTTTCGGGGAATGTCCGCGAAAAACTCGCGGTCGCCACCCGCGTCGCGCGGGAGGACCCTCAGTATCAAATCAATGTCGAAGCCTTGCGCGCGGTGCAGCCGGAGGAACTGAAGGCCACGGACATTGATGTGCGTCTCGGCGCCGCCTGGGTGCCGGTTGAGGATGCGGCGGAGTTCGGCCGTGCGATCCTACGGGTGCGGGGGCCGCACGACGTCAGGGTGAAGCATGTGCCGGAGCTGGGCCTGTGGACCGTCGAAGTCAGCCACTATGCGAGGACCGGCGTGGCCAACCGCCAGGAATGGGGCACCGCCCGGGTGGCGGCCCACGAGTTGCTTGAGGATGCCCTAAATCTGCGGACGCCGACCGTGTACGACCGTGACGAGAACGACAAGCCGGTGGTCAATGCGCCGGCCACGGAGGCGGCGCGCGAGAAGCAGCAGAAACTCAAGGAGCGGTTTGCCGAGTGGATTTGGGAGGACGATGCGCGGCGGGAACGGCTCGTGGCCTTCTACAACCGGGAGTTCAACTACACCCGGCTGCGGACGTTCAGTGGCGCCCACCTCACGCTTCCGGGAGCCAGTCCGACGATCACCTTGCGCCCGCACCAAAAGGCGGCGGTCTGGCGGGTCCTTCAGACCCCCAACACTCTGCTCGCGCACGTGGTTGGAGCCGGCAAAACCTACACGATGGCCGCTGCGGCCATGGAGTTGAAGCGGCTCGGGCTGGCGCGGAAACCGATGTTCGTCGTCCCGAATCACATGCTGGGACAGTTCAGCTCGGAATTCCTTGCGCTCTATCCCAGCGCCCACCTGCTCGTGGCCGGCAAGGATGACCTGGCAAGCGCCCGGCGCCGCCAGTTGATGAGCCGCATCGCCACGAGCAATTGGGACGCGGTGATCGTCACGCATTCCGGTTTCGAGCGGCTCTCGATGTCGGAGGGGGCCAAACGCCGTTTCCTTACGGAGCAGCTGGCCGAACTCGAAGAGTGCATCCGGACGCAGAAAGAAGGTTCCTCCAACAGCCGCATGGTAAAAATGCTGGAGGCGGGAAAGAAGCGTTTGGAAGGGCGCATCAAGCGCCTGGCGGCTGAGCACCGGAAGGATGATACGCTGACCTTTGAGGAACTGGGGGTGGACCGGCTGTTCGTGGATGAGGCCCACGCGCACAAGAATCTCTTTTATACGACGAAGATGACGCGGGTCGCGGGGTTGCCCCAAGCGGCCTCCGAACGGGCCTTCGACATGTTCCTCAAGGTGCAGCACGTCCAGCGGCACAACGAGGGCGCGGGCGCCGTTTTCGCTACCGGCACGCCCATCACCAACACGATGGCCGAGATGTTCACGATGCAGCGCTACCTGGGGATGGCCGCGCTGCGCCGCCTGCACTTGCAGCATTTCGACGCCTGGGCGGGGACCTACGGCGAAACGGTTACCGCCATGGAGCTGGCTCCGGACGGTGCGGGCTACCGGCTCCACACGCGATTCGCCCGCTTCGTCAACGTCGCGGAATTGATGCACCAGTTTCGGGAAGTCGCGGACGTGCAAACGGCGGACATGCTCAAATTGCCCGTGCCGGAGTTGGAGGGTGGCAAACCGCAGGTGGTCCGGGCGGCCTCGACCCCGGAATTGAAGGCGTTCGTCCAGTCGCTCGCGAAGCGGGCGGAAAAACTGAAGTCAGGCACCGTCGATCCCTCCGTGGACAACATGCTGAAGATCACCGGCGAGGGCCGGAAGGCCGCGCTGGACCTGCGGCTCATGCGACCTGCCACCCCCGATCAACCGGAGTCGAAAGTGAATCTGGCCGTCAGGGAAATCTTCAAAATCTGGCAGGAAACCGCGGACCGGCGCCTGACTCAGATGGTGTTCTGCGATTTATCCACACCCCAGGCGGAGGGCCGGGGATTTTCAGTTTACAACGAAATCCGGAAAAAGCTGGTCGGGTTGGGGGTGCCGGCGGAGGAGATTCAGTTCGTTCAGGACCATGATTCCGACGCGGCCAAGGTGACTTTATTCAAGGCCGTCCGCAGTGGCTCCGTTCGCGTTCTGTTGGGGTCCACCCAGAAAATGGGGGCCGGCACCAACGTGCAAACCCGGCTGGTGGCAATGCATCATCTCGACGCGCCTTGGCGCCCGGCGGACATCGAGCAACGCGAGGGCCGCATCCGGCGGCAGGGCAACGAGAATAAGTCAGTGCGTATCCTCCGCTACGTCACGGAAGGCAGCTTTGATGCCTACATGTGGCAGGTTTTGGAAACAAAGGCCAAGTTCATCTCCCAGGTGATGACCGGTGAAACCACCGCACGGCGCATCGAGGATCTGGACGCGCCCGCGCTCACGTATGCGGAAGTCAAAGCCATCGCGTCGGGCAACCCGCTGGTGGTGGAGAAAGCTAAGGTGGACTCTGAAGTGATGAAGCTTGCACGGCTGCGGGCGGAGCACGCGGAAAGCCAATTCAGCAACCGGAATCGGGTGCGGATGCTGGCGGAGGACGTGGTCCGTCTGGAGCGACGCATCGCCTGCGTGGAAAAGGACTTGGCGGTGCGGCAAGACACCCACGGCGATAAGTTCCGCATCGTGCTGGGTGGAGAGGTGTTCACCGATCGGGTGAAGGCTGGCACAGCCCTCGTCTATTTGGTCAACGAACACGGGACTGATCACTTGCTCGGGCGGCCAACGCCGGCGGTGCTTGGCGAGGTGGCCGGTTTCCGAATCGAATTTCGGTCAACCCTCCCTGAAAAACTGACGTTGCGGGGAGCGGCTGAGTATTCGGCGAACGTGTCGGTCTCACCGGCTGGCATCGTCAGTTCGCTGGAGCGTACGGCGCAGTCTATCGAGGAACAGCTGGAAGCGACGCGCCGTGAGTTGAACCGAGCCAAGGAAGACTTATCGAGCCTGGCGAACTTGACCGGAGGAGTCTGGGAACACGAGGAGCACTACCGAGCGCTGATGAAGCGGCAGGCGGAACTGGTCGAGGCGCTCGATATCACGAAAAATCAGGCGTCGAGCCAACTTTCGACCAATGCCGATGAAACCGAGACGGTAGCAAATGAGGCAGCCGCGGATGTGGAGTGCGCGGCCGGAGAGATCGGGACAGATACGGGTGAATCAGCGGCCGCCGGGCCCGGCGCGGTTGCACCAGCCGACAACTTAGCGCCTGCAATGATGACGCCATCGGAGGCAAGAAAGGCCGCGAAATTCAGCGTTTCCGGCAAGGACGCTTGGGCACAATTTCCTGGTCGCGAGCGATGGCTGTCTCCGGGTTCCCGGGAGAAGATGCTGGCCGTGAAGCGGGCGCATTGTGGGGAAATCCGTCGTGCGCTTGAGGCCGGCGAGCCGGTGTCGGCCATTGCCGTCCAATTCTACAAGCTCACGTTGCCGGACGCCTATGAAAAAAATGGCGACAGTTACGCCCCCAAGGCGGTCGGGGAGGAGGCGGCAGTAGAGAAGATCTCCCAGCCGGCCCAATTGGCTGAGCATGCGATTGCGCCTGCTCGCAACCGCGCTGATGTGCCCGGACAGAGGATGGCGGCATGAGGAACGAATCGGCCAATTTGACGGAATCCGAGCGCCTTCAACGCGTCGCAGAAATCCTCTGCGAGGCTATTTTGCGTTCGACTGCGGGTGAAGCGATGCAGGTGGGCCCGTCCGAATCCGTGCCCGGTGAAGATCTGTCGCAGGAGGTCTCCCCTGGTCCTGACGCCAAGGCCTCGGACGAGCAGAGGGTCGTGCATTACTTGGCGATGATGCGTGCGGCATCTCCCTTGGATATCCGCAGCGCGTTGGGATTGTCCCGATCAACCGCCTGGCGCGTGCTGCAAAGGTTAGCCAAGGAAGGGCGTATCGTAGGTACCGGCCAGACCCGCCAGCTCATGTATCAGCTGAAGTTGCAGGAACCGCCGGCTGACAAGCTCTGGCAGAATTGAAGCGATGCCTCGGACCACAAATTCGGATCCAGAGGTGGCAAGTGCCGTACGGGTGCCGGTGGCGATTTATACTCGAGTTTCGACCATGCACCAAATCGGTGGGCGGTTCACGTCCTGCGAGAGTCAGGAGGAAATCTGCCGGGAGCACATCCGACGGAATGTGGACCTCGGCTGGTATGAAGTCGCCTGCCATAGCGATCCGGCCTATTCGGGCGGTTCGATGAAGCGTCCCGGGATGGAAGCGTTGAAACGCCAGATTGCCGCGGGCCAGGTCAAGATCGTCGTCCTTTTCATGCTGGAGCGGGTGCTCCGGGACACCGACGAATGGTCGGCCTTCCGTAAGTTTCTGCAAACCCACGGCTGCACGCTGGAAAGTCCGACCGGGGATATATCCGAGGCCGAGCCGGAGGGGCGATTGAAGAACAACATCGTCATGAGTGTGGCCGAATACGCCCGCCTGAGCACGGCCAAGAAAGTCAAAATCAAGATGCTCGAACAGGCCAAGCGAGGCATCTGGAACGGAGGCTGGCTGCCTTACGGATACGGTTACGACAAGAATACGAAGGCGCTGCATCCCGATCCCAAGGAAGCGCCGGTGGTACGCCGGGTCTTCGAACTGGCCGCGCGGCTGGTACCGCTGCAGGAGATCGCCAACGCCCTCAACGCGGATGGCCTGAGGACCCGGCAACGACCCTTGCGGCGGCGGGACGGTTCGGTCGATACCATCGGAGGCAATCTATTTCGGGACGACGGCCTGCGCCAGATGATCCGCAACCCCATTTATCGCGGGGTCGTGCGCTTCAATCAGCAGGAATATCCATCCACCCATGATGCGCTCGTGGAGCGGGATATTTGGGACAAGGCGAACGCCGCGGTCATGGTGATGCGGGACAGCGCTCCGGCGACCCGGATGATGGTGGACCGCGACGCCCATCTCCATCTGTTGAAGGGGGTGGTCTTCTGCGGGACGTGCAACCGGACGCTGGTGCCGCATGACAGCGGCAGAAAAGGCGCCGATGGCCGACCTTATCGGTACTACTATTGCGGATTTGTGGTAAAGGAACGCCAGCGGGACCTTTGCTCCATCGGGCGCCTGCAGGCTGATGCCCTGGAGAAAGTGACCTTGGAATTCCTCGGCCAGTTGAGCCGACATCCCGATTTGGTTTCACTGGTGATCGAAACCGCGCGCAATCGGCGGAAGTCGGACCGCCCGGAGCTTCAGCGGGAATTGGCGGCCTTGGTCAAGGAAATGGATGACGTGAAGGCCAAGCAGGCCAATTGCGCGGACGTGCTTATCAATGGCGGCCTGGATGGGGTGACCGAATCCCTGAAGCGACGCATGTCGGAACTGGATGCGTCGCGTCAGCGCCTAACCGTGGCGCTCGAACGCAAACGCTATGACCTGGCCGCTTGCGATGCCGCTATTCTCAACGAGACCCGGGTGATGGACGCTTTGGGTCGATTGGGGAACCTGCTGCCCCAGGTTCCGCCGGTTGAACAGAAGGAACTTTGTCGCCTGTTGATCGAGCGCCTGGAAGTCAGCCGGCCGATGCCCACCTCTCCCGAAAGCCGTCTGGTGGTTGATCTGCGCATGAAATTACATTTGCCGCGGCTGGTCGAGGGCATGGAGGAAAGGGTGGTGGGCGTGGCGCCGGCCAACCGCCTGCCTCTGCCAATCTCGACGCGAAACGTGATCTTTTCGGCGCAGGTGGACTTTACGGATGCCCCGCGGGGTGAAGTCGAAATCATCGCGCCATTTCGCCAGACCTTGAAAGTGCGGTCGGCGGCGCGGCCGATTGTCCGTCGGGCAGAACCTGAGAAACCCGCGCGGATGCGGCATCCCATTCACGATGTGCTGAAATGGCAGGCTAAACTCGAAAGCGGGGAATATCGGAATCGGGCCGAGCTGGCCCGGAAACTCGGCGTCAGCCGTGCGGCTGTTACCCAGGTCCTGCGGATGCTTTCTCTCTCGCCCGAGATTCGCGAATTCCTCGCCAGTTTGAAGACGCCAGCCGAGGTGCGTCACTTCAGTGCGCGGCGGATGGTTGAGATCGCCGGCATGTCGATCCCACATCAGCGGGGTGCATTCACCCGATTGCGGAAGGCATTCAGCGTGGGAGTCGGCGCCTGACTTAGGATCGTTTTGTTTCCTTGGGCGGCATAATTGAGCTTCTCCGTGAACCTAGAATCGGGAGAGTGTTAATCGGCGTTGGTACCCAGCCAGGGTGCCATGTGTTAAGCAGTCTTCGCTCAAAACGAAGCTCAAGTGCCGATGAAATCGCTGATTTCTGAGCCTAAACACGAACTAGGGGCGTCCGCTGCTTAACACTTTTTCTCGGGCTTCCTGCCGAATTCCAGCGAGTTAACCCCATTTGTTAAGCACCCCGAAAAACTGTTCGTGGGGTTACGGGTAGTTGGCTGCCCGGGCTGGGATCGAACCAGCGACCAAGTGATTAACAGTCACCTGCTCTGCCACTGAGCTACCGGGCAACGTGGCTTTCCGGCCGACTTTCATCAGCCGAAAGAGGGCATGAAAAACAGGGCGCAGGCGCAGGTTGTCAATGCCCGTTTTCCGGGCTGACACCGCTGCGCCAGGCCATCCTTCCTCTATCGGCCGGTCGGGGCGCGACCGTAGGGCAATCTCGGGTTGAAGGTTGATGGTTGAAGGTTGAAAGGGCTCTGGAGCAAGCGATTGGGGCGCGGCTTCGACCGGGCTCGCCGGACGAGGACGCGAGCCTGTTTCGGCGATGTCGGGACCAGGGCCGAGGGGCTGCGACTTTCAACGGATCACTTTCAACCTTCAACCGGTTCGGCCCAGTTTGGACGCAAGGTCATCGGGCGCTGGCAGCGACGCGGGCCTGGCCTCGGCAGCAGTCTCGCCGGACCCGGGCTGCCGTCAGAACAGTCGGCGCAGCGCGTCCAGGTTCAGCGCGCAGGCCGCGGATGCGGCGGCGATGAAGACCGCGAGGAGCAGGGTCGGATCGTTGAGCTGGCGACAAAGTTCGAGCCCGACGTTCCCGGCTTCGGCCGCCGGGGCCCAGCCGGAACTGAAGGCCCCCTGCCAGATCGCGAATGCAACCCCGGCCACCGCGCCGACGGCGCCGGCACTGAGGGACAGGGAGCGGCGCTGCGGGGCGCGCGGCGGCAAAGCGGCGACCACCTGCGCGGAGAATCCGTTGTCCGGCAGGGGCGGGAGGACGGAGGACTGGCGCAACCAGGCGTCGAGCCGGGCGTCGTCCGGTGACTGGGAGTTCAGGTCTGCGGGTTCCATGGCGCGAGAAGGAGTCTGAGTTTTTC
>CAZUQB010000001.1:0-85292 GCA_964622405.1 uncultured Opitutaceae bacterium | reverse complement strand
ACCGCACCTCGCCGCGAAAGCCGTGCTGCGCGCCGCTGTGCACCGCGCTCCAGCTTCGCAGCACTGTCGCGCGGTCGTCGTGGTGCACATACCGGACCGCCGGCCGGCCCAGGCACTCCGCAATGGACCAGCCGAGCCGCCGCGACCACGCCGGGCTCAGGTAGCTCCAGTGTCCTCGGGTGTCGAAGCGGAAGACCACGTCGTCGAGGCTGTCGACCAGCTCCTGGTATTCCCGCGCGGGATCGTGCTCGGCGAGGGACCCGCTGCCGGGCTGGGCGCGAACTTCAGGCATGGGCGGAGGAGGGTTTGAACGTGTCGGCGGGCAGCAGCAGGGACGTGATGATCCCCGGCTCATCCGGGTGGTTCGCGAGGGAGAGATCGCCGCCGATCGACCGCAGCAGCAGCCGGACCGTGGCGAGCCCCAGCCCGATGCCCGGCACCTCGCCGGTGAAGGACCGCTCCAGCTGGGCGAAGGGCCGGCCCAGCTCGGCCAGCACGTCCGCCGGCAGCCAGACTCCCGGGGCAAACACCGCCAGCTTCCACCGCCCCGCGCCGTGGGAAAGGTCCACGCCCGCACCCCGGTCGCGGGCGGCGCTGAACTTCGCGTAGTTCTCCAGGATCTCGGTCAGCGCAATCTCCAGGGTCCGGGCGTGCGCGACGGTCTCGGCGGCGCCGGCCAGCCGCACGCGACCGGCCAGACCCGCGCTCTCGGCCGCGGCGGCCACGAGCTCGGCGAACGCCTGCGGCGGCGCGTCGTCCGGCGCGGGCCGGTGGGCGAACGCGGCCGCATGATAGTCGAGGATCCCCGTGAGCGTCGCCTCCAGGCGCTCCGCGCTGGCCCGGGCCAGCCGCAGCAGTTTGGCCGTGCCCTGATCGGAGAGGTCCGCCTTCTCATCCGCGAGGAACTCCAGGACCGGTCGCAGGCCGTTGAGCGGCGTGCGGATCTTGTGGGCAATCAGGTGCTGGAAGGCAAAGGTCTCGATCGCCTGCCGGACCTCCCGGGAGCGGTCCGTGAATTTCAGCAGGGTCTGGTCGGACGGCGTCTCGATCGCGTGGAGCTCCACCTCGAACCAGCGGGCCTCGACCTGCTCGGCCTCCGGGCGCACGATGGCGAACGAGGTGCCGCCGGGCAGGCGCAGTTCCTTCCACGCCGCCCAGGCGTCGGCCGGCTCGGCTCGGAAGTGGCGGCTGACGGCGGCCGCGACCTCGAGGCCCTCGCCGTCGCCCAGGTCGAAGACCTGGCGCGCGCTCCGGTTCGCATACACGAGGGCGCCCGCGGCGTCCGCGACGATGACCGGCTCCAGCGAGTGATCGACCAGCCAGCGAAACCGATCCCGCTCGCCGGCGAGCGCCCGGAAGCGGTCGAGGCGCATGATCGTGCGGACCTTGGCCCGGAGCTCCGGCGAGTAGAAGGGCTTTCGCAGGAAATCGTCCGCCCCGGCGTCGATGGCGGACACCAGCGCCTCGGACTCCTCGGCGGCCGAGAGGACGATCACCGGGATTTCGCGCGTGCGCGGGTCCGCCCGCAGCTGCGCGCAAACCTCGTAGCCGTTCATGCCCGGCATCATGATGTCCAGCAGGATCAGGTCGGGCTGCTGGGTGAAGGCGGCCGCGAGGCCCGCGGGACCGTCGGCGGCCACATGCAGCTCATATCCGCCCGTCTCGTGCAGCAGGTCGCCCAGCCGCAATCGCACCGCGACGTCATCGTCGATGACCAGGACTCGGCGCTTGCGGTTCACGACGCCACCTCCCTGACGGCACCAGCGGCCGCCGGGGGTTCGACCAGGCCCAGCCGCACCGCGTGCAGCGTGAGCTGGGCAATCGAGCGAAGTCCGGTGCGGCGGGTGATGCTCGCCCGGTGATTTTCGACGGTGCGCACACTCAGCGCGAGCCGGACGGCGATCGCCTTCGAGGGCAGACCCTCGGCCATGAGACGCAACACCTCGCGCTCGCGACCGGACAGATCAATCCGCCGCTCGATTCGTTCGGGACTCCGGGCGATGCGCTGCACGCTGTGCGCGATCGCCGGGCCCAGGTACGTGCGCCCGGCCGCGATGGCCTCGAGGGCGGACGTGAATTCGCCGAAGCTCGCGGTCTTCTCGATGTAGCCGCGGGCCCCGGCGGCCAGGGCCTCGCGCACGGCCAGGTCGGTGGTGTTCGCCGAGAAGATGAGCACCTGCGGCGGGGGATCCTGGCGCACCAGGCGCAGGACATTCGACCCCAGGCCGTCGGGCAGCATCCAGTCGAGCACCACGACCTGCGGCTGCTTCTCCTGCGCGACGAGCAGCGCCTCGGCGACGGTACCGGCCTCGCCAACGACCTCGAAGCCCGGCATCGCGGCGACAAACGCGACGAGCATCTGGCGAATCGCGGTCTGGTCCTCGACCACCATCACGGTGTGCCGGGCGGGAGCTGGGGTGGGATCGTTGGCGGTCATGGCGCCAAAATACACATTCGGGGCGGCGAAATTAATAGGTAGTTCTTGTTCGCGGTACTCACGCCTCCCCTGCGTGGTGTTGGCATGGGGGCCCATGATGCCCGCCCGGCATGACGAGTCTTCCCCGGGCCGGCACAACTCGCTGATGCAGAGGCGCCGGCGCACCCGCGCCCCGCGCGCCACCGGCACCGGGCCGCGCCGAATCCACGCCGTGGAAGGCCCGATGGAATAATTCCACCGGCACCACTTTGGCGCAATTTTAACGCCTGCGCGCGTTCCGCACCCGGCAGCGACGCATTTCATCCCATCCTTGCATGGATCCCGCCGTGCAGGTTCTTCCGGGCGCGCGACCAGCCGACGGCCCTGTCGCCAATAATGATGACAAGCGGAGGCCCTTTGCAGGTTGCCGGGCCGCGCGTCCCGTCCTGCGGTAGTGGGAGTCCCGTCTTTAGTTTTCACCCCTGCCCCGCCATGACTCCGCCCGTCCCGTTCCCCGCCCGCCGCCGCCTCGCCGCCTGGATCGCGAGCGCCGTGATGCTGCTCCCGGCCCTTCGCGCCGCGAACGCCCCGGACGCGTCGTTCTTCCAGCATTGCGTGTTCGTCTGCGTCGACGTGCAGGAGCCGGGGCCGCGCCACCACATGCGGCCGGAGGAGATGCCGAACGAATGGGTCCAATTCGGGTTCACGGTCGAGGACGTGAACGCGGCGGTCGACTACAGCTACGACGTCGCCTACCCGAACTCGCGCCGCGTGGCCGACGGCTGCCGCCGACTCGGGCTGCCGATGGTCTTCATTCACTGGGGCTGCCTGTACCGCGACGGCATGGACCTGGATCCCGTGATCCGGCAATCGTTCCTCGCGCAGCACGGCCCGGACTATGCGAAATGGGGCCATCATCTCACGGACCCGGGCTCGCGGCCGGCCGCGCTCCTCGGCGTGCGCGAGGGCGAGTACGTCCTGCCGAAGACGGGCCAGGACGGCTTCAACTCCTCCAACCTGCCGTTCCTGCTCACGAACCTCGGCGCAAAGAACCTGGTGTTCATCGGCGGGCACACCGGCGCCTGCCTCGGCAAGACCGCGGCCTCGGCGAAACGGCTGGGCTACCGCATCCTCGTGGTGGAGGACGCGACCTTCGACGCCCGCCAGACCGGCCGGCTCAAGTGCCTCGCCGAGACCGGCTACGACTACACCGTGACCACCGACCAGTTTCTCCGGCTGGTCGAGTCCGTGACGGCGGCCCGCCGCTGAGCCCGGCGACATGAGCGCCACCCCGCGCGAGATCGTCCGCCGCACGCTCGAATTCGCGGATCCGCCGCGCGTGGCGCGCGAGCTCTGGGCGCTCCCGATCGCGACCGAGCGGCATCCGCGGGAGTACGCCGAGATGATCCGCGAGTTCCCGGCGGACTTCACGGGCATCTCCGGCCATGAGCGCGAGCCCGCCCGCACGCGGGGCGACATGTTCGCGATCGGCGAGTACGTCGACGACTGGGGCTGCACCTTCGTGAACATCCAGCACGGCGTGATCGGCGAGGTGAAGGAACCCCTCATCCGCGACTGGGCGACGGACCGGGCGCGCGTGCGCATGCCGCGCGAGTGGCTGACGCTGGACCGGGATGCGGTGAACCGCGACTGCGCCGCGACGGACCTCTACACAACCTCCACGCACTGGGTCCGGCCCTTCGAGCAGCTCCAGTTCATCCGCGGGACCGAGGACCTCTTCGTGGACCTCGCCGAAGGGGAGCCGGCCATGAAGGCGTTCCTCGCGGAGATGCACGCGTTCTACTGCGACTTTCTCACCGCGTGGTGCCGGACCGACGTGGACTCGGTCCGGTTCATGGACGACTGGGGCTCGCAACGGTCGCTCCTCATTGCCCCGGCGCTCTGGCGCGAGGTGTTCAAGCCGCTGTACCGGGACTACGCCCAGATCGCGCACAGTCATGGAAAACGGATCTTCATGCACTCGGACGGAGCGATCGCCGCCATCTATCCCGACCTCGTCGAGATCGGCATCGACGCGGTGAACTCCCAGCTCTTCTGCATGGGGCCCGAGAACCTCGCGGCGTACGCGGGCCGGATCACGTTCTGGGGGGAGATCGACCGCCAGCACCTCCTGCCCCACGGCACGCCCCCGGACATCGACGCCGCGGTACGCCGGGTCCACGCGCATCTCTGGCGGCGCGGCGGCTGCATCGCCCAGTGCGAATTCGGTCCCGCCGCGCGGCCCGAGAACGTCCGGCAGGTCTTCGCCTCATGGGCGGAGGTGGTGGGCAGTCGGCGGTAGGCGGTAGGCTGTAGGCGGTGGGCGGTAGGCTATAGGCGGTAGGCTGTATGCTATAGGCGGTGGGCTTCTCGAGCAGCCTTGCTCTGCCGCAAGCGGAACCAGTGATACCGGTGGTCGCGGACACCTGCTCGCTGCGTGCTGCTCACCCCTCGCTACTCACGAGCAGGCGGGGGCTGCCGCCGCCAGTATTCCTCCCACGTCCCCCCGCGCGCGGGTCGCGGCTCGGGCTGGATCTCCGTCATCAGGATGGTCTCGGCCGCCGCGCCATAGGGCGCCACGGCCACGGCCCGGCCGTCGGGATTCACCACGCACGAGCAGCCGATGCAGTCGTGGCCGTGCCATGGCCCGCCGTCGATCCTCCCGACGCTGCTGCAACCCGCGACCCAGAGCCGGAACTCGCGCGCCACGGCGGCGTAGTTCTCCTGCCAGTCGAGTCCGTAGGGACGCTGGACCGGGTCGTAGTCCGGCGGGACCGCCCACGCCGACGGCGAAAGAATCACCTCCGCGCCCATGAATCCGAGCGCGCGCGCCACCACGTGGTCGCGCACAAAACCGTCGGCACAGATCATCAGACCGAACGTGCCCAGCGGCGTCGCGACCACCCCGAGCCGGTCGCCCTGGTCGTAGACGTCGTGGGCGATGGCCAGCTCGTTCAGCTTGCGATGATGGAGGATCACGTCGCCGTCGGGGGCGATCAGCACCGCCGCGTTGTAGACCCGGTCCCCGGCCCGCTCGGTCAGGCCCGCGCAGACATGGACGCGATGCTGTCGCGCCGCCGCGCGCAGCAGCTGGCACCGGCGGCCGTCCGGGATGGGCTCGGCGAACTGCCGGCTCGACGGATGGGTCCAGCCGAGATCCATCGCCTCCGGGAGCAGCACGACCTGGGCGCCGCCGATCGCGGCCAGCTCGATCTGCCGCAGCGCGTGGGCCACGTTGCGCGCCTGGTCGCCGCCGACCACGGTCATCTGCGCGACGGCAAGGCGGAAGGCCCGGGGCGCAGCGCTCATGGTCCGGATGCTGGAGCCACGACGGCCACCGCGTCCACGCAGAATGACGGCGCGTCCAGCCGGAGGGCCCCGTCCTCCGTGGTCGCCGCCCGCCGGTCCACCACGGTGGCGGTGGCCGGATCAAACCACGTGACCGCGTACGTGCCGGCCGGCCAGCCGCGGAGCCGCAGCGAGACGTCCGCCTGCTCGGGCAGCACCGCGGCCTTGGCGCCCGCCGGATAAACTGCGCGCGGGGCGACCACATAGACGATGGCCCGGCGGTCCTGCCGCAGGGCGATGGCCTCCGGCCGCCAGCCGTCGGCGTCGTCCGGCTGGCGGCGGACGCCGGTGACGCGGCACTGGTCAAAGGCGGCCCATTCGCCGCCTTCCGCCAGGAACGTCACGGTATGCGGTCCCGGCGGGACCGGCACCGAGACCGTGCAATCCACCGCCTGCCGGTATGGCAGGTTATCGTGCGGAGGCGTGAGGCGGACGCGCGAGACCTCGCGTTCGTCGACCCGCGCGATCAGTTCCGGGGCGCCGCGCACCCCGAACACGTGCACTTCCAGCCGGGCCTCCAGCCCCCAGTCGGCCGTGACGCACCAGGCCGACGGAGCCGGTCCCCCGCTCCGGACGAAGGCCGGCAGGCGCTCGAACGCGCGCTCGGCCGAGACCGGGCCCGTGAGGTGCAGCGTGCCGGGCACGGCCAGCCGGCCCTGGCGGTTGAGATTGAGCTCGCCTGAGAACAGGACTTCGCCGGCCTCGCTGGCCAGGGTCGCGGTGCCGCCGCAGAGCGTGTCAATCTCCGCCGGGCGCCAGGCGCCGTCGTCCCAGCCGGCCCGCGCGAGGATCGACCTCGCCGCGACGAAGAGGGGGTAGACCTTGTCGTCGTGCATCTCCTGCCACCACCACGGCAGCGGCGAGCCGACGGAGCCTCCGAGGACGCCGCCCCACCACGCCTGCCGGAGACCGCGGAGCTGCGGGTCGGTGGCGCGGGCCCAGCTGAGGGAATTTACGCCGAATTCGCCGATGAGGGCGGGCTTGTGGTACCGCGCGAGGAAGTCGCGCGTCAGCGCCGCGTGCCGCCGGGCCGGCGCCGGCTCGTCGTAGGAGTGGAAGACGGCGAAATCCAGCTCGGTCACCGCCCACATCTCCGGCCGGTCGGAGCCGCCGGTCAGGCTCGTGGTGATGAGGTGCGCATAGGGATCCAGCTGGCGGAGCCGGCGCGCGAGTTCGCCGTGCCACGCGATCACGTCCGCGCCGCGCAGGCCGCGCGGCTCGAAGACATTGTCGATCTCGTTGAAGAACTGCCAGGCGAGCAGGCGCGGGCTCGCCCCGTAGCGGGCCACGAGGTAGCGCAGCCGCTTTTCGTAGAGGTGCCGCGCGGCCGGGTCGGTGAAGAAGTCGTTCGGCGTGCGGCAGGGTCCGCCGTTCGCGAGGTTGTACGGGTGGCGGTTCCACCAGTTGCCCGTCCCGCCCCAGGCCGGGTTGTCCGTCTGGAACATGCCGTGATAGTCGAGGCAGAGCAGCAGGTAGATGCCGTGACGCTCCGCCGCGGCGAAGACCTGGTCCAGCTGCCACGCACCCTCCTGACCGTACCGGGTCAGCGTGCCGCGCTCCTGCTCCACGTTTCCCCACCACGGCGCCATCCAGAGCCGCGCGCAGTTCAGGCCCGCCTGCTCCATCGCGGCGAACCACTCGTCGTAATTGTAGGTGCCGTGAGTGTGTCCCCAGCACACGTTCCAGCCGAGCAGGCGCAGCGGCCGGCCGTCGGCGGTCTGCAGCGTGGCGCGGTCGGCGCCCACCGCGACCCAGCCCCGGCCCGCATCCGCCGCGGCGCCGGCCACCCGGAGCTCCGCGGTGGCGATGGTCTCCTCCGCGCCCGGCCCGCGCGAGACCCCGATGGTCACCACGTGCCTCCCGGGCTCGGTCGCGGTCAGTCGGAGCCGCCAGCCCGGCGCGCCGGCCGCGGTGAGCTTCTCGCCCTGGCCTTCGATGGCGCGGGAAAAGTCCTGCATCCAGAAGAGGGGCACGCGCCGCACCTGGCCCGACGGCGCAGTGACGGTGGCCGTGAGCGCCAGCTCATCCGGGTCAAAGTTGTTCGCCGCGACCGGCCCGTCCTCCAGCCGCAGTTCCACCCGCCGACCCACGGCCACATGGTCCGGCGTCGCCAGATGCGAGGTCGCGGCGATGACCGGCGGCAGCCCCAGGGCCGCCGCGAGGAGACCGAACGCGGGGCGCCGCCAGGATCGGACCTGGGCAAGGCCGTTCATGGGATCAGTGCTTCGTGATGGACTGCGCCGGCACCTCGACGAGTTCACCCCGGATCTTCACCTTCTGCGGCGCGTTCCGCATGTTGAGGACCCAGAGGCCGGTGTCGGTCTGGGCCATGAAGAGATCGTCGAGACCGAGTACGAGGCTGGCGGGCACCTTGCTCAGCCAGCCGCGCGCGATGCAGAGCTCCAGTGCGTCCTTCACGAAGTGCAGGGGCAGCTGCTCCGCCACGACCCACGCCGCCTCGGTGACCTTGAGGTCCATGGGACCAAAGTAGGCGAAGACCTGGCCCCGGCCGACGGTGCGGCGCCAGGCGACCTGCAGCTTGTCGTGGTAGGCGGCGCCGAGGAGCGACTGGCAGTCGGGCGTGACGGCGGTGTAGGCGTCGAAGGTCATCAGGTCCTTCTTGGCCGCGATCGAGGGCAGCAGCGTCGGCTCGCGCACGACGAGGCCGGTGATACCCACCGCCTCGTCGGCGCCCGCCGGAAGGCCGGCCAGGTCGTCGAACGCGTCCGTTTTCCCGTCCCAGTCGAGCGGCCGCGAGCCGAGGAAAAACACCACACCGCCCTGCCGCACCCAGGCCGCGATGCGGGTCACGGTCTCCGCTGCCATCAGCTTCGTGTTGGCCACGATGAGCAGCGACTTCCCCTGCAGGATCCCGTCGGCGATCAGCCGGTCGTCGGCAAAATCGTAATCCACAAACCGCCGGAGCTGGCTCGCCAGGTCGCTGAAACCCTCCCGATCCGCCCAGGTGTCGGTGGAGAGCGGATTCGGCGAATAGAACGCGGTCTCGATCACGGGCCGCTGCGCCCGCAGCAGGTCATGGTACTTTCGCACGAACTCGCCGCCGGGCCCCGGGGTGAAGCGGCCGTTGACCGGACCGTCGAGCAGCCCGTTGTCGTAGGTGTGCAGCTGGCGGTTGCCGGACGTGAAGGCGTTGAAGATGCGGCCGAGGTAGCCGACCGGGGTGACGATCGACGCGGGCTCGTGCCCGACGTACGCGCCGTAGAGCCGGCCGGCCGAGCCGACCATGCGGGTCAGGCGCAGGTTCATCGGGAAGGAGCTGGCCTCGTTCGTGATGCGGATGCCGGCGCCGTAGCGGGCGGCGACCTTGGCCTGCGCGCTGAAATCCGAGCCGTGCTCGGCCGCCATGTCGCCACCGGTGCAGAGGTAGATCTCCTCGTCCGGAAAGAACTCGCGGGTCGTCTTCAGCCAGAACTCCGCGTAGTCGGTCATGGCCCCGCGGTACCAGGCGAGTTCCTCCTGCCACGCCCGCTCCGACGGGGCCTGCAGCGGCGGGAACGGACGGACCTCGTCGAATGAGGCGTAGCGCGAGCGCCAGGCCCGGTTCAGCGCGTCGATCCCCTGCGGATAGCGCGCCCGCACGTGGGCTCTGAAATCGGCGGCCGCGAGGGGGTCGCCGCACCAGAAGCCGGCGTGCGAGTGATATTCGCCGGGCCAGTTGCCGATCACCGAGTAGATCGCCTCGCCGTAGTCGCCGCTGATGCCGATGTTCACGGACTCGATCACCCCCAGCGGCCGGAAGTGACGGGCGAACGCCGCGAGATAGGTGCGCACGTACTGCTTCAGCGCGGGCGACCAGATCGAAGGGATCTTCGACTCGCGGCCGTGCTCGAGGCATCGCAGCATGGTGATGGCGGGATCGGCGCGGAGGAAGTCCGGGGTCAGGTACCACGGCCCGGCGACGACGAACGGCACGAGCTTGATGCCGTGGCGCCGGTACAGCAGCGCGTCGGACTCGTAACGGGACCAGTCATACACCCCACGCGTGGTCTCGACCTTGTTCCAGTAGATGTAGCTCTGGATGCTCGTGTAACCGAGGGCGCGGAGCGCGTCGAGGCGCGCGTCCACGTCCGGCGTGGTGGCAGTCAGCGCGTCGCTGCCCAGGGTGAGCTCCATGGGCGCGCCGGGCGGCAACGGGGCCGGGCCGGCGGACAACAGCGTGGCGGTGGCGAGGGCGAGCAGCAGCTTCTTCATGGGATGGTCAGCTGGGGTTGGTGGAATCGGGCCCTGGTGTGCGCATCAGCGGGCGCCACCAGAACCAGTACATGCCGGCGAGGCCGGTGAGGAAGATGGGGAGCGTGCACCAGAACGCGGCGTAGGCCTTGATCACGAGCTGCATCGGCAGGAGGAACAGGGTCACCTGCCAGACCAGCGTGAACGGCACGGCGATGATGTCGTTGCGATTCTCCCGGTCCATCGCCTCGCGCTCCGCGCCCTGCACCTGGTCATGCAGCGGCTTCCAGAAGCCGAACGGCCGCGTGGTGCGGTAGAAATGCTGGAGGACCGGCATCGGCGTGGGCGCGGTGAGCAGCGACGCGCCGATCGTGCCCACGAACGAGAGGCTGGTCGTGATCAGGAACTGCCAGCGCTCCGAGAGGTCGCGGAAAAAGAAGAAGATCACGGTCGCGCCCAGCGCGCCGAGCACGGAGCCGCCGACGCAGCCCCAGGCGTTGCACCGCCACCAGTAGAGGCGGAGCAGGCCCGGCGCGAGCTGGCCCGCGAGGAGGCTCATGATGGTGAAGCCCCAGATGCCGTTGATGCTCGAGGTGTACACCCCGCAGTAGAACCCGATCAGGACGATCGTGAGCGTGATGCCGTAGGACGCGCCGATCAGCTCACGGTTCGAGGCCCGCGGGCGCAGGAACGCCTGGTAGATGTCCTTCACGAAGTACGCCGACGCGCCGTTCACCATGCCGTTCTTGCAGGACATCATGGCCGCGAACATCGCGACCACGATCAGGCCCTTGAGGCCCGCCGGGACCATGTTCAGGAGGACCGCGGGGAGGATCTGCTCGGGATTGATCCCGCCGTTGTAGCCGACCAGCGGGAGCTTGAACTGCCACTGCGCGCCAAAGAGCGACTGCAGCGTCTGGATCAGCTCCGCAGGGTATTGGCCGGGGCGGTTGATCACGTCGCTGGTCAGGTCGTGCCACCCCGCCTCGGTGATGTTCGGGGCGTAGTGGTGGATCGCGTCGGAGGCCGCCTTCACGACCGACAGGTCGGAATAGTTGGCCGCGACGAAATGGATGCCCAGGACCGCGAAGCCCATCATCAGCGGCCAGCGGAAGCTGATCATGATCGCCTGCTGGAACGACTGCAGGCCGCAGTCGCGGTCGCTGCGGGCGCCGAAATACCGCGCCTCGCCCCCGGTGCCGAGGCCGCCCAGCGAGTGCCGAAGCAGGTAGAAGCCGGCCATCAGGATGAGCAGCGAGTATTGCTCGTAGCCCGGCGGCATGGGGGTCCGCCACGCGGGCAGCGAGTTGACCCAGTCGGGGTTGCCGGTCACGTGCTCCGCCATCGCGGCCAGCCCCCCGGAGTCCGGCACGAGGTGCCACGCCATCAGGCCAATGACGACGCAGGTGATCATGATTATCACGCCCTGCACGAGGTCGGTCAGCACGACGCCGTAGAAGCCGGCGCTCACGGTATACGCCGTGGTGAGCACCACGAGGGCCAGCGTCGTGTACAGCGGCGGAAACGGGAAGAACATCCCCAGGAACAGCGTCGCGCCGCGCACCAGGTACGCGATCATCATGATCGTCGTGAAGATCGTCATCACCGCGCCGAACACGCGCATCGCCTGGGCCACAGGATTGTCGCCGAAGCGGTAGATGCCCCACTCCGCCCCGGTCATGCAGCCCGACCGCCGGTGCCACTTGCCGGTGTAGACCAGCATGAAGGCGAGGATCAGGACCGCGCCGCCCCGGAACTCGATGAACAGGCCGCGCGGCCCGAGCATGTAGAGGAACGAGGTGATGAGCATCGTGCCGGTCAGGTCGAACCAGTTCGCCATGCCCATCACGCCCAGCAGGTACCACGGCACCTTGCGTCCCCCGAGGAAGTAGTGGTCGAGGCTGGCGCTCGCCCGCCGGCTCATGACGAGCCCCATGACGAGGCTCAGGGCGAGGTAGGCGACGATGATCGAGTAGTCGAGGGTGGTGAGGGAATGCATGAAGGAAAGGCGGCGGGATCGGGGAAGGTCAGGTGGCGGGTCCGGCCGCGAGGCGTTCGCCGGCCAGGCGGTAGAAGGTGCCGAGGTCGAGGACCTCGATGTCGAGCTGCGGGTGCCGCGCGCGAAGCGCCGCGAGCATCTCGAGGATCTGGGTGGGGCTGGTCCACACGATGCGGAACAGGTAGAAGCCGCGCAGCCCGCCGGAATTTTCGGCGATGGCGGTGGCGATGATGTCCGCGGTCCGCTCGGGGCCGGGGAATTCATTGGCCTCGTTGAGGAGGTTGAGCACCGGCATCCCGCGCCACACGTGCGGCGCCGGGCCGTGCCCGGTGTTGGTGTGCATGTCCCACACCATCGAGCCCAGGCCCTTCGGCGCGAAGGCCTGGAAGGCGTCCTTCACCGCCGGCGTCGGCTCCGCCCAGTCCAGCACCATCGGCGCGTACGCGAGGTCGGCCTCCCGGAAGTACGCGCGGTTGTGCCGGACGAACTGCGGGAGGTCGGCCTCGGCGATGCGCGTCGGATTGATGTAGCCGGCGGCGCCGGCATCGGCCGTGATCGTGTCGGCCGGGGTCATCGTCGCGTAGAAGTGCGCGACGAGGTCGGGATAGGTGTCCCGCAGGTTCGGATTGAGGCCCCACGCCAGCGGCACGCGGCCGCGGTTCGGATCGTCCCAGAATTTCGGCAGGTAATCGTAGAGCACGTAGGCCGAATCGTAGTCGGCCATGTACAGGCAGAGGTAGGTCTTGCCGGGCGTCGCCCGGACCGGGGCCGCGGGCACCTGTTTCAGCGCCACCCGCGGCGCCTGGCAGTGCAGCGACTGGTTGTAGCAGTCGCTCGTCGAGGTGTTCTGGTAGACCAGGTAGGGTGAGATGAGGCGGACCGTCTCCCACTCCGTCGGCACCGGTTCATGGGCGCTCGCGTGGCCGCCGAAGTGGCTGTACTTCTCGAACGAGAAGAACCCGGTCAGCTCCGTCAGGTGCCGGCCGCCGCTCCCCCGGCGCGTTTCCGCGAGGATCATCCGGTAGGTCTCCAGGTCGAGTCCGCGCCGCTGGCCGGGATCGTCGGCCGGGCACTCGTCGCCCCACGGCGACAGGTCGAACACGAAGGCGCGGTTGCGCACCGCCCAGTCGCGGGTCACGGCATACCCGACCTGCCCGCGCTCGCGAAGCCCGAACGCGTCATGGTACAGGCAGAGGAAGCGGCTCGAGCAGAGTCCCTTCGCCAGCAGCTCCCGCACGGCCCAGCGGTAGGCATCGTTTTTGCGGCTGCCGGTCTCCGCGCCGGTGAAGCGGCCCCGCAGGTCCTCCAGCACCGGGAGACGCCAGTCCGCCAGGTGCCGCGCCGCCAGCTCGGGGCTCAGCACGATGGCGTCGCGCACGCCCGCCAGCGTCGTCGCGACGTTGACGGTCGCCGGCACCGCCGGGTCCCAGACCACCGCGCCCCTGAGCTTGGCTCCGGCCCGGCGCACCAGGCCGTCGAGGTCCGCCACGGGCGCCGCCCGGCGCGACGCGAGCCAGCCGCCCGGCCGGCTGAATCGGTCCCACCAGTACTGCGGCCGCGGGTTGACGGCGGAAAACAGGTAGACCTGCGGCGCGTCGCGGTTGAGCAGCCCCTGCACCGTCGCGACCGCCACGGCCTCGTCGTAGGCCGCCGCATCGGTCCCGCCCTTCAGCACGTAGGTGGTCAGTGCGCCCGGCGCCAGCGGCCCCTCCTGCGCCCCGGCGACTGCCATCGCCGCCAGCCCGGCGCAGGCTCGTAGCGACCGGAGGTGGCGGAGAAGGGACATGACCGGGACGTTCAGCACGTGAACCGCAGGGTTACGATCTGCCTGGGCCGGACCGGCTGCCGGTGCATGCCCCGCGCCACACGCGTACGCCGCCCGGTGGCCTCACCCTCGAGGTTGACCGGCTGCACCGCGGTCGGGATCGGCGCCGCCGTCGGGCGCCCCCGGAAGTCAAACGTCGCGATCAGGGTCCGATCGCCCGGATTGAAGCCTCGCACCTCGAGGCCGCCGCCCTGCTCGCGCACGCTGGTGATCACGAGCCCGCCCGTCACAGCGAGGAAGGACGCGACCGGCGGCAGGGCCGGCGCGCCGGGCGCGTGAGTGGCGACGTCGACGGCCGCCAGCTGCACGTCGCGGAGGCCCGCGCCGAGCTGCACGCCAAGGTCGCAGAGCCGGGCGCGGTCAACGGTCCCCCGCACCGGGACGATCCAGTAGTGGAACGAGAGTTCGCGCTGCAGCTGTCCCTCGGGCTCGCCGTCGGTGAAGATCGTGCGCCGGGTCGCGCGGAAGAGGGTCAGCGCCAGGGTCCGGTCCGCGTCATCGCGCACCGCGGTTTCCATGAGCCCGGGGGCGACGACCGCGAGGCCGCGCCGGCGGTCGGTCACGGCGGTCCACGTCTGCTGCGGGCCGGTCTCGACCGCGAGCTCGCGGCGGAGGTGGTTGTCCGCCGGCAGCGCGACCGGCCGCTCGACCACGTCGAAGGCGCTGTCGGCGAGATAGGTCCGGGCCCGGGTGCCGGTCGGCAGGAGCACCCGCAGGCGGTGGTCGCGGATGCGGTTGTCCACCCGGGTGCGCACCTCGAGGCGGTCGCTGCCGCGGGCGAGGGATACCAGGCTGTCGATGACGAGCTCGCCCAGGTCCGCGGCGCGGACCATCCGGTCGAACCGGAACTCCGGCGGGAGACGGAGCACCGTGCGAATGCGGAAGCGGGCGAGTTCCGGGCCGTTGTGCACCAGGGCGACATCGGCGACGGCGGCGGTGGAGACGAAGGCCTGGTCATTGACGGCCTGGCCGTGGTACCAGCCGTCGCCGATGTCGGCGATGTCCTCGAAGGTGAGGAGCTGGCGGTAGGTCTCGCCCGTGCGGCGGTCGGTCAGGTCCAGGGTGCCGTTGGTTCCGATGCGCACCGCCAGGATGCCATTGTCCATCGTGCACCCGCTGGTGGCGATCCCGGGCGTCGCCGGATACCGCGTCGGCAGCGGCACGGCGGCGACGATGGCGTCCGCCGCGGCCCGCGCGCCCTCGCGCAGCGTGAGCATCGCGTAGCCCAGCGCCGGGAGGCGGAGGCGCACGGCCACCGTGACGTCGTGGGTTCGAAAAGGCTGCGGAAACTTGGCGGGATAGACGCGGACCTGGCCGCGGTTCGGGTCCTGCGCGAGACGCTGGTACGGGAGCTCGGCGCCGTCGGGGCCGTGGAGCCGGAAGGCCGGCTTGGCCTCGAAGCCGAAGAACTCCTGGAAGGTGCCCCACTCCGCCGGCACGTGCAGCGTGAGCTCGACCGTCTCGTCAAGCGGGCGCGGAAGCGGGTTCGCGACGAGCACCCGGCGCTCGCCCGGGCCCACCGGCCCGGCGGCCCGGGCGGCGAGCTTCACCAGCGCCTCCCGGGCGCTGAGGTCGGCGATCTGCTCGCACTGGGCGAACCGGTACTCCATGTCGCGGTGCACCGCGTCGACGCTGCAGCCGCACATCGAGTCGTGCGGGTGGTTGAGCAGCAGCCAGCGCCACGCGACGCGGAGAAAGTCGGCCGGGTAGCGCGCGCCGCAGAGGGACGACGCCATGGCCCCGAGCGGCTCGGTCCAGTGGCACAGCAGCAGCTGGCAGCGCATGTTGGCCTGCTTGATCCACACGCGGCTCGAGAGGACGCCCGGGATCAGCCACTGCTGGTCCTCGACGGTCGGGCGCACCGCCGTCTCGCGCAGCTCGCCGCGCACGACGTCCCGGACCCGCCCGGACTGCGCCGCCACGGCTTCGAGGTACTCGTCGAGCGTGGCCGCCCGCACCGCGTACGGGAACGCCGGGCCCGCCGGGCGCCCGAACAGCGCCCGGTAGTAGTCGGCGTCGTACTGGAGGTGGTCGCCGCCGTCGAAGAGGAGGATCGGGTCGACCTGGTTCCGCTTGGCCTCCTTGGCGAGGTGCGCGACGAGGTCGCGGTGCGCGCGCTCGGGCTCGAACGCCTGGTCGGGCTGGTGGCAGCGCCGGACGTCGTAGTCGTAGTCGCAGTAGCCGGTGCGCGGGAACCGGTAGCCGAGCACGCGCGTGCCGTCGGCCCCCTCCCACCAGAAATGGGCGTGGGCGCGGGGCTCGAGGCCGCGCCAGAGCAGGACGTGGCGGATGCCGAAGCCGGCGAAGATCTGCGGCAGCTGGCTGACATGGCCGAAGAGGTCGCACACGAAACCGGCCGACGACGGCGTCCCGCCGTGCTGCCGGGCGACCGCGCGGCCGAGCTGGAGGTTGCGCACGATCGCCTCGCCCGACACGAGCCACTCGTCGGGCAGGACGTACCAGGGCCCGATCTTGAGCGCCCCTTCGCGGGCGCGAAGCCGGAGTTCCTCGGCGCGGTCGGCCCGGATTTCGAGGTAGTCCTCGATGATGACCGCCTGCCCGTCCGTCGTGAACGGCCCCTGCAGCCGGCCGGCCGCCAAGTCGTCGAGGACCCGGTCCATGAGCTGCACGAGGCGATGGCGGAAGCCCTGGAAGGTCTGGAGCCATTCGCGGTCCCAGTGGGTGCTGAGCACGTAATACACGGGGCGCCGGGCCCCGGAACGGGAGCGGCGCGGGGAGGAGGAGGACATTGGAGAGGGATCGGGCGGGGAACCTCGCTCCGCGCAGGAGCGGGCCGGCGCGACGGCGGCGCCGAGGGGAAGCGAAAGGATAGCCGCTGGCGGCGGCGCTGTCTTGTCCCCGAAACTGATTACAGGGCCGCCCGCGGTCAGTGGGCGAGAAGCAGGTCGAGCATCTTCCGGTCGACCTGGTGGCCGTCCTGCACCTCGTACCTCACGTCGGGCCGGGCGCTGTCGAGCGGCCCGAACGGACCGCGGAGATTCCACATGGCCCAGCCCCAGCCGGCCTCGCCCCAGAGCGCCAGCAGGTCGGACATCCAGCCGAGGCAGGCCTCGTGCGGCGTGCGGATGAAGCAACCCCACTCGCCCACATGGACTTTCACGCCGCGGTCGACCAGCGGGCGCCACTTGTCGATCAGCTCGGCCCGGAGCTTGGCCCGGTCCCACCGCACCCCGCGCGCGTCGGTCATTGGCCAGGTGGGCTGCGCGTGCGACTCGAACTCGGCGTCCGGAACCCAGGTCGCGGTGTAGTGGCTCACCATCTTCGGCAGGTAGCCGCGCGTGCTCTGCATGACCCCGTCACCGGCCAGCGCCAGCACCGGCGTCTGCCCGAGATCGGCGCCGTCGACCACGATGGTCCGGTCGGGCGAGACCGCGCGGATCGCCGCGATCAGCGTCCGGGCGATGCGGACGTACTCCGCGTGGTCGGCCATGAAGGGCGGCTCGTTGAGCAGGTCGAAGCTGAGGCGGTCGGCCGGGACCTGCCGGTAGCGGCGGGCCAGCATGGTCCAGTGCTGCGCCGCGACCTCGAGGGCGCGCGGGCTGGCGGGCCCGCGGGCGGAGGAGAACAGCGGCGCGGGCTCGAGCTCCGGCCGGTTGACGCAGTAGCCCGGGAGGCGGTGCAGGCCGAGGTTGAGGTGCAGGCCGTACTGCCGGCCCCACTCGACCGCCTGGTCGAGCGGCGCCAGCGCCCGCTCGTCGATCTCGGTCCAGCGGGCCGGGTCGGACCAGCACCAGTACGACACGGGCAGCCGCGCAAAGCTGAAGCCCCACCGGGCGAGGAACGCGAAGTCGGACTCCAGGAACGGCCGGCCGCGCTCGCCGTCGGTCATCTCGATGAGGTTGAAGCCGCGCCAGCGCGGGTCGCGGGCGGGCGGCGCGGCCCGCAGGCGCGCCGGCAGGCACGCGGCGGCGGCGGCCACCGCGGCGGTGCCGAGGAATTCGCGGCGGCTGAGCCGGGCGGGCGGGGTCGGGGTGTTCATTCAAGCGGTGCGCTGCTCGTGCAGGCCGAGCGCCTCGGCCATCTCTTGCCGGAGCACGTATTTCTGGACCTTGCCGGTCACGGTGAGCGGAAAGCGGTCCACGAAGCGGAAATAATGCGGCACCTTGTAGCGCGCGATCTGGCCGCGGCAGAAGCCCCGGAGCTCCTCCTCGGTGCAGCTCGCGCCGGCCCGGCGGATGACGCAGGCGCAGATCTCCTCGCCGTTGCGCGGGTCCGGCACGCCGACGCAGGCGACGTCCGAGACCTGCGGGTGGCGCAGCAGGTACTCCTCGATCTCGCGGGGATAGATGTTCTCGCCGCCGCGGATGATGACGTCCTTCGAGCGGCCGACGATGTTGCAGTAGCCCTCGGCGTCGATCGTCGCGAGGTCGCCGGTGTGCATCCACCCGGCCTCGTCAATCGCCTCGGCCGTGCGGTTCGGCTCGTTCCAGTACCCCCGCATCACGAGGTAGCCGCGCACGAGCAGCTCGCCCTTCTCGCCGCGGGCCACGACGCGGCCATGGGCGTCGACCACCTTGGCCTCCACGTGGGGATGGATCCGGCCCACGGTGGTGACGCGGCGCTCGATGGAGTCGTTCCACGCGCTCTGGAAGCTCACCGGCGAGGTCTCCGTCATGCCGTACGCGATCGTCACCTCGCGCAGGTGCAGGTCCGACACGACCCGGCGCATGACCTCCACGGGGCAGGGAGCGCCCGCCATGATGCCGGTGCGCAGGCTGGAGAGCTGGTGGCTGCCGAGGCTGGGCTCGTCGAGGATCCGGATGAACATCGTGGGCACGCCGTAGAGCGCCGTGCACCGCTCGGCCTCGACGGCCTCGAGGACCGCCTCCGCGTCGAAGCCCTCGCTGGGATAGACCAGGCAGGCGCCGTGGCTGACGGCGCCCAGGTTGCCCATGACCATGCCGAAGCAGTGGTACAGCGGCACGGGGAGACAGAGCCGGTCCGCCTCGGTCAGACGCAGCGCCTCGACGACGAAGTGGGCGTTGTTGAGCAGATTGTGGTGGCTTAGCGTGGCGCCCTTCGGGCTGCCAGTGGTGCCGGAGGTGAACTGGATATTGATCGCCTCGTCCGCCTGGAGCGCCTCCTCGACCGACCGCAAGGCGGCGACCTCCTCGGCCGCCGGCGCCGAAAGGAGGTCGTCGAAGCTGAGCATGCCCGCGGACCGCCCGGGGCCGATGCGGATGACGAACTCGAGCGCGGGCAGCGCGGCGCTGCGCAGCTGCCCGGGGGCGCAGTGGGCCAGCTCTGGCGCGAGCGAGGCGAGGATCTCGAGATAGTTGCTGCTGCGGAACTCCGGTGCGAGGACCAGCGCGCGGCAGCCGACATGGTTGAGCACGAACTCCAGCTCGCGAACGAGGTAGGCCGGATTGATCGTGACGAGGATGATCCCCGCGCGGGCGGCGGCAAACTGGGTAAGCGTCCACTCGGAACAGTTGGGCGCCCACACGCCGAGCCGGTCGCCGGCCTGGAGGCCGAGCCGCCGGAGGCTGCACGTGAGCTGCTCGACCCGGCGGCCGAGCTCGGCATAGGTCCAGCGCACGCCCTGCTGGCGCACCACCAGGGCCTCGTGCGGGCCGAAACGTTCGATGGTCCGCCGCAGGCAGCGGCCGATGGTGTCGCCCGACAACACCTGGGCGGAGGTGCCGTGGACATAACTGGGCGGGGGAGTCATGGGTCGGGCACCTCCGGGGCTGGTCACGGCACCACCGGCAGGATGAGGGCGGAGGGATGGTCGGCGTCGTGGTAGACCACGTTCGCCGCGACCACGGGGGCGGCGCCCGAGCCGACCTCGTTTCCGCCGGTGTTGGGATTGCGGGCGAAGCGCGGAAAGTTGCTGCTCGCCACCTCAAGCCGGAGCCGGTGCCCCTTCAGAAAGACGTTGCTCGTCGACCACAGGTCAATCGTGAGCTTGTAGACCTTGCCGGGCTGCATGAGCGCCGGCTTTTCGTACGACTCGCGGAAGCGGGCGCGCAGGACGCCGTCGCACAGGTTGTAGGCGCGGCCGTCGGGCCACACGTCCACCAGCTTGCCCATGAAATCGGTGTCGATCGCGGAGGAACTCACGTAGAGCTCGAGCGAGACCGGACCCGTGACCTCGAAGTCCTGCTCGAACGGCGGCGTGGTGTAGACCAGCACGTCGTCGCGCAGCTCGACCTGCTGCTGGTCAAGGGGTCCCGCCGGGTAGTTGGCGAAGTCGCCGAGGATGGGGCCGCCGTGGGTCGGCACCGGGCGGAGCGGATCGTAGGCGTACCGGTCGGGCGGAAGCGCGCCAGGCGCCTCGGTCTTCAGCGCGCCGTCGCCGGCGGAGGAATTGGCGCGGCCGGCGGAGTGCAGGTAATACCGCGTGGCCTTGGCGCGGGCCAGCGGCCACTCGTCCTCGTCGCGCCACACGTTGCGGCCCATGACGAAGATCTTCACGGGCTTGTCCCGCTCGATCCCGTTGTCGACCCCCTTGAGCAGGTGGTCGTACCACTTCAGCCCGTAGCCCCAGATGTCGAACTTGGCGGACGGGCCGAAGTCGAGCTCGCCGATCTTCGGGTCGAAGCCAGCGTGGCCGCCCGGGATAATGATGAGCCGCTGGCCGGCGCGGGCCGCGGGCGTCGCGGCATGGTCGCGCATGCCGAGGTAATTCCGGATGGAGCCGTCCTGAAACAAGTCGTACCACGCCGCGACGTGCATCGCCGGCACGGTGATCTTCCCGAACTGCCGCTCGATCGACCACTGCTTCCAGTAGTCGTCGTAGGTCGGATGCGCGAGCCAGTCGAAGTAGTAGGGCGCGAGAGTCGCGGCCGGGCCGGGGTCGATGAGCGGGTAGCGGCTGGGCGCCTGGAGATAGTCCCAGTGCGAGGGCACGGCGGAACCGCCCGAGCGGCGCTCCAGGCTGTCCATCGCGAGCGCCGAGCACCACGCCTGGGCGAGCATCTGCATGAAGGCGCCGCCCTGGTAGGCCCAGTGCTGGTAGTAGTCGGACGCCGTGATCATGGGGTTGATCGCCACGAGGTGCGGCGGTGCGGCGACGGCGGCGAGCATCTCGGTGACGCCCACGTACGAGCCGCCGAGCATGGCGACCTGACCGTTGGAGTACGGCAGGCCGGCCGCCCACTCCACGGCGTCGTAGCCGTCGGTGATCTCGTACTTGAAGGGATACCACTCGCCGCCGGACAGGTGGCGACCGCGGCAGTCCTGGAGAATCACGACATAGCCGCGGGCGGCGCCCTTCAGGCCCGAGTCCAGATTGGTGTATTTGTCGTACGGCGTGCGTTCGAGGAGAACCGGGAACTTGCCGTCGGCCTTGGGCCGGAAGATGTCGGCGACGAGGAGGGTGCCGTCGCGGGCCTTCATCGGGACGTTGCTCTCGAATACGACGGCATACTCGCGGGTCTCAGCCGCGCGGGACGGCGCGGCGGCCGCGAGGAGGCCCAGTAGCACGGGGAGGAGGAGGCGTGGCATGGGAGGAAGGGAGGCCCAACAAAAAACGGGGCCGCACCCGGAAGGGGGCGGCCCCGCACAAACCCCGACACTCAGAACTCGACGGAATTCGTGAGGGTCCAGCTCATGCCCTCCTGGATGCGGGCGAGGGCGAGGGAGCCGTCCGGCTCATAGTAGGCCGGGACCAGGCGGGTCCGCTCACCGAAGTTGCGGAAGTTGACCTGGCCGTGCCAGACGAGCTTCCCGTAGTTGAGCTTCTTGGTGTAGCCGAACCACAGGTCGAAGTGCGAGTCGCGCGGACTCATGAGGGGTTGCCCGACGTCGAGGTAGCCGAGCGTGGCGCTGTAGCGGTACCCCGAGATGCGGGGCGCCTCGAGCCGGGCGGCGCCGCCGATGTTCACGCCGCGGAGCTTGCCCTCGGAGATGAGGTAGTTCGAGGCGGCGTTCAGGCGCCACTTGGCCACTTCCGGCGCCGACTGGCCCTGCGACGAGAGGGCGACCTGGTAGGGCAGCCACAGGTTGTCGCGCCAGAGCGTCGAGGCCTGGTAGGAAGGCAGGCCCCACAGGCGGAGGTAGCCGGCGTCGCCGGAGAAGAACGTGTTCATCTGCTCCATGTACACCTTGGTGGTGTAGTCGAGGTTGGTGCGCGTGGCGAAGGTGCGCACGTAGTTGAGCGAGACGTTCCAGTTCTTGATCGGGTTGGCCGCGATCTCGAACTCCTGGCCCTTGGCGAGCGTGTCGACCGTGGTGACGGGGAGCGTGCTGGCGGACGGGGTGATGATCGCGACGAGGTAGTTGAAGCTGCCGAACGGCGACGTCGTGCCGCCGGGCCCGAGGGCGGAGTGCAGCTTGCCGGTGGCCTTGGCGGCGGCCGGGTCGAGGCCGGCGCCGGGGACGTTCCAGAAGGTGAAGAACGACTTGTTCAAGAACGCCGGGGCGTTGAGCCAGGCCTGCACCATCTTGGCCGACTTGACCGTCTGCGAGGCGGTCTGCCAGGGCGACGAGGCCGTGGTGTTCGTGTAGTTGTCGCTCCACGTCACGCCCGGCACCGCGTCGGTGTAGGCATAGTTCGTCCAGCCGCTATCGGCGAAGTACTTGTCGAGACCCGCGCCGTCGGAGACACCGGCCTGCGCGTCCTGCACCATCGCCGCCATGGTGTAACCGAGGGCAGTGAGCTGGTACATGAGATAGCTGCCGCCGCCGAAGATCGCGCTCGCGCCGGACTGCAGCGTCGCGTTGCTCATCTGGGTCTTGAACCAGTTGGCGCGAAAGGTGACGCGATCATTGAGGACGCCGATCACGACACCTTTTTCCCGTGTCTTGGCCTGCGGGTTCGGGATGGTCTCGCCCATGAGGTTCCGGCGCGGGGCGTCGGCCTTGAAGTTGGACGACTCGTTGTAGAGGGCCGTGATGGACACGCCGCTCATGACCTTCTCGACGAGCTTCTTCGGGAAGTGATAGACGCCGCTCCAGTTCCGGCTCTGGCCCTCGGCGAGGCGGTAGTTGTTCGGGTCGAACTCGTAGTCGAGCGCGGCGATGCCGGTCGTGGAGTTCGTCGGGGCGTTCAGGTCGTAGTTGACGACCGTGTCCTTGCGCCAGCCGAAGGTCGGGACGAGGTCGCCGCCGAGCAGGTAGCCCTGCCAGGTGAAGCCCTTGGACTTGTCGGTGAACTTCTGGCGGTTGCCGCCGATGACGAGGCTCGGGAAGTCCTTCGGGTTGCTGGCGGAGAGCCAGTTCACGCCGCCGCCGGTCCAGCCCACGTAGTTGGCCGGATTGTCGGCCTGCGTGCCGGTCTTGGTTGTGTTGGTGTTGAAGTCGACGTAGGTGTACGGGTCGGTCTTGTTGACCGTCGCGGCGGCGTTCCAGGTGGAATTGAAGTACCGCACCACGCTCGTGGCGCCCGGATTGATGTTCGTCAGGAGCCGCGAGACATTCGCGCCCGACGCCGAACTGGCCCCGTTCAGGGTCGGCCCGAGGTAGGAGACCCAGTCAAAGGCGCGGGTGCCAGCGATGGAGTTGAGGCTGGTCGCCTGCAGGCCGAAGAGGTTGATCAGGTCCGGGGTGGCGGAGTGCTCGGCCCAGGTGACGCTGCGCTGGCGCTTCTCGTCCTCGCTGAGAAGCCCGGTCAGGACGCTGCGACCGAGGATGTAGCTCATCCAGTTCTTGCCGAGGTAATCCTCGGACTTGAGGTCCAGGGTCACGATGGCGCGCTTGCTTTGGCGATCTGTCTTCGTCGAAAAGTTGCCAAAGGCGTCGGATCCGGCGACGTAGGGCCGCCCAAGGTTCTTGTTGGTCGAGCCGTCGGCGACGGTCTGGTTCACATCGACGCCGATCGCGTAGTTGTTGCCGGTGAGCCAAGAAACCTGGCCGCTGTTGTAGGACTGCCGGTCGTAGGTGAGGTCGAAGGCCAGCATGTCCTTGAAGAAGGTCTGCTGGAGATCGATGTTGCCGGCCTGCCAGCTCTGCCACTCGTGCTTGTTCGGGCCGTCGAGCAGGTTGTCGTAGTAATTGAACACGCTGCTGTCGGTGAGCACCTTGTCCACGTAGAAGGAGCCGCCGGGCAGGTTGGCCTTGGCAAACTCGGTGTAGACCGGGATGGCGAGGGCACGGTACGCGCCGTTGTTCAGGCCGGGGAGGCCCGAGTTGATCATGCCAACGATGATGTTGGTCGGGTTGCTGCTGTTCGCCTCGTAGAATGACCGGACGTCCACCGTGCTGGCGACACCCTGGAAGCTGATGTTGCCGCCCGGGGAGAAGAGCTTGATGATCGGGTTGGTCGTGGAGAGCGAGCCGTTACCGGCCGACAGCGTGTTGATCGTGGCCTTGTTGAAGGTCGAGCCGAACCACGGGGTGATGCGGTCCGTCGGGGGCAGGATGCGCGGGTTGTTCGAGGCGACATCGCCGTTCTCGAACTTGATCCGGAGGGACGTGTGGTTGTCCTCGCCGAGGAAGTCCGGGGAATAGCGGAGGGCGCCGTACAGGCGCTTCTGGTTGTTGAAGGCCGGCTCCTGCTGGAACTTCCGGTTGTCCTGCAGCGCCGAGATCCGGAGCGCGAGCTGCTTCTTGAGCAGCACCTGGTTGACGTCGAGCGAGGTGCGGACCGAGCCGTAGCCGTCCACCACGTTCTCCAGCTTGTACGCGTTCTTGAAGGACGCGTCATTGACGCTGGCGTTCACGATGCCGGCGGGGCTGCCGACGCCGAACAGGATCGAGTTCGGGCCGCGCTGCAGGTCGATGCGACCGACGTTGAAGCTGTCCCACGGGATGTCGGTCAGGAAGTAGTCGCGCGTGTTGTCCGCCCGGTCGAGGCCGCGCACGCGGTTGTTGTTGCTCGGGTTGATGATGTTCGAGGCCTCGTTGAAGCTCTTGCTGCCGGCGGCGCCGGAGAAGTTGCCGCCCATGCCCGCGACTTCCGTGCTCGGGGTGTAGATGAGGAGGTCCTGGTTGCTCTTCACGCCGGTGTCCTTGAGGAACTGCGACGTGATGACGGTGATCGCGGACGCGGTGTCCTTCAGGTCGGTGCGCACCCGCGTGCCGGCCAGCGTGCTGGTGGCGATGTAGGTGTTGGCGCCGTCGGTGTCCTCGACCACGAAGGGCGAGAGCCGCTGGATTTCGTCCGAGGTCTCGCCATCCTTGGATTCCTCCACGGGAGGATTCTGTTTGGCAGGCTGCGTGGTGGCAGTCTGGGCTCGGCCTGCGGGCAGGCCGAGGAGCAGCGCGAGCAGGAATGCGCCGGCACGAATCAGGTAGTTGCGACTCATACGGGGACGGGTTGGGGTTGGTCTGTGGGAAATCTCCAGTCGCGTCACGGGAATGACGCAGCTCGAGGAAAGGGGGCAGTCGTCTGGACGGTGGGGGGAAGGCGAAGGCGGTTCGCCGGGACGGGTAGCGTCTCCATGCTATCGACTGTGCCGGTCAGCGTCACGTCACCAAAACTAATGACAGTTGTCCCCGGCGGCGGTGAGCCACGCCTCCGCCACCTGGCCGAACGGCCGGCCGTCCACGGTGAGATCCAGCGCCACGGGCTCGCGGCCCGCCGGCAGCCCGGCGACCGGGGGCAGCTCCAGCGCGAACGACCGTTTCTCCCGCGCCGCGAGGTCGAGCGCCAGGCGCACCCCGCCCCACTCCGGCCGGTTCGTCACCAGGCGCAGGTCCGCCCGCGCGCGCCGGCCGAGCGGGTTGAGGACCCAGCCCCGGAGGGAGGCGGGTCGGCCGGGATCGAGCCGCAGCCGGTGCGGGACCAGCTTCGCCGCCTGGCTCTCGGCGCCGAAGTGGATCTCGTTTTCCCCCAGCGGCATGATCGCGCGGTGCAGGCGGTCGAACGCCTGCGCCGCCGCCTCGAGCCGGTCCCACAGCGCCTCGTCCGGCCGGTAGGGCGCATGATGCCCGCTCAGGATCAGCTCGGGAGCAAACGCCCGCAGGCGCCGGACGAAGTCGACGTAACCGCCGAGCGCGAGGCCGTTGCGGTAGACGTGATTGGTGAACACCCCGCCCTGCTCGGGCCCGCAGAGCCGGCCGGTCGCGGGATCAAGGAAGAAGAGCTGGTCCCCCGTGTGCGCGACGCGGCGGCCGTCGAATTCCAGCAGCACGAGGGTCGAGAACTCCGTGTGCCCGGTCATCGGGTGGAGGGTGATCGTGGCGTCCTCCCAGACGACGCGCTCGCCCAGCGGCAGGCGCCGCGCCACGCGCATGGGCTCGGGCCAGAGGCACGGCCGGTCGTGGTCCTCCGGCCGCTCGAGCAGGTCCGCGAAATTCTCGCCCGCCCACAGTTCGGTGCCGTGCAGGCGCTGCAGCAGCGGCACGCCCGCGACATGGTCGTCGTGGTAGTGCGTCGCGAGCACCGTGGTGATCCGCTCGACGCCGGCCGCGGCGCGGAGCGCCGCGACGCTGTGCAGCAGCGGCCGGCGGTTCCAGGCGTCGAGCCGGTTCGGGAATCTCACGGTCGCGGTGTCGTAGCCGTAGTCGAGCGCCAGCGCGCGGCCCGAGCGGCCGACCAGGAAGTGGACCTCGGCGGACACCCCGAGCGCGCGGTAGAGGCGCGGCACCACCTCCGCGACCCCGGTCGGCGCCGGCTGCGCCAGCCGCGCGGCGATGCCCGGCTGCACGGCCTCGAAGCCGGCGTAGTTCGCCCGCAGCCGCCCGACCGCCGCCGCGCAGTCCGCGAACGGCTCCCCGAGGCTGGGCAGCGCGAGGTCCGGCCGTGCCGCCAGCACCCGCGCCCAGGAGTCGAGCACGTTCTCGACCCCGGTCAGGTCGTTGTAGTTGTACTGGAGCGGTGACAGCCGCGCCAGCCGGCCCGGGGCCGCCATCAGTTCGCCGACGAACGCGAGGCGGCGGCCGGACGGCAGCGTGACCAGGTAGGTGACCGCGCCCATCGTGACCCCCGGGGTGGGAATGACCTCGACCGCCAGGCCCGCCAGGGTCGCCCGCTCGTAGTCAAGCAGCCAGCGGCCGACGGGCAGCGGGGCGATCGGGGCGAAGTGATCCCAGGTGAGGTCGTACAGCAGCTGCGTCGGCTTCCGCTGGAACGCCCGCTGCTCGCCCGCGAGATGGTCGCGCTCGGTCCAGGGCGCGGCGATGAGCGCGCCGTGCTCGGCCGCCAGGCGGGTCGCGCCGGCGGTGTGATCGCGGAAGTGATGCGTGAGCAGCACCGTCACGCGGCCCGGGCCAACCTCGCCGAGATCGAGCGGATGGTGGCCGGAACCGGCGTTGATGACCAGCCAGGCGCCGTCGGTCCCGGCCACGGCGTAGAGGTTGCAGCTGTCGCGGCGCAGCAGTACGCCCGGCTCGACCTCCCGCCAGGAGTTCATGACCCGGCCCGACCGACCCCGCCCCCCCGGCTTTCGATCTCGAGGTCGTGCACGAAGAGGTGGGCGCCCGCGGCCGGCGCGCGACAGGCCCACGTGCCGTCGGGCCGGAGCACGCCGGAGGGCGAGGACGTGGGCAGGTCCGCGGGATCGCTGTTGTCGACCGTGACGATCCACACGCCGCCGCCGCGGGCGCGCAGCCGCAGGTTCGACTCATGAAACTCCCAGTGCACCTCGGAGAGCTCGCTCGCGTCCCGTCCGCCATTCACGGCGTGCAGGATCACCTGGGCGCCAAGGCCGGCGAGCTGCTGCGTGAGATGCGGGTCGGGCATCGGCGTGCAGGTGGGGTTCGCCCAGACGTCGTTGCAGATGAGCGCGCCGAGCCGCAGCCCGGGCGCCCAGTCGAAACACCGCAGCGGCGCCGGCTGGTAATGGCGGATCTCGCCCTCAGGGTCGGGCCCGAGCGTGCCGCACAGCAGCGTCTTGGCGTGGAACCCCAGGTAGGTGCCGTCGGGCCGGTAGACCCGGATCTGGTTGTAGCATCGCCCGTCCTCCTCGATCGCACACGTGCCGAGCGCGAGGCCGAGCCGGCGCTCCCGGGCCAGCGCCGTCACCCGCGCCAGTTCCTCGCGCCAAACCGTCGCCGGGAAATCGGGCCGGTAGCCGCTCAGCGAACCTTCGGGAGTCAGCAGGAGGTCGGCCTTCGCGGCGGCCGCCTGCTCGATCGCCCCGCAGATCAGCGCGGAGTTCGCCCGGACCTCGCGGCCGACGGGCATCTGGAATCCAGCGACGCGAAGCTTCATCGGCGAACGGGGCGCGGCGCGCGGTGGTCAGGGTTCGAGCAGGATGACGTCGGCCCCCGCCTGGCCCGCGCCGGCGCTGACCGGTGCGTCGGCCTGGCTCAGGTTGCAGCCCCGCACGACCACGCCGCGCGTGCCACCCTCGAGGCCGAGATAGATCCCGGTGCCGGTGGGCGCGACATTGCCGGTCACCCGGGCGCCGGTCACGTCACGGAGCCGGATGATCGGCCCGCCGCCCGCGACCACGGCCGCGGCCAGGCGCTCGACCGTCAGGTCCGCGACATCGTCGCAGACCAGCGCCGCCCGCGGATCCTCCCGGGCAAAGCTCAGCTCGCAGTCCCGCAGGGTGATGCTCCGCGCGTGGCGCACGTACAGTCCGTAGCTCGGCAGCGACCCGAACATCGAGTACTCCGGATATTCGCCGGCGTGCTCGCCCACCGGCTGGTCGGACGCGCGGCGGGCCGCCGCCGGATCGACCTGGTGCAGGCTGACGGTGCGGAAGTTGGAGAGGGTTACGTTCTCGACGGGGTGCCCGGGCAGGCCCGTGATCGAGCCCGACAGCGGCCGGTCGTCCTCGTTCTTCATCGTCGCGGTGACGTCGCTGATCTCCACGTTCCGCAGCTGCCCGACCCGCGGCCGGTCCAGGCCGTGCGACCCGAGCCAGCGGCTCCCGCGGTCGCCGAGGCGCACGAAGATCGCGGTGCCGACCTGCTCCATCGTGATGCCCGAGATCCGCACGCCGTCGAGCGTGCCGCCGTCGACGACCTCCAGCGCGAGGCCGGCCGCGCCCACGCCCTGCATTGTGATGTTCGCGATGCGGATGCGGCGGAACGCGCCGCTGGACGCGGTGCCGAACTTGATGCCGTTGGCGAACGAGCTCAGCCGGCAGTCGGTCACCTCGATGTCCTCGCAGTCGGCGTAGCTCGACTTGAAGCAGATCGAGTCGTCGCCCGAGAGAAACGTGCAGTGCGCGACCCGGACATGGCGCGAGCCATCAAGGTCGATGCCGTCGTTGTTCGCGTCATTCTGCTGGCTGCGGACGGTCACGCCCTCGACGGTGACGCGATCGCAGTCGAGATAGTCCTGGCACCAGAACGCCATCGTCTCGAGGGTGACGTCCCGGACGGTGACGTCCGTGCAGCCGACAAAGCACAGCCCGTAAGGGCGGCGCAGGTAGGCGTCGCGGTCCGGCACCCCGCGCGCGCGGAGGGCCCGCTTGTTGAGGTTGGGGTGGTCGCCGCGCCCGACGATCCGGCCGGGGCCGACGACCGCGATGCGGGCCTGCTCGGCGGCGTAGATCAGGCTGTGCCGCCCGTACTCGAGATTGTCGTAAAGCAGCTGCCCGACGTCGCCGGCCGGCCAGTGCTTGGGCCGCGGCAGCGGGTTCTCGGGATAATCGGCGAGATTCGTGCTGCCGACGAGCTCGGCGCCGGTGTCGAGCCGCAGGGTGACACCCGAGCGGAGGTAGACGGTGCCCGTGACGAAGCGGCCGCGCGGCACCACCACGACGCCGCCGGCCTGGGCGGCAACCTGCACGGCCCGGTTGATGGCCGTGGAATTGAGGGTCTGGCCGTCCGCGACGGCGCCGAAGTCGGTGATGGGAAACACGCCCGGCTCGGCGCGGGCGGCCGGGCCGAGGAGGCACAGGGCCAGCGCCAGTCCGGCGGCACGTCGGGCCAGGATGGGGAGACGGTAAGGGAGCGACGACACCGTGGCGGAGTTTCGGAGGTTCCATGCCACTCCTGACCGGCTGTCACGGGCAACTCGAATTTCCCGGCCGGATGTCATCAGTATTGATTACAATCACGGCGGCCGGACCCCCGCAGATTCTGCTTTCCTCGCGCCGGGCTCCGTCCGAATCGTAGGGTCCCACCCACCACCCCCCGGCCGACCCGCCGCCGGCCGGGAGTTCCGCCCCGGACCATGACCCCCCGCCTTGTCCTCCTCGTCCTCGCGTGCTGCCTCACGGGTGCGCGCGGGGCCGGCGCGGACTACCTGATCCGGTCGTGGGACTTCGAGCCAGGTCCCTCGGTGCGCGGCCTCAACTGCATCTGCCTCGACCGCGAGGGTTTCCTCTGGCTGGGCGCGAAGGACGGCCTGGTGCGGTTCGACGGCCTGCTGTTCCAGCGGCAGACCTTCCCGGACTCCACCCTCCTCCAGGGCCACAACATCACCGCCATCTGGCAGGCGCGCAACGGCGTGCTGTGGCTCGGCTGCGAGTCCGGCGACCTCTACACCTGGGACCGCCACCGCTCCGTGCTGGCCGCGGTGCCCCAGACCTGGGAGCCGCAGGCCGTCCGTTCGATCGCGTGCGACGGCTACGGGGACGTATGGCTGGCGCTCGCGAGCCACGACGTCGTCCGCGTGCGCGACGGCTGGCGACTCCCCGCGCCGCCCCTCGCCTCGACCGAGGGCACGGTGCAGCCGCTGCTGCTCACGTTCGACGGCCGGCTCTACCAACAGGAGGGCGCCATGATCCGCCTGCAGGGCGGCACCCGCGACCGGCCCGACTGGATGCAGAGCAACTTCGCCGCGACCCGCATCCTCCGCATTGCTCCGTCCCGCAAGGGCGGCCTCTGGATCTACGGCGACGACCAGGTCCGCCGCTGGACGGAGGCCCACGAGTGGGCCGAGACGCGGTGCCACCTGCCGCCCGGGACCTACATGACCCGCATGATCGAGGCCGCGTCCGGCGATCTCTTCGCCGGCACCTCGAACCAGGGCGTACTAATCCTGAAGAGCGACGGGACCGTCGAGTCGCTGAGCGGCACCGGTTCGGCCGTGCCCGAGCGCATCGTCGACCTCACCGAGGACCCCGAGGGCAACATCCTCGTCTGCGGCGACAGCCGACTGCACCGCATCCGCCTGAGCCGCGTCCAGGTCGTCACCTCGCCGGACAACTGGAACAGCACCCGCCCGGTGGCCGTGACCGAGCAGGCGGACGGCACGATCTGGATCGGGACCGAGGGATCGGGCCTCTATCGCGTCGGCGCCAGCGGCGTCCAGAGCCTCGCCCACACCGGCGGCCTCAACAAGCTGTTCATCTGGAGCCTGCTCAACGAGCCCGACGGCGGCCTGCTGGTCGGCACCTGGGGCGCGGGACTCTTCACGGGGCGCGACGAACGGTTCGCACCGGCGCCGGGCTGGAGTGACGCGCGCGGCTGGACGATCTCGGCGCTGATGCGCGACCGCGCCGGCGGCATCTGGGCGGCGACCAACACCGGCCTGTGGCGCCAGCAGGACCAGACGTGGGCACCGGTGCTGGACGAGAACGGGAAGCCCGTGCTGCTGGTCCGGTATCTCCTCGAGGACCGTCGCGGGCGAATGTGGCTGGCCACCAACGGGCACGGCCTCGGGTGGTACGAGGCGGGACGGATCCGGTATCTCACCGCCGCCGACGGCCTGCCGGCGCGGTTTGTCACGAGCCTCCACGAGTCCCCGGACGGCACGCTGTGGGCCGCGACCCTCGGGATGGGTCTCTACCGGCTGAAGGCGGGGAACTGGGCCCAGGTCGACCGACGCCACGGCCTGCCGGCCGACGACATCTACCACATCGCGGACGACCGGCGCGGCCACCTGTGGTTCACCTCGAACATCGGCGTGTTCGCGCTCGACGAGCAGGAACTGGCCGCCGGCGCGGAGAACCAGGCCGCGGGGCTGCACCCGCTGATCCTCGACCGCGACGACGGGCTGCCCTCCAACTACTGCTCGAGCGGCACGCAGTCCGCGGCGTGCATGACCGAGGACGGGCGGTTCATCGTGCCGACCACCCGCGGCGTGGCGATCCTGCCCACCCGGTCGATCCGGTCGGAGACGCACCGCGTGACGGTCCGCTTCACCGGCGTGAGTGTCGACGACACCGACACGGCGCTGCGCGGCAACGACCGCATCGCGGCGCCGCCCGGCACGCGGCGCCTGGCCGTGGAATTCACGGCGCCGTCGTTCACCAACCCCGAGCGCGTGCATTTCCGCTACCAGCTGATCGGCCTGTACCCGCACTGGGTCGACCTCGGGGCCCACCGGAGCGTGCTGTTCAGCCACCTGCCGCCGGGCAGCTACTCGCTGCGCGTGACGGCCTCCAACGCCGACGGCATCTGGAATCCCACGCCGGCGGTGCTCGACTTCAGCGTCGCGCCCTACTTCTGGGAAACCTCGTGGTTCTCGGTCCTCGCCGTCTCCCTCCTCGTCGCGACGGTGGCGGGCACCGTGTGGTTCGTCGTGCATCGCCGCGCGCGCCGGCGGCTCGAGCAGCTCGAGCGGCAGCAGGCCATCGAGTCGGAGCGGCGCCGCATCGCCGGCGACATCCACGACCAGCTCGGGGCCTCGCTGACCCAGATCATGCTGCTCAGCCAGTCGACCGGCTCCACTCCGCCGGTCGCCGGGAGCCCGGGCCTGCTGTCCAAGGTGCACGCGGTGGCCCTCGACATCACGAAGTCGATGGACGAGCTCGTCTGGGCCATCAACCCGTCGCACGACACGCTCGAGAGCTTCGCCGCGTACGGCGCGCGGGTCACGCAGGAGATCGCGGCGGCGTCCGGCCTCCGCGCGCGCCTGCACATCGACGCCCAGCTGCCCGAGGTCCGGCTCCAGGCCGGCGTGCGCCATCACCTGCTGCTCGTGCTCAAGGAGGCGCTCACGAACGTGGTGCGCCACGCCGAGGCCAGCGAGGTCCGGCTGACGCTCCGCGCCGAGGGGCGCCAGCTCATCCTCGAGGTCGCCGACAACGGCCACGGCTTCGCCCCGCCCCTCCCGGTCGCGGCCGAGGACCCGCCGCGCCGGATCGGCGGGCACGGCATCCCCAACCTCCGGGCGCGCGCCACCCAGCTCCACGGGTCGCTCACCCTCACCTCGACTCCCGGCCAGGGCACCGTGCTCCGCCTCGCCATCCCCCTCCCCCACTGACCCGCTCCGCCCATGAACATCCGCACCGCCATCATCGAGGACGACGTCGCGACCTGCGCGATCATCTCCGGCTGGCTCGAATCGGCCGCCGGCTTCAAGCACCTGCGCGCCTTCCCCCGGCCCGACGCGGCGCTCAAGGAGCTGCCGCGCCTCGCCCCGGACGTCGTGCTCGTGGACATCAACCTGCCGGTGATGAGCGGCATCGAGTTCGTGCGCGCCGCCAAGCCGCTCATGCCCGCCACGCAGTTCGTGATCCTCACCGTGTACCGCGACGTGGAGCACATCTTCGCCGCGCTGAGCGCCGGCGCAACCGGCTATCTGCTCAAGTCGACGCTGCGCGACGAACTGCTCGCCGCAATCCGCAGCGTCCACGAGGGCGGCTCCCCGATGAGCGGCGACGTCGCCCGCATGGTCGTGCAGTCCTTCCGCCGCCCGGCCCCGGCCCAGGACGAGCTCGCCGAGCTGTCCGAGCGCGAGCGCGCGGTCCTCGACCTGCTCGCCTCGGGCTTCCTCTACAAGGAGATCGCCGAGCGCCTCCAGATCGGCGTCAACACCGTCAGCACCTATGTCCGCCGCATCTACGAGAAGCTGCACGTGCGCTCGCGCGCCCAGGCCGTCGCCAAGCTCCTCAATGTCACCACCACCCGCGGCGGCTGAGGCGCGGGCGGCGGCGCCCTAGGACGGGCGGAAGCCCAGGCGGTAGGAGCTGGACCACTCCGGATGGTCCCCGACCGCCAGGGTGAGCGTCAGCTCGGACGCCGCGACGGCCGGCAGGTCGAGCTCGAGCGCGGGACCGGCGAGGTTGCCCAGCGCCGGAACGTCGCCCGCGGTCCATTCGCCGAGGACCAGCGTGCGGCCGGCGAGCGTGACCGTGGCGCGGACCGTCCCGGCGGCCACCGCGGCGGGGGCGTCGTTCAGGAACCAGAGTTCGGCCCGGAACTTCTCCCCGGGCTGCCACTGGAACTTCGCCACGCGGGCCGACGCCAGCGTGGGCCGGCAGGCGGAGCGCACAGCGTCGTACGCGGGCTTCGGCCGCGCCGGCCAGTTGACGATGCTGTTGTTCGCCGCCGTGGGCCACGGCTCGTTGAAGCACCAGTTGAGCGCCATGGCGCAGCGCGGCTTCTGCCGGCGCGCCTCCTCGAACACGGACCGGTAGCCCTCGCCCTGGAGCCAGGCGCTGCGGGCGGTGAGCTCCTCGAGCGACGCGCTCGGGCCGAAATAGTGCTCCAGCGTCGAGGGGCAGAGCCAGGAGTCCGCCTGCGCCGGCCACGCACCGAACGCGTGGTGCGCCTCCCAGCTGGTGCCCGGGCGCGGCGGCCAGAGTTCCCCGGCCGGGATGAAGGTGCGCAGGTAATCGGCCGGCGAGGCGCCGGGACAGCCGAACTCGGAATAGGCCGTGCATCGCGCCCGCTGGAAGGTCGCGAAGATCTCGCGGGCGCCAGCGCGGAAACGGTAGTCGCCATGTCCCATCCCGTCGAGCGGCGCGGTCGCCAGGAAGGGCGTCGCCGGGTCGAGGTCGTAGCAGTTCCGGTTGAGCAGCCGCAGCGGGAGGCTCTGGTCCGTCATGCGGGACCACGCATTGAACAGCTCGTTGCCGCCGACCCAGAGCGCGAGGCTCGGGTGCTGGCGGACGCGGCGGATCAGCGCCCGCGACTCCCGGTCCAGGTCGGCGAGGTACGCCGGATCATCCGGGTAGAGGTTGCACGCGAGCGGGAACTCCTGCCACACGAGCAGCCCGAGCTCGTCACACTGCGTGAAGAACGCCTCCCGCGGCGCCCCGGCCCCGCCCCAGCAGCGCAGGAGGTTGAAGTGCGCGTCGCGCGCCAGCCGCAGCAGCGGACGGTAGGTCTCCGCGTCGATGCGGCCGGGAAAGATGTCGGGCGGCACCCAGTTGCTGCCCTTGGCAAAAATCGGGCGGCCGTTCAGCTCCACCGTCGTGGGCGGATGATTCCGGGACTTGGGAAACGATTCGTCGTCGTCCCAGCCGCCGGCCGCCATGACCAGGCGCACCCGGCGGAACCCGACGCGCCGCACGAGCCGGTCGCCGCCGTCAAGCTCGACCTCGAGCGTGTACAGCCGCGGCGCGCCGTGGTCATGCGTCCACCACAGCTCCGGCCGCTCGAGCCGCGCGCCGGGCCGCCGCGACTCCAGCGCCACCGCGCCGGACGGGTCCCGCAGGCGCCAGCGGAACCCCGCCCCGGACGGGCTGCTGTCGACGGTCACCCGGATCTCGGCCGCGGCAAAGTCGTCGGCGAGCTGGTAGCTGAAGTCGACCGCGCGCAGGTGCACCGCGGGCCGCACCTCGAAGTGCGTGTCGCCGCAGAGACCGAGCGGAATGAGCCGCGGGTGCCAGTCCCAGCCGTAGCTGACGGCCGGCTTGGTGACATGGCTGGCCTGGGTCTGGTTGGCCGGCTCGGCGTGACGCTTGGGGGCGGGCCAGAGGAGAATCTCGACGACCGTGCCCGCGGTTTCGCCCGTCACGTCCACCTCGAAGCCCGATTCGAGCCCCTGGAAATCCTGCGGCGGATGCTGGCCCACGCGGACCTGGCAGCGGAAGTCCACCGACTCGCCGCGGAGGAACACCCGCGCCCCGGGGCCCGCCGAGAGCGCGGGTACCTCGGTGCGGTAGAGCCAGAAGAAGTCCTCGAGCCCGTCGTAGGCGTGGAAATTCTGGCCGAAGTTGGGGTCGGGCAGGCCCCGCGCCGCGGCCCAGTCGAGCTGCACGTTGCCCGGCACGCGCGCGGCGATCCAGTCGCCGGCGGCCGGCCGCTGGTCGGGGGCCGCGAGCCGGGCCAGGCGCCACGACGGGGACACTCTCGGACGGGAGGGGAACGGCGAGTCCATGACGGGCGGAGCGTATCAGGGCGCGGCCTGCACCCACAAGGCCGAGGCGTGGTCCGCGCCGTGGTACACGCGGTTGGTCGCGGGCACCGCGGCCCGGTCGGCGCTGTCGTGCGCCGCCCCGGTGTTGGGGTTGCGGGCGTAGTGCGGGAAGTTACTGCTCGAGATTTCCAGCCGCAGCCGGTGGCCGCGCAGGAACGCATGCGCGGTCGGGCCGAGGGCGACCGTGAGGGGATAGATCTCGCCCGGCGTCAGAAGCTCGGCCCGCTCGCGGCTGTGTCGGTAGCGGGCACGCTGGATCCCCTCCATCAGGTTGATCGCGGTGCCGTCGGGGGCGACGTCGACGAGCTTCGCGGTGAAGTCGGTGTCCACCGCCGAGGAACTCACGTGCAGGTCGACCCGGACCTCCCCGACGATCTCGAAGTCCGCCGCGAACGGCGGCGTCGTGTAGACCAGGACGTCGGGCCGCTGCTCGACCCCGCGCTGGTCGTACGGGCCCTGCTTCAGGCTGGCCTCGCCGAAGGCCGGGCCGCCGACCGTCGGCACCGGGTTGGCCGGATCGTAGACAAACTGATCCGCGGCCGCGGCCGCGGCCGCCGGCGCCTCGCGCACGAGCGCGCCGTCGCCCGCGAGCGTGTTGGCCCGGCCGGCGGAGTGCAGGTAGAACGGCGTCGGCCTGGTGCCCGGCACCGGCCAGGTGTCGGCCTCGCGCCAGACGTTCCGCCCCATGACGAAATAGCGGACCGGCTTCTCGTGCTCGAGGCCGTTCGCCTCGCCCTTGAGCGCGTGGTCGAACCAGCGCAGGGCGAGCGCCCAGTTGTCCACCACCGAGTCCGGGCCAAAGTCCACCTCGCCGATCCGGGGCCCGGGCCCCGCGTGGCCGCCGACCATCATGACGAGCCGCTGGCCCCGCCGGGCCTCGGGGGACCCGGCCCGGTCGCGGAAACCCAGGAAGTTTCGCACGGTGCCGTCGACGAAATAGTCGTACCACGCCCCGAAATGCAGGGCCGGCACCTTGATGTCGGCGAAATGCTCCTCGACGCTCCAGGCCTTCCAGTAGGCGTCGTAGTCCGGATGCCGGACCCAGTCGTAGTAGAAGTCGCACAGGCCCGCGGCGCCGCCGACGTCCAGCAGCGGGTAGCTGATGAGCGGCTGCTTCATGTCCCAGTGCGACGGCTGGGCCGTCCGGCCGACCCGGCGCTCGAGGGCGTTGATCGCGAGCGCGGTCGACCAGCCCTGGTTCAGGGCCTGGGAGAAGACGCCGCCGGGGTACACCCACTGCGCGTGCGCGTCCGAGGCCATGAAGCCCGGCATGATGCAGGTCAGGTGGGGCGGCGCCGCCATCGCGGCGAAGAGCTGCGTGAGGGCGCTGTACGAGAAGCCGAACATGCCGACCCGGCCGTTCGCGTACGGCAGCGCGGCCGCCCACTCGACCGCATCGTAGCCGTCGTTCTCCTCGTCGCGCAGCGGATACCACTCGCCGTCCGACGCGAACCGCCCGCGGCAATCCTGCACGATGAACACGTAGCCGTGCGACGCCGCCTTCGGCCCGAAGTTCTCGATCCGCTTGTCGTAGGGGATGCGCTCGAGGATTACCGGGAACTTGCCATCGCGGTTCGGGCGGAACACGTCGGCCCGCAGCGTCACGCCGTCGCGTGTGACCATCGCCACGTTCCGTTCCACGAGGATCTCCTGGCCCTTCTCCAGGAGGATCTCCTTGGCCGTCGACTCGACGACGCTCATGGCGCTGAACAGGAGCAGGGCTCCAACCGGCAGGCGGAGTTTGGGGGACATGGTGAGATGGGCGTGGGGCGTGACACCGCGCTAGGGCGTGGGGACGGTCGGGGCGCGCGCGGCGGGCGCCACGACCACGCGGCAGGCGTCGCCGGCCCGGCCGCCGGTGACCATCAGGTAGCACGCGCCCCCGTCGCCGGGGACGGCGACGAGCTGATGGCGCAGCGTGCCGGGCTCGACGACCACCTGCGCGCCGGCGAGGTAGTCGGCCGGCAGATAGATCCGGGTGGGACCGGCGGCGGGGTCGGCGTGCCACTCGCACTCGAACCGGTGCGCGGCCGGATCGGCGGCATACCGGTCCAGGCGCCCCGCGACCTCCAGCGGATACGGCCGGCGGATCGCTTGAAGCACGACTTGCTTGGCGAGATCGGGCTCGAGCGCCCAGAACGTGTCGCCGCACTTGAGTCGTTCGAACTGGCGGCAGTGGAAGTTGGCGGAGGCCAGCACGGCGGAATTACCGTAGTAGGCCCCCCACTCCCCGAGGATCATCGGCAGGCCGAGCCGGACCGCCGCGGCCTCGTGGCGGCGCAGGATGAGATCGAGACGGCGGTGCGACGCCAGGGCGACATCCGGCGTGTCGGTCACGAGATCATAGGCATGCGGCGCATACGCCTGCTGCGGGTCCGGCGAGCCATCGGCGCCGCGCACCCGCTCGACCGCGGTGCGGACTCCCATGTTGCCGGCGCCATTTGTCTCGAGGAAAATCACGTGGTCGCGGTCCACCTCGCGGATCGCGGCCGTCACGCGCTGGAAAAACGGGTTCAGCCGCTCGCGCTCGAACTGCTGGTACAGGCCTTCGGCGGCATCCATGACGCGGCCGTACAGCGCCGGATCCTCGAGCTGCCCCAGGATGCGGGTGCGGCCCGCCGGATCGGCCCACTGCGCCGCGACCTCCGCGGCGCCGGCCTCGGTGGCGCGGCCGGTCTCCCGGGCGAACTGCTGCAGGTGGAGCTGCAGTCCGCGGGGCACGAGGCTCCCGGCAAACGGCTCGTTCATGAGGTCGTAGCCGACCACGGTGGGATTGCCGGCGAAGTGCCGGGCCACCTCGCGCCACGCCGCCGCGTAGCGGTCCTGCAGGCCGACGCCGCCGGGCCCGGGACGATTGGCGTAGAAGTTGTCCATCGCGGTTTGCACGGCCCGGCTCGTGACGTACGCGTCGCTCCACACCTTGCCGTCCGCCGCATGCGGCTGGCCGTCGGTGAGGGTGGCCCAATCAGGGGCGCCGTCGGAGAACCGCTGCCCGTAGAGATCCTGGTGCAGGTCGAGGATCACGTAGAGCCCGTGCCGCCCGGCCCACTCGACCCGGCGGCGGAGGGCCTCGATCGACTCCGGCCGGTAGCGGCCCGGCTCGGGTTCGAGGCTCGCCCACGTGAATCCCAGCCGCACGCAGTTGAAGCCCCACTGCTGGAGCTGCGCGTAGGTGCCCTCGTCCACCCAGGGGTAGTCGGTCCACGTGGGGCTCTTGTCGACGATGTTGAGCCCGTGCAGGATCAACTCGCGCCCGTGCGGGTCGACGAACCGCGACCCGTCCACGCGCACCACCGGCGCAGCCGCGGCCCCGGCGACCAGTCCCGCCAGGCCAGCGATCACCGCGGCAACCAGGAGCCGGGGCGGAAGTCGGGTGAAATTCATGGGAAGAAAGGCGGCGCCCGGCCTCGACCCGTGGGGCGAGGCGCAACCGGCACGCCGGAGATTAAGGCCGGCCCCGCGGGGCGTCACGTCACCAAAACTGATGACGGTTCCGCGCTTGCTAACGCGCCGCGGCCGGCGTCGGCAGTTTCACCTCGGGCACGTAGGCCGGGTCGCGCCGCTGCCGGCGCTGCACGGCGGCGATCTCGCGCCACGCCCCGACGAGTCCCAGCACCGGCGGCAGCTCGTGCCGGATCGCCCGGTGGAGCCGTCCCAGGTGGTAGCACGGCACGGCGGCGTACATGTGGTGCTCGGTGTGGTAGTTCATCTGCCAGTAGAGGAACCGCACCAGGGCGTTGGGCTCGATCGTGCGGCAGCAGAGGCGAAAGTCCGGGACCTGGTCGCGCCGACCCGTGTGCTGGGAGTTGTTGCAGAGGAACCAAAGCCCGCCGCCGATGAACGGCCCGACGGACACGATGAGCGGGATGATCCACTGGCCGGTCGCGAGCGCCGCGACGGCGATCAGGACATGGCCCGCCAGCACCACCCGGGCCCAGCGCACCACCGCGGCGCGAAGTTCCGGCTGCGCGTCTGGAAGGCAGACTTGGTCCCACGCCGAGTCGAAATGCCCGGTGGCCAGCCGCCAGCTCCGCGTCACCATGAACCGGAGGAAGCCCGGGTTGAACACGAGGTGCGTGAAGAAATGCCGGACGGTGAACGTCGCCGGCAGTGTCACCTCCAGGTCGTCCGGCGGGTGCAGCGTGTAGCGGTGGTGCCGCTGGTGGCTCGCATTGAACGCCTCGGGGTGCAGCCAGCCGAGGAACGAGATGACCCGGAGGAATCCCTGGCCGAGCCACTTCGTCCGGAACACGGTCCCGTGGGAGAGCTCGTGCATGCCGTTGACGTAGAAATGGGCGATCAGGCCGTACCCGTACAGGCCGAGGGCGGTGAGCAGCCAGTGATGGCCCTGCCACGCCCGGTAGGTGAGGCCGGCGGCAGCGAGCGCCAGCGCGAGGAAGCCGCCGGCCTGTCCAAGCGCGCGCAGGTCGCTGCGCTGGTGCAGCTGTTTGAACAGGTCGGACGGCAGGGGCGTCCGGTACCAGTCCACCGCGACGGGATTCGGGGAGGGAGTCTCGGGGGGCACCGGTCCGATGTTAGGGTTCCGGCCGGGTTTGTCTTGTCCTCAATATTGAGGGCAAAACCAGGGGGCCTTCCCGTTTGACCTCGCCACCGGCGGGGCGTCGAGTCACGGGCGACGCCCTCCCCTCGCCCGGCTTTTCTCCGGGCGGTGCGTCCACCCCCATGACCCAACCCGAGTTTTGCGCGTGGTCCCTGGACCGGCCGGACGAGTTCTGGGCCGAGCAGGCGAAACTGATCCACTGGCACGAACCGTTCTCCACGGTCTGCCACGTTGACCGGCTCCCGTTCGCGCACTGGTTCCGCGGCGGCCGCACCAATCTCTGTCACAACGCCGTTGACCGCCACCTGCCGGCGCGGGCCGGGCAGCCGGCCCTCCGGTTCTTCTCCACCGAGACCGGAGAATCCCGGACGCTCACGTATGGCGAGCTGCACGCCGAGGTGCAGCGCATGGCGGCGACGCTGCGCGGGCTCGGGCTCCAGCGCGGCGACCGGGTCATTCTCTATCTCCCGATGGTGCCCGAGGCCGCCGTCGCGATGCTCGCCTGCACGCGGCTCGGGCTGGTGCACTCCGCCGTGTTCGCGGGCTTCGCGCCGCCGAGCCTCGCCAGCCGGATCGATGACGCCGGGGCGCGGACAATCATCACCTGCGACGCCGGCCGGCGCGGGGGCAAGCTGGTGCCGCTCAAGCGCCTGGTCGACGAGGCGCTGGCCCTGGCCGCCACGCCGGTCGAGCACGTGCTGGTCGTGAACCGCCGGCTCGACCCGGCCGCCGCGATGGTCCCGGGCCGCGACCTCGACTACGCCGCGGTCTCCGCGCGGCACGCGGGCGAGACCGTGCCGTGCGAGTGGCTCGAGTCCGGCGAGATCAGCTACCTGCTCTACACCAGCGGCACGACCGCCAAGCCGAAGGGCATCCAGCGCGACACCGGCGGCTACGCCGTCGCCCTGGCCGCGTCGATGCGCCACATCTTCGACGGCCGGCCAGGCGAAACCTATTTCTCCACCGCCGATGTCGGCTGGGTCGTGGGCCACTCGTACACGGTGTACGGGCCGCTCATCGCGGGCATGACCACCGTCATCTACGAGGGCCTGCCCATCCGGCCCGACGGCGCCATCTGGTGGAAGATCGCGGCCGAAACGCGGGCGACGGTCATGTTCTCGTCGCCCACCGCGATCCGCGTGCTGAAGCGGCAGGACCCGGCCCTGATCCACCGCCACGACCTGTCCCGGCTGCGGCACCTGTTTCTCGCGGGCGAGCCGCTCGACGAGCCGACGTCCCGCTGGATCCGCGACGCGCTCGGTCACGTGAACATCGTGGACAACTACTGGCAGACCGAGACCGGCTGGCCGATCCTGTCCCTGATGCCGGGACTCGGGCCGGTGCGAATCCGGCCGGGCTCGCCGGGCACGCCCGTATACGGCTATCGGGCCGCGATCGTCGACCCGCTGAGCGGCGACCCCGTGCCGCAGGGCGAAAAGGGCGTCCTCGCGCTCGGGCTGCCGCTTCCGCCGGGCTGCATGACCACGGTGTGGCGCAACGACGCGGTCTTCGCGGAGCATTACTGCGGCCGGTTCCCGGGCCGGCTCGCCTATTCCACCTTCGACTACGCGGTCCAGGACATCGACGGCTATCTCCGCATTCTCGGGCGCAGCGACGACGTGCTGAACGTCGCCGGCCATCGCTTGGGCACGCGCGAGATCGAGGAGGCGGCTTGCACCCACCCGGCCGTCGCGGAGGCCGCGGCGATCGGGCGGGCGGACGAGATCAAGGGCCATGTCATCGAGGTGTTCGTCGTGCCGCGCCAGCCCGAGCGGTACGAGTTCGCGGCGGCGCAGGCGGAGCTGAAGCAGGCGGTCGAGGCCGCGGTGGTCCAGCACGTCGGCGCCCTGGCGCGGCCGGCCTTTGTCGGCATCGTCCACCTGCTGCCGAAGACCCGCTCCGGAAAGATCGTGCGCCGCGCGATCCTCGCTGTGGCCGAGGGCCGCGCCACCGGCGACCTCAGCACGATGGAGGACGCCACCGCGCTCGACGAGATCCGGAAGGAGGTCGCCACCGCGCACCCGGAGGCCACGGCCGAGGAGACCTCGGGCGACGTGTGAGCCGGCGGCGGCCCCCTGACCATGAAACCGACCGAGATCCGCTGGGGCGTGGTCGGCTGCGGCCAGATCGCGGTCGACAAGTCCATTCCCGCGCTGCTCGCCGCCCGCGGCGCGCGCCTGGTGGCGATCGCCGATCCGCTGGAGCCGCGGCGCGCGCTGGCACTCGGGCTGGCCCGCGCCGCCGGCCTTCCCGCCGTGCGGGCCGGCCGGGATGCGACCGAGGTGTTCGCCGACCCGGACGTCGACGCGGTCTACCTGGCGCTGCCGACCGGCGACCACGCGGCGGCCGTCGCCGCCGCCGCGCACGCGGGCAAGGCGATCCTCTGCGAGAAACCGCTCGGCCGCAGCGCCCCCGAGGTGCGCGCGATGGTGCGCGCGGCGCGGGCGCGGGGCGTGCGGCTCATGACCGCCTACATGTCGCGCTTCGGCGACGGCTACCAGGCCGCGGTGCGGCTGCTCCGCGAGGGCGCGATCGGCCGGGTCACATACGTCGCGGCCCATTTCGCCTACCCGTGCTTCACGTGCTACCCGCCCGGCGCCCCGGGCGGCTGGCGATACACCGACCCCGCGGGCGGGGGCCCGCTGCTCGACATCGGGGTCTACCTAGCCTTCGGGCTCCGCGAGATGCTCGGCGAGCGCATCGCGGAGGTCCTGCCGCTCAGCACGAGCACGCACCCGCCGGCCGGCTCCGCCGTCGCCGACACGACGGTGGCGTGCTTCGTCACCGACCGGGGCACCCCCGGCACGTTCGTCACCAGCTTCTCGCACACCGGGCTGCGGCTCGAGTTCTGCGGCACGCAGGGCACCCTCACGGTGACGGAGTGCTTCCTCCAGACGCCCGGCGCCCGCGTCGTGTGCACGGGCGCGGGCGAGCCGCTGGTGCTCGACAGCCGCACCCATCCGCCGCGGCCGCACTTCGAACACTACCGCCGCGAGTTCGAGCACTTCAGCGCGGCGCTGCGGGACGGGACGCCGCACGCGCCCTCGGACGCGGACGTGATGGCCGACGCGCTCCTGCTCGACGCACTCAAGGAGTCGGGCCGCCGGGTGACGATCCCGACGGCCGAGCAGTTTCTCACGAGGTGACCCATGAAGATCGCGCTCAACGCCCAGCAGCTGGCCGGGACCCACGCCCTGCCCGAGATCCTCGAGCTTGCGGAAAGCCACGGCGTGAAGTCCGTCGAGCTGTGGCCGGCCAACCTCGAGGGCGGCGGCACGCCGGAGGAGAACGAGCGCTTCGAGCGGCGGGATGTAGCAGGCGCCGCCCGCCTGCTCCGCGCGCGCGGGTTCGAGGTGGCGGCCGTGACGCTGGGCGGCGACGCCGCTCCGCTCTGCTGGGCGGCCGGCGGCGGGGTGCGGTACGCCGAGGCGCTGCGGGGCGCCGTGGACGCCGCCCTGGCCCTCGGGGCCCGGCGGGTGAACACCTACAACAAGGGCCGGCCCCTGGCCGAGTGGTCGGCCGCCGTCAGGCCCGCCGCGGACTACGCCGCCAGCCGCGGTGTCGTCATCACGCTGGAGAACGAGGCGCACGACGAGTCCGCCCGGCCGGAAAACGTGGCGGCCGCGATTGAGCGTATCGGCTCTCCCGGGGTCGGGACCCTGTTCGACCCCTGCAACTACTACCACGCCTACGTCGAGCCCTTCCCGACCGCGTACCAGAAAGTCTGGCAGCACATCAGGTACGTTCACCTGAAGGGAGGCTGCCAGTACGATGACTCACTGCCCGGGGTCCATCGGGGCTCCGTCATGCGGGACCGAACCCATGAGCACATTGGCTACCTGCCCCTGCCCGCCGCGGCGTTCAACGTGGAGGCGATCATCCAGGCGCTCAGCCGCGACGGCTACGACGGCTGGCTGACCCTCGAACCCCACGTGCCGGTGGGCGACCTGGACCGCTACTACGCGATCGAGGTGTCCTATGTGAAGCAACTGCTCGCGCGCCATGCGCGCCTGTAGGCGTCCCGGTGACCAACGATGCGGGCAAACGCGGCGACCCGACTCAACGAAGCTCGATGTACGCCGAGCCGAACGCCGCCAGTTTGAGACCAAACCTGAGCGCGCCGTCCGCGGTGGGCCGGACCGCGAGGCGCCGGCTCCGGCCGGTGGCCGGGTCGTGGAGGGTCGCCCGGCCTCGCGCCAGGAGCCGGCACCGGCCCGCGTAGGGCTGGCCCGAGGTGTTCACGAGGAGGAAGGCCGTCGTCCGCCCGGAGGTGAGCCGGACCGCGACCAGCGCGGATGAAGGCGGTGTCAGCTCACAGTGGGCAAAGCCCATCGCCTGCAGGCGCGCCGCGCAGTCGTCGCGCTGCGCCCCGACCGCGGTGAAGGTCCGCGCCCGGCCGATTTTCGTCCAGGCCCGCTGCACTTGCGCGTCCTGCTCCGGTCCTTCGGCGGCAAACTGCGGCGCGCGCGCGTGCGCCAGCACCGCGCCCCCCGCCGCCGCGAAACGGCCCACGGCCCGCAGGGTCGCCCGGCGCACGGTGTCCGCGGGCGGAATCACGAGCGCCTCATAGCGTCGCGAGCCGATCACGAGGGATTTTCCCTCCACGCGCGCCCGCGCGAGGCTCGCCTCGTCGACGACATCATAGTCGACCTGGTGCTGGAGCAGGCTGCGGCAGAGATCGGTGAAGCCGCCGTCGAGCGAGCGCACGTCCGCGCTGGGATGCGGCTCGTACATCGAGCGGGGCGACGGCGTGTAGCGGGCCTGGAGCGAGCGGATCGGATAGAGGACGGCGACGCGGTTCGTGATCGCGGCCCGGGTGAACCAGGCGTTGAGCCGGGTGACGTGCGCCGTGTACCGGCGATACTCGCGCGGCGGAAACTCGCCCGGCTTCAGCTCGGCCTCCGGCTTGAACGACAGCGTGTAGTACGAGCAGAGATCGGTGACGCCGCCGGCGAACAGCAGGCCGGCGGTGCACTGCATCTGTTCGATCGAGGCATGGTGCTGGTCCATGATCCCGAAGAAATCGCTGATCTCGCACATCACCCGCCGGCGGCCGTGGAGCCGGGCCGCGGAGCCCGCGATCTTTGCGACCATGAAATAGTCCTTCGCGAGGATCTTCTCCGGATCGGACGTGATCATGTCGATGCCCGGGATGTCGAACCGCCGGTAGCAGCCGAACGGCTCGCCGTTGAACATCGTCTGCCAGACCATCGTCTCCTCGCCCAGCAGGTGCCCGCTGGAGGCGACGCGGTGCCGGCGGCACCAGCGCTGCAGCCCGCCGAAGAAATCCTCCGCGCAGAGCTCGCCGATCAGGTCCCAAAAATCGACGCGCACCCGGCGGTCGAGCGCCCCGGTGTCGACGAACAGCCGCTCGAGGTGCGGCCGCAGCGCGTAGCCCTTGCGCCGCCGGAACTCGGCCGGCAACCGCGGGTGCCAGGGTAGCGTGAGCGGGTAGTCTCGGCCCTTCGGGATGTAGGTGGCGATGAGCGACGGCTCGTCGGTGAAGAAGGCCTCGACATAGCGCGCGATCGGCCGGAGCAGCCGGGCGTACTCGGCGTGGGTCACCGCCAGGAAGGTCGCGGTGGTCTGGGGATCGAGGAGATTAGGGCAGGCGCGCTTCTGGTAGAAATTCTCGGTCGCATGCGTGCCCTCGTAGAGCCGCGTGACCTCGTAGCGCACGCGACCCGCCGCGACTGCGCGACGCACCAGCCCGACAGCCTCGGTCGAGGGCGCCCGCTCCAGGACCCGGCCGCCGGCCGCCGGGCTGGGATAACCCTCCTCGTCGTAGATCCACACCCGGAGGCCGGCGGCGTGGGCCAGCCGGACGCCGCGACACAACAGCGCCCACGCCGCCGGGTCGCGGAGGTACTGCTTGAAGCTGACGTTGGTAACGATCCCGCCTAGCCCGGCGGCGTGGAGCGCGCCGAAGCGTTCGCGCAGGCCGGCGTCCGAGGTGTCCGGCCACTGGTCGAGCCCGTGGACAATCTGCAGCGGGCGGTTCGAGTTGGGGAACGACGCGGGGGTGAAGCGGCGCGGGGAGCGTTTCATCGGGGCTGAATCATCAGGCGGCAGACTGAATGGGGAGGCAAACGCGAACCGGCCGAGGCGGCTCAGGCCGGGGCCGATCTCTCGCGGCAATGCTCCAGCGCGCGCACCACCAGATCACGGATGACGGTGTCGTCGGGCCGGCGGTTTTCCATCAGCACCTCGACCTCGTCGCGGCCGATCCAGCGAAACTCGGGGTGCTTCTCCCGCTCGATCCGGGGCGCCCCGAGATCGCCCGCGACGTCGACGACGAAATCGAACTCCCGCTTTCGCACCACGTGACCGCCAGCGTTCGCGGACCAGTCGAAGACGTGGAGCAGGTCCGCCGCGCGCAGGACCCAGCCCGTCTCCTCGCGCACCTCGCGGGCCAGCGCCTCGAGCAGCGACTCGCCGGGGTCAACGTGCCCGCCGGCGATGTCCCAGCACCCGGGGAACAGCCGGCGGTTCGCCGCGCGCCGCAGGACGAACACCCGCCCGGCGGAATCGACGATCAGCGCGCCCACCACGCATTCGTCCACCTCGCGCGCCGCGGCCTGCTGCAGCGTCCGGAGCTCGGCTGGATTCGCGAGGGCCATGCCCCAGCGGAAGCCAAGCGCTCGGGCCTGTCGAGCCCGCCGCGGTCGGCGGGCTCGCCGTCGAAAGACACTGGTCGAAGGTCGCAGGTTTGCTGCCTGCCGGCACACTCCGACCACTGCCGACCGGCCAACAGCGCAACGAGCCACCCGGTCCAGGTCCGGCACGTGGCTCCGCCTCGCCCCTCCCCCTTGTCACGTATTGAGTGACACGAGTCCGGTGTCACTCGATGCCTGACAAGGCGGTGGGGTGAGCGGGGCCGGGTGCGGCGGAAGCGGGAGCATGGTCGTCGTCAAACTCCCGGCGGAGGGATTCTGAACGAAGTGAAAGACCCGCGGGATGCGGTCGAAGCCGGCGGCGAGGCCGCACCGGATTCTCCACGTTGCTCCGAACGACGTGCTGGGAAGGTGGACGAGCAAACTTACCCTAGAGGCGTTTCAGGAATTCCTCCGGATTCCAGGCCGAGCCGTCGACGCGGTGGACGATCCGGCCCTTCTCGTCGATCAGGACGGTGGCGAGCGTGTGCTTGAAGATGTTTTCCCCCGGCGTCACGAGCACGCCGAAGCTGGTGAGCAGGTCGCGGACGGCGGACTCGGGGCCGGTGAGGAACGAGAAGTTCGTCGTGTCGATGCCGCGGCCCTGCGCGTAGGACCGCAGGACGGCGGGCGTGTCGTACACCGGGTCGAGCGTAATGGACACCAGCTCGAGGTTCTTCACCCCGCGGGCCTTCGCGGCCGCCTGCAGGGCCATCATCTTGGCGGTTGAGGCCGGGCACATCGTCGCGACGGGGCAGCGCGTGAAAATGAAGTTGAGCACGACGCGCCGCCCGCGGAACCGGTCGAAGGAAACGACCTGGTTGTCCTGGTTGTAGAGCGTGAACTGCGGCGCCTGCTCGCCGACCTCGCGGTAGGCATGCTGGCCGCGGATCAAAGTCTCCTGTCGCAGGGCCTCGGCCGAGACGGCCAGGACCCGGTCCTTGGCCTGGTCGAGGACCCGCACGCTCTCGAGATGAAACTCACCGGGCGCGTCCTCAACCATGCGGGCGGCGATGCGCTGGCCCTCGTGGAAGAGCGAGAGATCCGCGAACGGCGCGGTGAACTCCATGGTCATCGACGGCATATAGCCGGGGATCTCCTCATGATGCACCAGCAGCACGCGGCGCTCGGTGACGACCCCGACAATCTCGCCCCGGATGTCATAACCGGGCGGCGCCGCAGCCGGCGTCTCGGCCTTGCGGCAGCTTGGAGACAGGCAGACAGCCAGCGTGAGGACGAGGATCAGGGGCGAGGCGAGGCGATGGTTTGGCATGGAGGGCATGATGGTAATTGGGATGGCTGATTTCAGTTGGGGCCGGGACGGACCAGGCGCCACCAGCGGAGGAGGCCGGTGCCGAGCAGCACGAGGCCGGCGAGCGCGAAGGCATCGTTGATCCAGTACCACTGCTTGAAGAAGAGGACGCCGGAGTGGAGGCGGGACGCCACGGTGTAGAACGGGACGAGCGTGGCACGGGGGCCGCGGAACGACTGGCCTGACACCTCGCGGCCGTCGGCGTCGGACACATGCAGCATCGCCCCGTGTTTCCAGAGCAGGCGCCCCTCCGACAGACCTGACACTTCGCTCGCCATCGCCAGGTGGGAGCCCGCGGGGGCGACAGCGGTCCAGCCCTGCGCGGTGCGGCGCTGGGCGGTGCCGCTCATGCCGTTGGGCGCGAGCAGTTCGCCGCCAATCCAGCGCAGCCGCAGCACCCCGCCCTTCACGCCGGTCTCGGCGTGCCACGTGCGGCCGGAATCCCCGGTCGTGTAGAGGCCGGTCCGGGTGCCGAGCGAGAAACGCGCCGGTTCTTCCGGGTAGGCGGCGATGCACTCGATCCAGTCGTCCCAGGAGTTCATCGCGTAGGTCGGCGGCAGCGCGGCCGGGCGGACCGGCGTTGCCTTGAAGAGCGGCGACAGGGCCGTGAAATGGCCGATATAGACGCCGGTCACGAACAGGCCGGCCAGCGGCACGAGCAGCACCGGACCGAGCCACTTCGCGTGGGCGCCGACCAGCCAGACCAGCGCGGAGCGCCGCGCGCCGACGGCGGGACGCGGCCGGCCGGCGGCCCGGCGGCGGCGCCAGCGCCACGGCAGCCACCACAGCAGCAGTCCGGTGAGCGACAGCACCACCAAGCCGAGGCCGGCGAGATCGTTGATCCACTCGTCCCACGGGGCGCCGAAAAGCCCGCGGCCATAGTGAAGATCAAGGGTGAGCCGGGACAGGTCGGCACCCGGCGCAGACGTAGTGCCGGCCGCCGGCCCGAGCGGCAGCCAAGCGACGGCCGGGGCTGCCGGCGCGGTGGCCAGGCGGAAGACCCGCCGCCGGTCCTCCACCCCGAGCAGGTCGCCCGGGCTGCTGCCGCGCCCAAGCGCACTGACGCGAACCCCGGCGAGCGCGTGACGCTGCAGCGAGCGTCCGCGGTCGCGAGAGACCCACACCCCGTCACTCGTGCCGAACCAGATCGCGCTCCAATCGGGCTCGGGTTCGACGGCCATGACGACCAGCGGCTGGTCCACCGCGGCGGCGGACGGCTGCCAAGTCTGGCCGCCGTCTCCGCTCCACCACGCGCCCCGCACGCCGGCGGCCACCTGGCGGCGCCCGTCAGCCGGGTCCACCTGGAGGAACCGCGCGAGACTGGACTCGGCCGTCCTCACGACCTGGTCCGGCAGCCATCGAACCGGAACGCCGCGCTGCCAGATCCAATCCCAGTCCTCGCGGTGATTCAGGATGAACCCGGTGGCGCCGAGCACGCCCAGCCACGCCAGGGCGGCGAGCCCGGCCCACTTGTGCCAGCGGCGGGCCGACCACCGGCCGGACTGGGAAGGACCCGGCGGTTGGGAAACGACAGAGACGGTGGAGTTCATGGTGGCCGCTAAAATTTCGCCGCGAGCTCGAGGTACCAGGACCGTCCGGGTTGGCGGTAGAACTGGAAGTACTCGCGATCGAGGGCGTTCGTGACGGCGAGACTGGCCCGGAGCTGGCGCGTCACCTGGGCACCGACCTTTACATCGACGACCGTGTAGGCGTCGTAGGCGCCCATCACGCCGTTGATCGTGCTGGTGTTGAGATCGTCGGTGCGCGGGAAGACGTGCGACGAGTAGCGCGCGATGACATCCGCGCTGAACCGGGCGTTGGCCCAGCCCGCGGAGACCGCGGCCTGCTTCAGGGGAACATCGCCGAGGCGCTTCCCCACGCTCGCCGGCGTGGCGTCGTTCCGGGTGAGCTCGGAGTCCGTGTAGCTCAGGCTGCCGCCGATCTCGAAGCCCGCGCCGAGCGGCTGGCGGACGGTCGACTCCAGGCCGAGGATGCGCGCCGCGCCGGCGTTGATGTTGCGATTCAGGTCATTGGCCGTGCCGCTGATGATGGACTTCTGGTACAGCAGGTCGCGGAGCTCGTTGACGTAGGCAGTCAGGGTCACGCGTCCCTTCGTCGGCAGCGCATAGTCGCCGCCGATCTCCGCGGTGCGCAGCGTCTCGGGCTTGAGATTCGGATCGGCCTCGGTCACGCGGACTCCCACGGGGCCGGTCTTAGTCGTGAAGCTCGGCGCATAGAGATCGAGCAGCGTCGGCGTCCGAAACGCGGTTCCACCGGACGCGCGCAGCGTGAGGTCCGATGCCACCCGCCAGACGAGCGAGGCCTTCGGACTGAAGGCGGTCTCGCCCCGCGACGGATAGGCGTTGTTCGACGCGACGAGCGTCGGCTGGGCCGTGGTCGGAGTCTGGGTGGCGCGGCCGCGCGTGGTCCAGTCGTCGTAGCGCCCGCCCAGGTAGGCGGTGAGCGACGGCGTCAGCGTGATGCGGTCCTGGAGATAGTACCCCCACGTGTGGTTGCGGCCGGTGGCGTCGTAGTAGACCGAGGACCAGTGATCCGGGTCGCGCCAGTTGCCGAGGTCCGCGTTCTGGCGGTGGAACGAGTTGCCCTGGAACGCGACGCCCGCGACAAGCTCGTGCCGGTCGCCGAGCCGGGTCGTGTACTGCGCGCTGAAGTCGTCGCGGATGCTCGGCGAGCTTGAGATTGTGCCGGGACCGGAGGCGTAGGTGGCGACGCCGGTGCGCGGCGAGACAAAGAAGGAGCCGAGCAGGTTGCGGCCCGCGGCGAACTCGAGGTGGGCTCCGCCGGCGAGCAGCACGTCGTAGTTCGCGTAGAAGCGGCGGGCGTCCTCGACGCTGGGCGTGAGCACCAGGAAATCCGTCTCGGTGACCGAGAAACGCAGCGGGGACGGATCATTGAAGGTGACCGTGCCCGAGAAGACCGCGGCGCCGGAACCGTCGCGCAGATAGCTCGAATAGGGCGTGAAGCCCGTGCGGTAGCGGTCGTAGGAGTAGCCGGCCGTGAGCTTGCCGGAGGATCCGACGGCATACTGGAGCTTGGCGAACGCGTTGACCTGCTTCCAGGGCCGCTTGCCCTTGTCGCCGACGACATAGGAAGCGACGCCAGTCGGACTGAGCGTGGGCGAGGCGCCGCTGACCGGGATGGAGCCGGTGCCGGCGCCGGCGGTGCCCTGCTTCACGATCAGGTCGCCGACATAGCTCTCGTTGTCGCGGTAGCTGAGGCCAAGCGTGAAACCAAGGCCCGCCGCCAGCACGTCGCGGTAGACGAGCGAGCCGCCGGACTGCGGGACATCGCCGCCGCCGGCGCCCGCGCGGAGGACGACCTCACGACGGTCCGGCGTGCGCGTGATGACATTGATGACGCCGCCCATGGCATTGCCGCCGTAGAGTGATGAGAAGGCGCCGGGCACGGCCTCGATGCGCGCGATGTCATCGAGCGGGATGCTGGACCAGTTGATGCCGGTGGAATAGGCGCTGTTGATCGGCTGGCCGTCGACGAGCACGAGCGTGCGCTTGTCGGAGATGCCGCGCAGGGTGACGCCGCCCTGGCCGGCGCCGGGCGTGTTGATGCCGAATGGACTGCCGCGGAAGTAGAGTCCGGGGACGCCGGCGAGCGCGTCGCCGAGGCGGAACGACGAACGCTGTTCGAGTTGGGTGGCGTCGACCACGTACACATTGGCTGGGGCCTCCGCGACGGAGACGGCGGTGCGGGTGGCGGTGACCACGAATTTGTCGAGGGCCACGGACGGCGCGAGGGCGTCGTCCGCGGCGGGAAGTGAGGTGCTGGCCAGCAGGCCGGCAGCAAGGAGGGAGCGGGCGGAAAGGTTCATGGGAGAGAGCGAAAAAAGAAGCGGGGCGCCTGCGCCACGAACGCGGCGGCCGACGGCCGACGGGCGCGGTGCAGGAGTGCGGACCAAGCCGCAGTCAGGACAGGTCGGGACCAAGCGGTCCGACCGAGCAGGGGCCGGCCAACCGGCGTTGCTTAGGCCGCCCGCGGCGGCGGAGTCGGAGGCACCGGACGATCGGCGCTCAGGGGATCACGGTCGCTAAGCGACCACGGCGCGCACTCGGGCGCGGAGAAAACAAACCGGGGCGACGGCGGGCAGAGCATGACCAGCTTCGCCTTGGCAGCATCGTTGGGCACGGCGGCGTCCTGCTGCTGCTTCGCCTGGTTCACCGCCTCGCACACGCCGCACATCTCGCCGCCAAACGTCCGCTTCGCCGCCTGCGCGAACGACATCGTCTGGGAATAGAGGAGAAACATGCGGCCCCACCCCGCCGTCTGCACCAGGTCCCACTGCACGCCGGTGGCGAGCAGCCAGGCGAAAAGGACGGCGACGACTTTCAGGCGATGCGACACGGGCGGACGAAATGCCGGACGCACCGCCGACGAAGCAAGTTCATTGTGTGTCTCGGCCAGACAAACAGCGCACCAAGAGCGTCCATCGGTCAGGAAACGTCCGGCCCGAGCCGATCAAACACCAGCGACCTCCCACGAATTCGAAGGGAACCTGAGCCCGGGGAAACGTACGATGGGACTGAAGGCTTACTCCCTCCTCAAGTTCCCGATGAAAAGAGTCGATTAGGTCTTTACCCCATCATCGCTCCATTTTTCTGCAAACAGATGGCAGTGAACAAAGAATACGACTTTTTTACGATTTTAAGTCTGACAATCGGAGGAAATTCGCCATGACACCCTTCGTGCTAATTACCCTAGTGCTGGCCAGTTTGGCTGGAACATGCGCGTTATGGTACGCCGTCGCGCATGCGGTGCAGGGCTATCAGGACGAGACGGGATTCCACGAAGGGCCGGAGCCGCGTCCGCTGGAGAGTGCCGTTGGAAGCCGGTTCGAGACCTTCGGATCCTGGACGGCGAATTCGACTCCGCCAAATGCGCGCCGTCGCGCGGCGAAGCGCGGCGAGTTTGAGAGTGCCGCGGTGGATCTGGGTTAAGATCCCGCCAAGCTGCGCCCGAATTTCCGGAGTGAAAGCCTCCCTGCTTTCTTGCCCTTGCGGTTAGAGCGGGTTGGCACGGATCGGATCATTGGATCGAATCCGCGTCGATCCGCGATATCCGCGGAAAGACTGCCCAGTCAGCTGGTGCCGCTGAAGCAAGGAGACCGCATGGACTGCGGCACGTGACCTCGGAAGTAGCGACTTCCGCCGGAGCCGTTGACCCCCTGGCCGCGCCGTTTCGGCCAACGCCTACCTGAAAACAGGTAGCAGGGGAAATTCCCGGGCAGATCCAGGGGTTGGCGTCGCTCTTGCTGCGCGGCTTTGTGGCGATTCCGCAAAATCCCGCCTCATGTCGTAAATGTTTAGCTAAATTCCTTGCAATCGCCTTACCCGAATCAGATTCTTGGACTCCCCATTAGGGAAGATCCTCACGGCGCCCGAGTGTCCTAGTTCCCTAATCGAGAAGAACCTACACTGCCGCTCCTCCATCCGCATCATCTTGCATCGAGGGATAAGGAAATTCCTTAGTACTCAGCCTAGAGTCCGTAGAACAAGCTTAATACCAATAACTAACGCTACAGTTCTCGGCGACAATTTCCCGAACCGACCGAATCCAGGCAACCGCCTTTCTTGATCCCACGCATACCTGAACGCCGCTGAACCACCCTGCATGCGTCCTCGTTCTGCACAATTCTCAGTCAGGAACTATCCCTACAGGACTGCGGTGAGAATGGCAGTGGCGCCGTCGACCCCCATGCCGCGCTGGAAGCGGGTTGCTGACATTGTGCTGTGCGTGCTGGCCCTGCCCTTTCTGGGCGTGTTGACGCTGGTCACGACGATCCTGATGCGACTGGTCTCCCCGGGCCCGGTGTTTTTCCGGCAGGAGCGGGTCGGCTATCTCGGCCGGAGTTTCATGCTCTACAAGTTCCGCACGATGAAAGTCGGCGCGGACGCGGGCATCCACCGCGATCACACGAAGGAGCTGATCGGATCGAACGCACCGATGATGAAGATGGACAGCCGCGGCGACTCGCGGCTGATCCCGGGCGCGAAGTGGATTCGGGCGCTGGGTATCGACGAACTGCCGCAGCTGATCAACGTGCTGCAGGGCGAGATGAGTTTCGTCGGCCCGCGTCCGTGCGTGCCGTACGAGTACGAGCACTACCAGCCGTGGCAGCGCGAGCGGTTCAGCACGCTGCCCGGGCTCACGGGCCTTTGGCAGGTCTCGGGCAAGAACCGCACGACCTTTGACCAGATGATCCGCCTGGACATCCATTACGCCCACCACAAGTCGCCGTGGATGGACGTGCGCATCATCCTGCGCACGCCGTGGGCGCTGGTCCAGCAGGTGCTCGACTCGCGGGCGCGACGCCGCGCCGGAACGTCGTTGGTCCAGACGGCCTCGGGCCTGCCGGGCATCGACTCGGCGCTCGAGAGCAGGTAAGCAGATTTACCTCTCGCGGGTGGCGCGGACCGCGCCCACCTAAATGAGCTTCCAGCAATCGTTCACTCATGAAGAAGCCCGTTAACATTGGTGTGGTCGGCGGCGGCTATTGGGGCCCCAACCTGATGCGAAACTTCCGGTCCCTGCCGGACTGCCGACTCAAGACGATCTGCGACATCAGCGAGGACCGGCTCCGCCACCTGAAGTCCCTCTACCCCGAGGCGACCGGCGAGACGAAGTTCGAGAATCTCCTCGCCGACCCCGAGATCCACGCGGTCTCGATCGCGACGTCGGTGCGCCTGCACCACCCGATGGCGAAGGCGGCGCTGCTGGCGGGCAAGCACACCATGATCGAGAAGCCCATGGCCGCCTCGGTTGCGCAGTGCGAGGAGCTGATCTCCATCGCGCGCGAGAAGGGCCTGATCCTGATGGTCGGCCACACGTTCCTGTACTCGGCGCCGGTCCGGAAGATCAAGGAGATCGTCGACAACAACGACATCGGCGACCTGCGCTACATCTCGGCGCGCCGCCTGAACCTCGGCCTCTTCCAAAAGGACATCAATGTGGCGTGGGACCTCGCGCCGCATGACATTTCAATCATCCTCTACATCATGGGCGAGTCGCCCCTGAGCGTGAACTGCCGCGGCGGCGCGCACGTCACGAAGGGCATCGAGGACGTCACGTCGATGACCCTCCAGTTCTCCCGCGAGCGCACCGCGATGATCACGAGCAGCTGGCACGACCCGCGCAAGATCCGCGAGATGACCATCGTCGGCAGCAAGCGGATGATCGTGTACGACGACATTGCGCAGCAGGAGAAGATCAAGATCTACGACGCCCGCGTGGAGCGGCCGCCGCACTACGACACCTTCGGCGAGTTCCAGTACGCCTACCACTATGGCGACATCTACTCGCCGTACATCAAGCTGGACGAGCCGCTGAAGACCGAGTGCCAGCACTTCATCGACTGCATCGTCCACGGCAAGGTCCCGATCACGTCGGGCGAGGCCGGCGCCGAGGTGGTCCGCGTGCTGGAGGGCTCGACCGAGTCGCTCCGGCTCCAGGGCGCACCGGTGGATCTCGGGCCGCAGGTCTACAACGGCCAGTCGCGGGTGCCGTTTCCCATGATTGCGTCGGGCGCTCCGGCGGGCAAGAAATCCAGCTGATTTCATTGTCCCGCCCATGAACCAGCCCCCCCAGCCCAACCAGCAGATCGCCCCCAGCGTCAAACTCGGCCAGGACGTCAGGATCTTCGGCTTCACCAATCTCTACGGCTGCGAGATCGGCGACGGCTCGAAGATCGGCACGTTTGTCGAGGTGCAGAAGGGCGCCAAGATCGGCCGCCGCTGCAAGATCTCGAGCCACTCGTTCGTCTGCGAGGGCGTGACGATTGAGGACGAGGTCTTCGTCGGCCACGGGGTGATGTTCACGAACGACCTGCATCCGCGGGCCACGAATCTCGATGGCAGCATGCAGACCGACGCCGACTGGAAGTGCATCCCGACCCTCGTGAAGAAGGGCGCGGCGATCGGCTCCAACGCGACCATCCTGTGCGGCATCACGATCGGCGAGCGCGCGATCGTGGGCGCGGGCTCGGTCGTCACCAAGGACGTCCCGGCCGGCGCCACCGTCGTCGGCAACCCCGCGCGGGTGGTAACCCCCAAGCGGGTGGCCGGCTAGACGCCGCCCCCGAATTTCGAATTCCGAAATCCGAGCTCCCACCTCCCCTCTTCTATCTTCCATCTCCTTTTCAAAATGGACCACCAGAAGCCTCAGGTTCCGTTCCTCGATCTCAAAGCCCAGCACGACCCGATCCGGGCCGAGCTCTTTGCCGCGTTCAACGAGGTGATTGACCGCAGCGCCTTCGCGGGCGGTCCCTACGTCGCGAAGTTCGAGGCGGATTTCGCCGCCTACTGCGGCGCCAAGCACGCGATCGGCTCGGGCAACGGCACCGACGCCCTCTGGCTCGCGCTCCTCGCCCGCGGCATCGGCCCGGGGGACGAGGTCATCACGGTGCCCAACACCTTCATCGCGACCGCCGAGGCGATCAGCTACTGCGGCGCCAAGCCGGTGTTCGTCGACATCAATGAGCGCACCTACACGATGGATCCAGCGCTCATCGAGCGCGCCATCACGCCGCGCACGAAGGCGATCATCCCGGTCCATCTCTACGGCCAGGTCGCCGACATGGACCCGATCATGGCGATCGCCAAGAAGCACAAGCTCATGGTGGTCGAGGACGCGTGCCAGGCGCACGGCGCAACCTACAAGGGCCGCAAGGCCGGCACCATTGGCGACGCGGGCGCCTTCAGCTTCTATCCCGGCAAGAACCTCGGCGCCCTGGGCGAGGGCGGCGGCACGGTCACGAACGACGACGCGCTGGCCGAAAAGATGCGCACCTTCCGCGACCACGGCCAGGAGACGAAGTACCACCACTCGGTGATCGGCTGGAACGCGCGCATGGACGGCCTGCAGGGCGCGGCCCTGCAGATCAAGCTGCGCCGGCTCGACGCCGGCAACGAGGCCCGGCGCCGCCATGCCGCGCAGTACACGCAGCTGCTGGCCGGCGTGAAGGGCGTGATCACGCCGACGGTCGCCGACTACGGCGTGCCGGTGTTCCACCTGTACGTGATCCGCGTGGCCGAGCGCGACCGCGTGCTCGCGGCCATGGGCCAGCGCGGGATCGGCTGCGCGATTCACTACCCGAAGCCGGTGCACCTCCAGAAGGCGTACGCGAGCCTCGGTTACGGACCGGGCTCGTTCCCGGTCGCCGAGCGCACCGCGCCCGAGCTGCTCTCGCTGCCCATGTTCCCCGAGCTGACCCCGGCCCAGGTCGAACTCGTGGTGAAGGAGCTGAAGGCGGTGCTCTAGCGCGCCGCTGCGCGGCGCGCGTCGAAGGTTACAGGTCACACGTCGAAGGGAAATCGAACTTCGGCGGGCGATTTACGATTTACGATCTGCCCGTTAGGGAGAGTCTTCAATCCCCGTCTGTCATTCTGAACGAAGTGAAGAATCCAGCTGGATGCCGTCGAAGTCCGCAGCAATATTTCACGGGATTCTTCGCTGCGCTCAGAATGACAATCCGGAATACTGGGTTCGAAGACACTCCCTAGCGGGTTTCGCAGCTCGTGATTCGTGGTTCGACCTTCGAATTTCGAATTCCGAGTTCCGAGTTCCGAATTTCATTCTCCCTTCTCCCTTCTTCCGTCTTCTCAAGACGCCTCCCATGTCAAAAATTGATCCGCTGACCGATCCTGGCTGGGATGCGCGGATGGCGGCGTTGCCGGGGGCGACGTTTTTCCACACGGCGGCCTGGCTGCGGGTGCTGCGTGACACGTACGGCTTCACGCCTGTGTACTTTGTGGGAACCGACGCGGGCGGACGTGAGTCGGTTCTGCCGATGATGGAGACGAACAGCTGGCTCAAGGGGCGTCGCGGCATCGGACTGCCCTTCACCGACGAGGCCGGCCCGCTGGCGGGTGATGAGCAGTCGGCGAAGGCCTTGTTCGACGAGGCGCTGGCCCATGGCCGGCAGCGCGGCTGGAAAATCCTCGAGTGCCGCGGTGGAAACGCGCTGCTCGGCGGCCTGCCGGTGTCGACGGCGTTTTGGGGTCACCGGATCGACCTGACTGGAGACGAGAAGACCCTCTTCGGCCGGCTGGAGTCGGCCACCCGCCGCGGCATCCGCAAGGCAGAGCAGAGCGGTCTGCGCCTGGAGGTCACGACCAGCGCAAAAGGCATCCAGACATTTTATTATTTGATGGGATTGACGCGGAAGAAGCACGGGCTCCCGGCGCAGCCCTACGGTTTCTTCGGCCAGATTCACGAGCACGTCCTCGCGAAGGACCACGGCTGCGTCGTGCTGGCGTGGCAGGGCGAGACCCCGGTGGCGGGCGCGGTGTATTTCCGCTTCGGCACCGCGGCGATCTACAAGTATGGCGCCTCCGACGAGAGCCTGCAGCACCTGCGGGCCAACAACCTGGTGATGTGGGAGGCGATCAAGCACCACGCCAAGCTGGGCGTGACCTCGCTGGACCTCGGCCGCACCTCGCTCAGCAATGAAGGCCTGCGGAAATACAAACTCGGCTGGGGCGCCAGCGAGCACCGCGTCGAATACGCGCGCTTCGACCTGCGGACCAACCGGTTCGTGGAGGTCCGGGACGAGGCCGCCGGCTGGTACAATTACGTATTCCGGCACTTGCCGGTTTCGGTCTCGCGGTTAATTGGCAGCTTGCTCTACAAGCACGCCGCCTAGACCCTAGCCCACCCATGGATCGTCCCACGAGCAGTCATTCCGCGCGCCCGATGGAGGAAGGCCGTCCGGCCCGCCCGGGCCACATGCCGACCCCGATGGTGCCGGCCCAGAATGCGGCGATGACGATCGGCGACATCTACTACGTCATTTTCCGGCACAAGTGGAAGATCTTCCTCTGCACGATGACCGGTCTGGTCGCCGCGGTCGGGTTCGTTTTCTTCTTTCCGCAGCCGTTCCAGTCGGACGCCAAGCTGTTTGTCCGCTATGTCGTGACCGACACCAAGACGCCGGCGGCACCGGGCGCGGACATGTCGAAGTACACGTCGCCCGACCAGCGCGGCGAGACGATCATGGAATCCGAGCAGGAGATCCTGACCAGTCTCGACCTGGCGAAGCAGGTGGCCGAGACCGTCGGGCCCGACAAGATCCTGGCCAAGTGGGGCGGCGGCAAGGATCTCGATGTCGCGGCGGTGAAGATCCAGAAGAACCTCCTCGTCGAGGTGCCGAGGATGAGCAGCGTCATCCACATTGTTTTCCGGCATCCGGATCCGGCGATGGTGCAGCCCGTGCTGCGGGCCGTGATCGACCAGTATCTCAAGATGCACGTCGATATCCACCGCGCGGTTGGGATCATCGGCGACTTTCTCACCCAGGAAACGGACCAGCTGCGCACGCGGCTCGCCCAGACGGAGGAGGAACTCCGGAAGGCCCGCAACAAGGCGGGCGTGATCTCGCTCGAGGACTCCAAGAAGGCCAATTCGGACCAAATGGCCCGCCTGCGGCAGGAGATCTTCGAGTCCCAGGCCGAACTCGCCGAGCGCGCCGCCGTCTTTGAACAGCTGACCAAGCAGGCCCCGGCGGCCGCCGCCGCGGCCACGGCCGGCGCGGCCGACCAGCCGGTTCCGCCCGCTAAGCAGGCGGAATATCGCAGCGTGCTGTCCCGCCTCGACCTGCAGCAGAAACGCGAGCAGGAGCTGCTCACCCAGTTCACCGAGGAGAATTCGCGCGTGAAGGATATTCGCGCGCAGATCGCGGACACCGCGGCGGCGAAGAAGAAACTCGAGGAGGAATTTCCCCGGCTGACCGTCACCGTGGTCGCCACGGGCCCGGCGGGTGGCGCCCCGGCGGCCAATTCGATCGACCTCAACGCCGAGGCGGCCCGGCTCACGGCGCTCCAGTCGAAGATCAAGGTCCTGAACGCCCAGCTCGACCAGGTGAAGGCGGACGCGGCCAACGTCGACCAGGTGGAAGCGAGCATTCTCGAGCTGCGCCGCAAGAAGGAACTCGAGGAGGCGAACTACCGCTACTACGCCGCGAGTCTGGAGCAGGCGCGCATCAACGAGGCGCTTGGCACGGGCAAGGTCTCCAACATCTCCCAAATCCAGACGCCCTCGCCGCCGGCCATCGACCAGATGAAATACCTCAAGGTTGCCGGCGGCATCTTCGCCGGCGGCATGGCGGTGGGCCTCGTCTGGGCTTTCCTGATCGAATTCCTGCTCGACCGCACCGTTCGCCGTCCGATCGACGTCGAGCGCATCCTTGGCCTGCCGCTTTTCCTCTCCATTCCCGCCCTCGGGTCCAAGCGGGCCCTCCGCCGCGCCAAGCGCAGCTACAAGGAGACGGTCGGTTTCTCGACGCCGCCGATGGAGACGCACCTGGTCCCGGCGATCCCCAGCGGGAACAGCGCCCTGCTGGCCTTGCCGGAAAATGCGCAGATCCTGCACACGTTCCACGAAACGCTGCGCGACCGGCTCATCAGCTACTTCGAGAGCCGGAATCTCACCCACAAGCCCAAGCTGGTGGCGGTCACCGGCCTCGGCCGCGGCTCGGGCGTGACCACCACGGCGGCGGGCCTGGCCTCGTCGCTGTCGGAAACCGGCGAGGGCAACGTGCTGCTGGTCGACATGACCATCGGCCAGGGCGCGGCCCAGCAGTTCTACCGCGGCAAGGAGATCGTGGGTCTCGAGGACATCCTGCAGGTGCGCGACAGCGCGCAGGTACAGGACAAGCTCTTCGTCGTGGCCGAGGAACCGAGCGGCGACCGTCTCTCGCGCATCCTGCCGCAGCGTTTCACAAAGATCGTGCCCAAGCTCAAGGCGAGCAACTTTGACTACATCATCTTCGACATGCCGCCGGTGAGCCAGATCAGCATCACGCCGCGCCTGGCCGGATTCATGGACATGGTGCTGATGGTGATCGAGTCGGAGAAGACCGACCAGGAACTCGTGCGCCGGGCCGCCGGCCTGCTCGCGCAGTCCAAGGCCCACGTGGGTGCGGTCCTCAACAAGACCAACAACTACGTGCCGGCCCCGCTCCACCAGGAGTATATCGGCAGCCTGTAGGCTCGTTCGCGCGAAGCGCGAACGAGCCAGGTGACAGGTCGCAGGTGGGCAGGTAGCAGGTCGCGACCGCGGCCTTGCCGCCGCCAGCGTTCCTTCGACCTGCCACATTCGACCTTCACACTCGCGCCGCGCAGCGGCGCGAAAGTCCGGGAATAATGCTTCGCAAACCGGCAGGGTTCATGCAGTAGATTGGCATGCTTTTGCGATTCCACGGGATCCTTGTCGTCGGTCGATTGGATAAGCGGGACCGGTTTGGGACGGACTCGTCATCAGGAGGTCACGTGAAGCCGCTCGACCGGGGCGATTTCCTTTCGTGGTAAAGTCATTGCAAGCGCCGGTTTGCGTCTCTACGAAACATCGCAAAATCCGCCTCTTACCCGACCCTGTCTCCCGGATCATGTCCCGCCACGCCACCCGCACCCACCGCCGCATCACCGGCACGCCTGCGGGTGAAACCCGGTCGCGCGCCGCCCGAATCCCCGTCGCATGAGTTCCCGTCCCTATCGGATCGTGATGCTGCTGGAGAACTCGTACCCGTCGGACACGCGGGTGCGAAACGAGGCGTCGCTGCTGGCGTCGGCCGGCTACCGGGTTTCGGTGGTGTCGTTCAAGAAGACCGGACAGGCGACGAAGGAAATCGTGGGCGGGGTCCACGTCTACCGGTTCCCGCGCTTTGAACTTTTCCAGAAGACGGACTCGGAGGACCTGGGCTTTTTCCGCCGCTTCGTGGCCAAGCTGCAGGTGCTGATCGGATACGGCGTCGAATATGCCTACTTCACGAGCGCGTGCTTCGTCTTCACGACCTACATTTTCCTGCGGCACGGATTCGACGCGATCCACGCGCACAATCCCCCGGACACGCTGTTCCTCGTGGCGCTGCCGTTCCGGCTGATCGGAAAGAAGTTCGTGTTCGACCACCACGACCTGTGCCCGGAGCTTTACCAGTCGCGTTTCCGCACCGGGGAGTGCTTCCAGACCCGAATCCTGCGTTTCACCGAGTGGTGCTCGCTGCGGCTGGCCAGCATCACGATCGCGACCAACAACTCCTATCGCGACGCGCAGATCGCGCGCGGCAAGCGCGACCCGGAGACGATCTTCGTGGTGCGCAACGGCCCGAGCGAACACCGCATGGTGCCGCTCCCGCCCACCCCGCGCCTGCGGGCGATGGGCAAGTCGATCCTCGTCTACATCGGCAGCCTCAATCCCCAGGACGGCGTCGACTACCTGATCCGCGCGCTGCACATCCTGAAGAAGGACCTCGGCCGCACCGATTTCTACTGCGTGATCATGGGCTCGGGCGACTCGCTGGAAGACCTGCGGGCCCAGTCCGTCAGCCTCGGCCTCTCCGAGCACGTGGAACTGCCGGGCTTCGTGTCGGAGGAGGACCTCCGGACAAATCTCGCGGCCGCGGACATCTGCGTGGATCCGGATCCCTCGAGCCCGCTGAACGACGTCTCCACCTGGATCAAGATCATGGAGTACATGGCGCTGGCCAAGCCGATCGTGACCTTTGACCTGAAGGAGACGCGGTTCTCGGCCCAGGACGCGGCGCTCTACGTGACCCCCAATGACGAGCCCGCGTTTGCGCGCGCGATTGCGCAGCTGATGGACTCGCCGGAACTGCGCCAGAAGATGGGAACCTATGGGCGCAAGCGCGTGGAGGAGAACCTGCAGTGGTCGGTGGTGGGCCAGAACCTGGTGAAGGCCTACGAGTACCTCCAGAAGGCCTGACCGTCCGCCCGCGCCCCCGCCGGGCCTCCGTAGATTTATCCCTGTACGCGAATCACCGCCGCTGATTGCCCTTTTGCACCATGGCTTCACCCACCACTGCCGCGCCCTACCTGAACAGCCTGCGCAAGCTCCAGGGCTGGATCGAGGAGCACGACTACCTCGGCTACGAGCCGTTCGACTGCCTGGAGTCGTACCTGCGGCCGCTCACGTTCGGCACGCTGCTGGGTGAGCAGCTGCTGCAGCAGGTGGGTCGGCAGTGCCCGATCAACCTGCGGCCGCTGATGGGCGTGAAGCCGCAGGAGTCCTCGAAGGGCCGCGGCTACATCGCGTGGGGGCACCTGCTCCGCTATGCGGCCACCGGCGAGGCGGACCACCGGGCGAAGGCCGAGATGTGCCTCGACTGGCTCGATACCCACAAGTCGAAGCTCTACACGAAGCACGCCTGGGGAAACACCTTTGACTACGCGGCCCGCAGCGGCCGGATCCCGAAGGACGAGCCGACGATCGTCTGGACGAGCCTGATCGGCCAGGCGTACCTGCTCGGCTACGACCTGACGAAGAACGAGCGCTGGCTGAAGATCGCCGACAGCCTGTGCGGCTGGATCATGGACCTGCCGCGCGAGGTCACGCCGCGCGGCACCTGCATCAGCTACGTCACGTACACCCAGAGCTCGATCCACAACTCGAACATGCTCGGCGCCGCCGTGCTCGCGCGCACCGCCAAGCACACCGGCAACCAGGAATACCTGAAGCTCGCCCGGGCCGCGATGGACTACTCCTGCGCCGGCCAGCTGCCGGACGGCGCCTGGTACTACGGCGAGGCCCCGAAGCACCACTGGGTCGACAATTTCCACACCGGCTACAACCTCGATAGTCTCAAGCGCTACATCGAGTACGCCGGCGACGAGACGTTCCGCCCCCATCTGACCAAGGGCTACGACTATTTCCTCGCGCACTTCATCGATCCGGACGGCTGCCCGCGCTATTACCACAATCGCCGCCAGCCCATCGACATCCAGGGCGCGGCGCAGGTGATCGACACCCTCGTGCTGTTCAGCGACCTGGTGCCGTCGAGCCTGGAGACCGCGGCCAAGGTCGCCGACTGGACCATCGCCAACATGCAGGATGCGGACGGTCATTTCTATTACCGCAAATACCCCCTGATCACCGCCAAGGCGCCGATGATCCACTGGGGCCAGGCCACGATGTTCAAGGCGCTCGCCCACCTCGCGAGCCGCCTGGAGGCGGCCGGCGCGAAGCGAACCGCCTAGGCCGGAACGATGCGGTCACAGGTCGAAAGGCATCCGTTGAAAGTCGCGGACTTCGCGACCCGCGCGGCGGCTTTCATGCGGCGCCACCACCCCCTCGTCCGTTGAACCCGGACCGAGCACGGCCCCTGCCCCCTGACGCCCATGGCTGAGCCGACGAAACGGGTGGTCCTGATCTCGAACACGGTGATGCATTACCGCGTCTCCGTGTATAATTATTTCCACCAGCGATTCGCCGACCACGGCTGGGAGTGGCGGGTGCTCACCAACAAGGTGCAGCCGCAGAACCGGCTGGCGCCGCGTTTTCAGCTCGAGGAAATCCCGTTCAACTTCCTGGCGTACCGGAAGCGGCTCAAGGAGCTGAAGCCCGACGCCGTCATTCTCTTCCTCCACCTGAAGGACAAGGTGCAGTGGCCGCTGATCCATTGGCTCAAGCTGGCGGGAATTCCCGTGGCCGAATGGACCAAGACCCGGAACCTCGACGACGCGGACAATGCCGTGAAGAACGCGCTCTACAGCTACCTGCACTGGCTGAGCGACGGGTTGATCATCTATTCGGGTGACCTGCTGCGGTACCTGACCCCCGCCCAGCGCGCCAAGGCCTTCGTCGCGAACAACACGATCAACCACACGGAATTTCCCGCGATCGCCGAGAGCAAGGAGGCGATCAAGCAGAGCCTGGGCATCCCGTTCAAGCGGGTGGTTCTCTTCGTGGGCCGCATGGATGTCGATGCCGGGAGAAAGCGGGTCGATCATCTGATCGAGATCTTCCGCGACATCGGCGACCGAGAGGCGGGGCTGGTGATCGTCGGCTCGGGCCTGCGGCCCGAGTGGCAGGCGCGCATGAACCCGAAGACCACCCGCTACCTGGGCGAGGTGCACGATCCCGAAAACCGCCAGATCGCGCGGATCTTCACGATGGCCGACGTCTGCGCAATCCCGGGCCACGTGGGCCTCGGCCTGAACCAGGCACTCCACTACGGACTGCCCGTCGTGACGATGGAAGGGAAGCAGCCCCCGGAGATCTGCAATCTCCACTCGGGACGCAACGGCTACATCGTCCCGGCCAACGACGTCGGCGCCCTGCGCGCGCGCATCCTCGAGTTGCTCGACGACGACGCGCTGCGCGCCCGCTTCGCCACCGCCGCCCGCGAGGATTTCGCCAAGGAAGCCTCGATCGAGGGCATGTTCCAGGGCTTCCGCCAGTGCGTGGACGCGATCGTTCCCCGCCCTTGAGGGCGGGGGTCGAAAGTCGAAGGTCACAGGTCGAAGGGCGGAGGGCGGAGGGCGAAAGTCGAAGGGCGAAGGTCACAGGGCGAAGGTCAACGAGCACTCGATCGGATTCCTTCCGCGTGTTCCGTGTATTCCGTGGGCCAAACACTCGGCACTCCCTCCGCCCGGTCGAAATCTACGTAAGCGCCGCACTTGAGGCTTGCGGCAGGTTAAGCCTTCCTCAGACCTCCAGCTTACGAACTTATGAGCACTAAGACGACGCGGATCAGCATCTTCGGCATGGGTTACGTCGGGTGTGTTTCCGGGGCCTGCCTGGCCTCGTTGGGCCACAAGGTCACCGGCGTCGAGCCGAACAAGACGAAGGTCGATCTGATCAACTCGGGCCGCAGCCCGATCGTCGAACAGGACGTCGACGAACTGATCGCGCGCACGGTCAAGGAGGGCAACTACCGGGCGACCGAGGACTGGAAGGCGGCCATTGCCTCGACCGACCTCGCGTTCGTCTGCGTGGGCACGCCCAGCCGCTCGAACGGCAGCATCGACCTGCGCTACGTGCGCCGCGTATGCGAGCAGATCGGCCAGGCGCTGCGCGACCGGAAGGATTTCTTCACGGTGGTGATCCGCAGCACGATCATCCCGGGCTCGGTCGAGGACATCCTCATCCCGATCCTCGAGCAGGAGTCCGGCAAGAAGGCCGGCGTGGATTTCGGCGTGTGCATGAACCCGGAGTTCCTGCGCGAGAGCACCTCGGTCTACGACTTTCACCATCCGCCGAAGACCGTGATCGGCGAGCTCACCCCGAAGTCGGGCGAACTGCTCGCGTCGATCTACGCCGACCTGCCGGCGCCGTTGATCCGGACGTCCATCCGCGTCGCCGAGACCGTGAAGTACGTCGACAACACGTTCCACGCCCTGAAGGTCACGTTCGCGAACGAGATCGGCAACATCTGCAAGGCGATGAAGGTGGATAGCCACCAGGTGATGGACATCTTCTGCAAGGACACGAAGCTGAACCTGTCGCCGTATTACCTGAAGCCCGGCTTTGCGTTCGGCGGCTCGTGCCTGCCGAAGGACCTGCGGGCGATGACCCACGAGGCGCGGACGCTGGACGTCGAGCTGCCGATGCTCGGGACCATCCTCGACAGCAACAAGCAGCAGGTGGCGAAGGTGATTCGCCTGCTGATGGAGCAGAAGGGCAAGAAACTCGGTTTCCTGGGCCTGAGCTTCAAGGGCGGCACGGACGACCTGCGCGAGAGCCCGATCGTGGAAGTGATCGAGGCGATGATCGGCAAGGGCTTCGCGATCCGGATCTACGACAAGAACGTCTCCATCGCGCGCCTGATGGGTGCGAACAAGGAGTACATCGAGAAGGAGATCCCGCACCTGTCGCGCCTGATGAACCCGAACGCCCGCGACCTGGTGGCCGAGAGCGACGTGATCGTGGTGGTGAACAAGGAGGCGGAGTTCCGCGAGGTGCTGACGCCGCTGCCGGAAGGCAAGCTGGTCATCGACCTCGTCCGGATCTTCCCCACCCCGCCCATCGGCGACAAGCGCTACGAGGGCATCTGCTGGTAGGCGCCGGGCACGGCTCTCGTTGATCGGGCAGTTTCGAGCTGCCGGGGCCCATCCATTTGATTTTCATCCGCTGATCCGCCATGAGCTCGGCCGAAACCCCGCCTGCCGCCAAGGGCCTTCCGACCGCCGGGGGCTTCGAGATTGTCGTGACGGGCGGCTGGCTCCGGATGGCCGGGATCAAGAGCGAAGGCTACATCCAGGGCGACCCCGCTGCGGCGCCGGACCGGATCATTGCGGATCTCAAAGCCGGGAAAGCACGGGCGGACATTTTCACGTTCGTCCAGCGGGTGCCCGACACAAAACCGCGGCACTCCTATCCGATGCGCTGGGACAACGTCGCCGCGCTGCCCATTCTCGGCTATTCGGAGTGGTGGGAGAAACGCCTCAACCAGGACACCCGGCGCTGCGTGCGGCTGGCGGCCAAGCGTGGACTGGAGGTGCGCCCGGTGAAGTTCGACGACGCCTTTTGCGAGGGCATCCGCCAGATCTACAATGAAACGCCCATCCGACAGGGCCGGAAGTTCTGGCACTACGGCAAGGACTTCGAGACCGTGAAGCGCGAGAACGCCACCTTCGTGAACGAGAGCGAGTTCCTCGGGGCCTATGTCGGCGAGGAACTGGTCGGGTTCCTCAAGATGGTCTACGTCGGCGATACGGCGAACATCATGCAGATCCTCTCGAAGATGTCGCACTACGAGCGGAAGCCCATGAACGCGCTCATGGCGAAGGCCGTCGAGATCTGCAACGAGCGGAAAGTCTCGCACCTGTTCTACCGGAAATACGTTTACCACAAGGGCCTCCCCGACACCCTCACCGAGTTCAAGCGACGCAACGGCTTCGAGCAGGTGGACGTGCCCCGGTATTTCGTCCCCCTGACCCTGAAAGGTCGCATCGCAGTCGCGCTGGGGCTGCAGACCGGGTTGACGGACCTGCTGCCGGCCAAGCTGGTCGCCGCCGGCAAAGCGCTGCGCAGCCGCCTCCATCGCGGCCGCGATCAGTAATTCTTCGCCGGCAGGAGGTTGGTATTGCCTTTACATGCGGCGCCACGATTTTTCCCTAGACCTCCTCAATCTCCACTTTCGCGGGTGTAACTTAATTCTAAAGTGGCCAACTTCCAGTTGGCATATGAGGCGTGCAAATCCCTCCACCCGCTCCACTTTCGGCGCCTAGGCGCAAGGCCTAGCCCAACTCACCAGTCCGAAATCTAGTCATGCCAGGAATCGCAGGCATCTTGGGTCGCAAGGCGGACACGGCGAACGCGGGACGAGCGGCCCAGATGGTCGGCTCGATGCTGCATGAGCCGTTCTACCACTCCGGCACGGCCTCGGCGGCCGAGCTTGGATTTCATGCCGGCTGGGTCGCCCATGCGGGGTCCTACGCCGACGGCCAGACGATCTGGAACGAGACCCGTGACGTCGGCATTCTCTTCGCCGGCGAGCACTATGCCGACGCCGCGGAAAACGCCCGCCTGCGTCAGGCGGGGCACGTTTTCCAAGACGGCGACGCGAGCTGCCTGGTCCACCTGTGCGAGGAGCAGGGAGCGAACTTCCTGCCCACGCTCAACGGCACTTTCAGCGGAGCGATCATCGACCGGCGCCAGGGCCGGGTCACGCTGTTCACCGACCGCTTCGGCCTGGGCCGGATGTACGTGCATCAGGGCGCCGACGGTTTCTATTTCGCGTCCGAGGCCAAGGCGATCCTGCGGGTCCTCCCGGCGCTCCGGCGCCTGGACGAGCGCGCGCTGGGTGAGCTGCTGGTCTGCGGGTGCACCCTGCAGGACCGCACCCTTTTCCCCGATATTTCGATCCTGCCCGCGGGCGCGGCCTGGATCTTCGAGGCTGACGCCGGCGGTCTCCGCCTCGTGCGCCAGACGAGCTATTTCGACCGCGGCGCGTGGGAGAACCAGGCCCCCTTGGCGGCCGACGCCTACCTCGACGAACTGAAGGCGTGCTTCGCCCGAATCCTGCCGCGGTACTTTGCCGGGCGGCAGAAAGTCGCCCTCTCGGTCACCGGCGGGCTGGACAGCCGGATGATCATTGCGCACGCGACCCCGGGCTCGCTGCCCTGCTACACATTTGGCGGCACCTATCGCGATTCCGAGGATGTCCGGATCGGGCGCCTCGTCGCGCACCTCTGCCAGCAGACCCACGGAGTGATCCCGGTCGACCAGCACTTCATCCCCCAATACCTCGACCTGGCGCGGCGCTGCGTGTACATGACGGACGGCACCATGGACGTCAGCGGGTCGGTGGGCCTCTACGTGAACCGGCTGGCGCGGGACTACGCGCCGATCCGGATGACGGGCAACTACGGCAGCGAGATCCTGCGCGGCAATGTGGCATTCAAGGCCTCGGCCCTTAAAGAGTCGCCCTTCACCGCCGCCTTCGGAGCGCGCCTGGGCGAGGCGGCCGCCACCTACCGCGCCGAAAAGGAGGGGCTCAACCGGCTTTCCTTCATCGCCTACAAGCAGGTGCCGTGGCACCACTACTCCCGGCTCTCGGAGGAGCAGAGCCAGCTCACAATCCGCGCGCCCTACCTGGACAACGAGCTGGTGCCGCTCGCTTACCGCGCGCCGGCCGGGCTGCTGCTGAACAAGCAGCTCGCCTACCGCTACACCACCGACGTGCAGCCCGCGCTGGGCTCGGCGCCCACGGACCGCGGGCTGCTCAACCGACCCAAGCTGGTGCCGACAAAACTGTACGAGCTGTCGAAGGAACTCCGGCCCAAGGCGGAATACTACTTCGACTACGGCATGCCCAACTGGCTGGCCAAGGTCGACCGGGTGGTCTCGCCGCTCCACCTCGAACGCCTGTTCCTCGGGCAGCAGAAGTACTATCACTTCCGCATCTGGTACCGGACCGTGCTGGCCGAGCAGATCAAGTCGGTGCTCCTGGATCCCGCCAGTCTGGGCCGGTCGTATGTCGATCGGCGGAAGGTGGAGCACATGGTGAACAGCCACACCCGCGGCACCGGCAACTACACCCTCGAGATCCACAAGCTGATGACGCTCGAGTTCATCCAGCGCACCTTGGTCGAGGCCGCCCCGGCTGACTAACGCGCGGCTGGCCAACGCGAACCTCCCTTCCGATCGACTTCTGCCATGGGCGTCCCGCACATCAGCATCTGCATCGCCACGTACCAGCGCCCGGCCATGCTCGGCCGCCTGCTGGACGGGCTTACGCGGCAGAAGACCGACGGAGCGTTCAGCTACTCCATCGTCGTCGCCGACAACGACGCCCAGGAATCAGCCCGCGAGTTGGTGACCCGCCTTAGCGGAACCTTCCCGGTGCCCCTGACCTACTGCGTCGAGCCGCGGCGCAGCATCGCCTACGTGCGCAACAAGACCCTCGCCCAGTCGGCCAGCGAGCTCATCGCCTTCATCGACGACGACGAGTTTCCCACCGTCGATTGGCTGCTGAACCTGTTCCGCGCGATTTCCGCACACGAGTGCGCCGGAGTGCTGGCGCCGGTGCGGCCGTTTTATCCCGAGGGCACGCCCGGCTGGGTGAAGAAGAGCAACCTCTTTGAGCGGCCCGAGCACGAGACCGGCTTCGTGATGCCGTGGCAGGAATGCCGGACCGGCAACGTCCTGTTCCGCCGCTCGATCATCGTTGGCCTCGATCCGGTCTTCAGTCCCGAGTTCGGCACCGGCGGCAGTGACGTGGATTTCTTCCGGCGGATGATGGCCAAAGGCCACCGCTTCATCTGGTGCAACGAGGCGCCGGTCTACGAGGAAGTCGCGGCCTCCCGGTGGAAACGGCGGATCTTGGTCCGGCGCGCCCTGCTGCGCGGCAGCAACTCCTTCCGTCATCCGAAGGACCGCTGGTTGAACGTGGCCAAGGCGGTGGTGGCGGTTCCGCTCTACACGATTGCCCTGCCCTTTCTCCAGCTTTTCGGTCACCATCTGTTCGTGCGCTACCTGATCAAGCTCTGCGATCACCTCGGCCGCCTGCTCGCCATGGTCGGCCTGAATCCGGTCAAGACGAGAGCGATGTGAGAGCGTCCGACTCGCTGTGCCCCCACTTCTAGCATTAGCCATCGGCGTCGGGCTGATAATCTGGCTGCTGCGGACGGATTTTCGCCACCGGAGCACGGGAGCCAGCGCGCTCTGGGTGCCTGCGATGCTGGTGCTGATCGGCGCAAGCCGACCGGTGAACTACTGGTTCGAGATGATGGGCCTGGCCGCCGGCGGCGAGAGCAACTCGGAGTCCAGCCCGGCCAACCTGCTCACGCTCCTATTCATCATCGCCGCTGCGGTGTGGGTGCTAGTGCAGCGACAGGTGCCGTTCGGGAAGATCATCAGCGAGAACAAGACCCTCTTCCTGCTCTACCTCTACTTCATGGTCTCGTCCGTTTGGTCGCCGGACGCCTTCGTCAGCTTTCGGCGCATCATCAAGGATATGGGGATCGTCTTTGTCGCCTTGGTGGTTCTCACCTCGCCCAATCCCTGGCGGTCCCTGCGCGTCCTGTTTGTGCGATGCAGCTATTTCATCTTTCCCATTTCACTGGTCACATCGAAGTACTTTCCCGACATCGGCCGATACACTTCAAAATCGTGGGAGTCCTTTTACACCGGCCTGACGACTCACAAGAACACCCTGGGCCTGGTCGCCCTGATATTCCTTCTTTTCCTGGTTTGGGACTATGTCGAATGCCCGAAGGAGATCGCGCCCGAGAATCTCAAACTCGCCAAGCGGCAGCGACTGCTGGTGATCGGAATCGGGTTGGCGCTTATCATCATGGCCCAGAGCGCAACCTCCCAGATCTGCCTCATGCTCGGCCTCGGTCTGTTTTTCTATATCCGGCGGCTCGGCGCGCTGCCGAACGGACGGCGCAAGTTTCACACCGCCCTCATCTCGGTGGTGGTGCTGGCCGCGGCCGACAAGGTGCTCGGCATTTCGCCGATGATCGCGGAGGCCTTTGGCCGCAACATGACCTTGACGGGCCGGACGGCGATCTGGGACGTCGCCCTCAGCCATCAGCGGAGCTTCCTCCATGGCTTCGGCTACAACGCGTTTTGGGATACTGATCTGGCGTTTGTCGTCTACGACGAGTTGGGCGACTTCATCCACATCCGGACCGTCCACAATGGCTATCTGGAGGTGTTCCTGGACGGCGGCATCATCGGCGTCGCCATGCTGGTCGTGTTCCTGATCGGGACCTTCGTGAAGACCTACAAGCGGGCGTTCGTGAACCAGCCGTTGCACGCGATGCCGCTGGCTTTGTTCTTCGTGGCCGCCATTTACAATAATTCGGAGTCGAGTTTTCTTCGCTCCGATCTCCTGTGGTATGTGTTTCTGACGATCTCGCTGGACGCGGTCGCGATGCCGTACGCACAGTCTGGTGAACCGGACCCAGACATCCATCCACCGGACGAACTGGATGAGTACCATGCGTGATATCGGTCATAGACCCGCGACAATCTTTGAACCCCGCCGGCCCGGCCCGGTTCTGCGGCCTGGCCTCGCACTCTTTCGATGAAGCTCGGAACGATAGCAAGCCGGGCGCGTGGCTATTATCAGCGGAAGGCGTCGGCGTTGCTGGCCCAGCGACGCATCCCACTTCAAGCGCCCGGCCCGCTGATTTCGTTTACCTTTGATGATTTTCCCGCCTCGGCTGCCAGCATTGGCGCTGCGGTGCTGGAGGAATTTGGCGCACGGGGAACGTACTACGTTTCGCTCGGATTAGCCGGGCGCACTGGTCCAGTTGGCCAGTACTTTGTTGAGAGCGACGTCCTAGACCTAGTGAGCCGCGGTCACGAAATGGGTTGTCACACCTATGACCACTTTCACGCGTGGAACACATCAACCGAATGCTACGCTGCGTCCCTGGACAGGAACGCGCAGCGGTTTCAGGAGTTGGTGCCCGGTTCCAAGCTGGTTTCCCACTCGTACCCGATTGGATATCCGCGCCCGGGATCGAAACGAATTTGCGGCAAGCGCTTCCTTTCAAGCCGGGGCGGAGGCCAGCGCCCGAACTTTGTCGACACGGACGCAAACAACCTCGCCGCCTGTTTTATAGAGAAGCTGCGCCACGATCCGGAAAAGCTCTATCGAATGATCGACGACACGATTGCTAAACGTGGATGGCTGATTCTAGCGACCCACGACATAAGCACCTCGCCGACGCCTTTCGGATGCACACCGACCCTCTTTCGGGACTTGGTCGTCTACGCCGCGCAGAGCCCGGCGCGAATTGTCACAGTCGTCCAGGGAATGCAGTTGATCCAGCGGCCATCGCCAGAGATAATCTAGCCGCTATGCGCCTCGATCCTTGCAAGCTGTCAGCCGGATGACGTTGAGACGTTTCCGCACGGGAATCCCGCGTTTCAATCCCTCTCTCCAGTTCGGCCTCACATGAATGCGATCACTCATTTTCTCCGCCTGCTCGACGATCCGGGCGCGTTCAGGCGCCATCGAACCTACGTGCTGGCACTGGTGGTGGTGGTCCATGTGGCGGTGCTGCTGGCTTTCTGGAATGACTGGGACTGGCGGCACGGAGGCACTCCCGATCAGTGGGATGAGCTTTGCTTCAACCTGGTCGACAGCCACACGCTTGGGTTTCACCCGTCGCAGCCGACCGTGATGCGAGGGCCGCTGTTCCCGGTCATGGCGGCACCCCTCTATATTGTCTTCGGGAAAAACTACCTGGCGTGGAGCGTTTGCCTGCTGCTCCTGAACATCCTCACCACCTACCTGCTCATTGCCACTGTTCGACGACTCTGGGGCGCGCGAACTGCGTTGCTCGCGGGTTTGGCATACGGCCTGAATCTCGCCATTATCTACTACACTGCGAAAGTCTCGCAGGTGACCAGTGTGCTGCCGTTCGTGGTCCTGTGGCTCTACCTGATGGCGCGCTGGGAGCAGACCTTTGCTTCCAAGTGGCTGCCTTGGGCCCTCGGCCTAGTGACCGGCCTGATGTTTCTCAACAAGACCGTCTACCTGCCGGTTCCGATTGTCAGCGTCTTGGTTCTGCTCTGGCTCAATCGGAAAGAAATCCGGTCGGTGGCCAAGTTGGCGCCAATTGCAATCTACCTGATCGCAACTGTTATCGTGGTCGCTCCCTGGACCTACCGGAACTATGTGGTCACCAAGGGAAAGATCATTCCGGTTCAAAACATGTTCTGGGAGTTGCTGGTGCAGGACGTGCTCTACTACGAGTTGGACGAAACAGACGGCAAGGAGCGCCCGGATGGACATCTGCAGGATTATTTCCGCGAAAAGCAGGATGCGATCCTCGTGCGCCATGGCGTCCCGGCCGAGGCGCCGCCGGGCGATGATCGGCCGGTTTGGGAGGTTCAGAAGGAAGCAGCTTACCGGGCAGGAGCGATTGAGATGATGCGCTCTGATCTTCGTCGATTGGTGAAAATCAAGTCCGCGAACCTGTGGCACTACTGGGTGCGCGCGGAAAACTGGCGGAAGACCAAACTGTTCATTCTCATGCAGGCCGGTCCCTTGCTGGCGGGATTGCTCGGATTCCTCCTGTTGGCCCGTCACGGGCAGATTGGTCGGGCGAAGTTCGCCTTGATCCTGATCGCGGTCTTGTGGGGCGAGCACTGCCTCGTGTGGGGCTGGGGCCGGCTGTCACTCGACCTGATGCCTGCCTTCGCGGTCATTTTTGGCCTGGGTATCACGGCTTGGCTGGACTCTCAGGGTCCTGCAACCCGTGCGGTCTCACAGACCGCCTGACGGCGAACTCAGATCCGGCCGATGCGCCCATGAAAGTAAGCATTGTCATTCCGTGCTACAACGAACGGGAGACCATCCGGTCGATCGTCGATGCCGTCAGGGCTTCGCCCGTCGGCGACAAGGAGATCATCGTGGTCGACGACTGCTCGAAGGATGGCACTCAGGATATCCTCCGGTCGGAAATCGCACCCCTGGTGGCGCAGGTGCTGTTTCACCCGGTCAACCGAGGGAAGGGAGCCGCGCTTCGCACGGGCTTCGGGGCCGCAACCGGCGAGGTGGTGATCATCCAAGACGCCGACCTCGAATACGACCCGCAGGAATATCCCCGGCTGCTCAAGCCGATTGCGGATGGAAAGGCTGACGTGGTCTTCGGCTCGCGATTCATGGGCGGAGAGGCCCATCGCGTCGTCTACTTCTGGCACATGGTCGGAAATAAGTTCCTCACGTTGCTCTCGAATATGTTCTCCGGCATCAACCTCACCGACATGGAGACCTGTTACAAAGTCTTCCGGCGAGAAATCCTGAGCAAGATCACCATTAAGGAAGATCGCTTTGGATTCGAACCCGAGATCACGGCAAAGGTCGCCAAGCTGCCGTGCGCCATCTACGAGGTTGGAATCAGCTACTACGGGCGAACCTACGCCGAGGGAAAAAAGATCGGCTGGCGCGACGGATTCCGCGCGATCTACGCCATCGTGAAATACAATCTGTCGAGCTAAGCTTGGGGAGACGCCCCCAAGTCTTGCGCCGTGCAAATGGAGAATCGCGACGCAACACGAGCCGTTGGCACCGCCGCACTCGAAGACGCCAGGGCGACCATCGTGTCCGAAATCGCGGACGGATCGTGCATTGTGCGCCATCTGTCCGCTGAAGTCGGGATTGCTTTCAAGGTCTCAGCTTCCTAGCGTCCCGATCGGCCGTCCCTGAACCACCGCCCCCATGCGCACCTACATGAACACCCGGCTTTTCACCTGCTTTGGTGGATTCGCCCCAGCATCGCTTAACCGTTTTTCCGGCACTCTTGGTGTCGTCGCCCTAGTCTTCCTGCTCAACGCCTCCACCGCTCTCGCCGCGAACTGGTATGTCGACGCCAGCGCCGTGGGTGCGGCCAACGGCACGTCGTGGGCCAATGCCTGGACCAGCTTCGCCCAGATCAACCAAGCGGGTCTGGCACCCGACGACGTGGTGTGGATCCGGTCCGGCACCTACAACGAGCGTTTCACGCTCACCCAAAGCGGCACTTCCGGTCACCGCATCAAGTACGTAGGGACAGGAACCACCCGCCCCATCCTGCGCGGCATCAACGGCGGCGCCATGACCGACATTGCGATCCTCAACCTCGAGATCGCCCAGCTCACCACCGCCAACAACTATGATGCAATCACACTCCGCGGCGCAACGCGCTGGCTGATCCAGGACAACTATATTCACAACACCTACCTGAGCGGCGTGAATGTCATCAACAACATCGCCAGTTCGTATAATATTATCCGGCACAATACATTTGCCGACATCGGCGCGATCAGCGGTGGCAATGGCGGCGGGAGCAATCCGAACGTCATGAACATGGTGGGGGATTACAACCTGATCGAATACAACACGGTGAATCGGAGCATGGACCGGACCCGCGCCTTCGGCACGGGCAACGTGGTGCGGAACAACTACTGGGGCTATACCGACACCTCGCTCTACCCGAGTTCGCCGCAGTACCCCAGTCACACCGACGGCTTCCAGAGTTTTGAGGGCGGCCCGGCGCTCGTCCAGTTCCTCTACGAGCGAAACTACGACGTCGACAATACCGACACCATCGGCGGCACCAACGCCCATGGTTTTCTCGTGCAGGATGCGGTGGGCTCCAACGGCTTCACTTGGGAAATTCTCCGCTTCAATCAGATGATTCGACCCGGCGGCGGCGGCGCCTCGTGGCAGAACGTGAGCCGGACCTACATTTACAACAACACCTTCATCGCATTGCAGAACGGGTCGCCCTCGAACTTCAACAACGCCTTCTCGTGGACCTATCCTTCGACTTTCTCCGCGGCCAGCAGCGATCTGGCTGACGCCCGCAACAACACGTTCGCCTACTGCCCCAAGTGCCTCGACCCGCAGGGCATCATGTCCTCGGCCTACCGTGGCACCAACTTCACCTCCGCTTCCCAGCATAGCTTCAACACGGGCACGCAGCTGATCCTCCCGACCGGCGCCAGCCCGTCCAATCTCTCGCAGATCGATCCGCAATTCGTCGATGGCACCGGCGCCGCCGGACACGACGACTATCGCCTCAAGGCGACTTCCCCGCTGCGCGGCACGGCGAGCGCCATCACCACGGCGTCCGGGGCCGGTTCCGGCTCCACCGCGCTGACCGTGGCCGATGCGAAGCGCCTGTTTGACGGCTGGGGCATCGCGGACGCGGACATCATCAAGATCGGTGCCGGCGCCTATGTGCAGATCGCCTCGATCAATTACAACACGAACGTCGTGACCCTGGCCTCGCCCCGCACCTGGAGCAGTGGCGACGGTGTCTACATCAAGGGCACGGAGGACGTCGGCGCGCTGCCGTATTCGTTTGCCGCTTCCTACTCGATCACGAACACCACGCCCATCGTCATCGCGGCCGGTCCGACGACCCTCACCGCCACCTGCACGAATCCCGACGCAGTGCGCATGGTGGAATTCCAGGTCGACGGCGTGCCGGTTGGCACGGCCTACACTGCACCCTACTCGGTGGCGTGGACTTCGGACGGCGTTATCCACGCAATCACGGCCCGGGCCTACAGCGCCTGGTCCAGCGCGACCCTGAGCCAGAGCGACATCAACGTCGCAGCCAAGATCACCAGCCAGCCTTCGACGGTTAGCAGCAACATCGGTGGTTCCGCCACCCTGACGGTTGGCATCAGCGGCTATCCGACGCCGACGGTGCAGTGGTACAAGAACGGGGTGCTCATCCCCGGCGCCACCAGCACCTCGCTGAGCTTCCCCAGCCTGGTCTCCGGCGACTCCGGGGCGTACACCGCCTCGGTCTCCAACCAGTATGCCACCGTCGTCAGCAATGTGGCGAACATCTACATCGGCGTGGTTCCGCCCTACGTGGTGGCCCAGTCGAGCGGCCAGACGGTCACCTCCGGCACTGATGTCCAGCTGACGTTCTTCGCCGGCGGTACGCCCCCACCGTCGCAGCAGTGGTATCTCAACGGCGTGGCCATCGCTGGCGCGACCGGACCCATCCTGAATCTCACCGGCGCGACCCGGGCCGTGGCCGGGACCTACACCAATGTGGCCACAAATTCCGCCGGCACCGTCACCAGCAATCCCATGGTGGTTACGGTCCAGGTTCCGAGTCGGCTGGCCAACGTGTCCATCCGCACGTTTCCGGGCACCGGCGCCCAGGTCCTGATCGCGGGCTTCGTCACCACGGGGGCCAGCAAGGCCATCCTGATCCGCGGCGTGGGGCCCAGCCTCTCGCAGTACGTGACCTCGCCGGTCTTTGCCGACCCGATCCTGAATCTCTACATCGGCTCGAGCACGACGCCCAGCCAGACCAACGACGACTGGGGCAGCGGCGCCACCCTCAAGAGCCTGTTCACCCAACTCGGCGCCTTTCCGCTGCTCGATGGGAGCAAGGACTCGGTGATCTACTCGACGCTCACCCCCAACCTGTACACCGCCCAGGTCAACGGCTCCGGCAGCGGCCTGGGAATTGCGGAGGTCTACGACGCCGACTCCGCCGAGAATCCCGCGGGCCACATTGTGAACCTCTCGGCCCGCACCCAGGTGGGCACGGGCGACGCGGTGCTGATCGCGGGCTTCGTGATCACGGGCGACTTTTCCAAGCAGGTCCTGATCCGCGCGGTCGGTCCGACCCTGGCCACCTACGGCGTCACTGGCGTGCTGGCGGACCCGAAGGCGGAACTCTATCTCTCCGGCGGCACCACCCCGATCCAGTCGAATGACAACTGGGGCGGCGGTTCCACGCTGAAGGCGGCCTTCAACTCCGTGGGCGCGTTCGCGCTGCCGGACGACGCGAGCAAGGACGCCGCCATGCTGGCGACCCTCGCGCCGGGCGCGTACAGCGTGGTGGTTTCGGGCGTCAACAACACGACGGGCGTAGCACTCGTCGAGATCTACGAGATGCCCTGAGGCGGGCGCCGGTTCCGACCGGTGCCTGACCGAATCCAGGCGTCGCCATGGGCGGCGCCGTTTTTTTTTGCCCCCGGTGAGGCGCCTTGAACCCGCCGACGACGACGGGCCGACGAATTCGCTTTCCGTCGGCGGTCCAACTTTCTCATCCTGTCCCGCCTGCCCACCCGCGAACCCATGTCCGACGAGCCGCGCCCCGCCGAACCCTCCGCCCCCGCCGGTGGGCCGCCGTCCCAGACGGACGACTCGCACAAGCACATCGGCACCGCCCACCTCCTGAAAAACATTGGCCACCGGGCGGTGACCGGCGGATTCGTCACGGCGGCGGCCCAGGGCGTAAAATTCGTCCTCAACATCGGCTCGGCTGTCGTGTTGGCGCGGATGCTGTCGCCGAAGGATTTCGGCCTGGTGGCGATGGCGGGCGCACTGATGCCGATCCTGCGGACCTTCCGCGAGGGCGGCCTCTCGACCGCCACGGTGCAGAAACAGGACATCACGCACGCCCAGGTCTCGAACCTGTTTTGGATCAACGTGGCGATGGGTACGCTGATCACCGCGATCGGCGCGGGCCTGGCGCCGGCGGTGTCCTGGTTCTACCATGACGAGCGCCTGACGGTGGTCACGGTGTTGCTCTCGCTGTCGTTCGCCATCAGCGGGGCGGCGGTCCAGCACCTGGCGCTGCTGAACCGGCAGATGCGGTTCGCCGCCGTGGCCGGCATTGATATCGCCTCGGCCACGGGCGGGTTCGTCGTGGGCGTCGCCATGGCGCACTTCGGCGCTAGCTACTGGTCGCTGGTGGGCATGCAGCTCTCCACCACGGTGCTCGAGCTGCTGCTGACCTGGGCGGTGTCGGGCTGGCGCCCGCAGCTGCCCCGGCGAAACAGCGGCACGAAGCCGCTGCTGACCTTTGGCGCGAGCATGACCGTCTATATCCTGCTGCGGCGGCTGGCGGCCTCAACGGATGTGATCCTGCTGGGACGCTTTTATGGCGCGGAGCCGGTCGGGCTTTACTCCCGGGGACAGGCCCTGCTGCTGCGTCCGCTCGACCAGTTCATCTCCCCGTTTGACACGGTCTTCATCCCGTTGCTGTCGCGGCTGCAGGACCAGCCCGAGCGCTATCGCCAGGTCTTCATCCAGGCCTACGGCGCGATCGCGCTGCTCAGCTTCACTTTTGCCGGTCTCCTGTTCGGATTGTCGTCGCCGCTGGTCCTGCTGCTGCTGGGAAAGAACTGGAGCGCGGTGATTCCGGTCTTCTCGTGGCTGACCATCGCCGCCCTGTACATACCCCTGAGCTACGCGGCTATGTGGCTCCTGACGACGCAGGCCCGGAGCCGCGACCTCCTGCTCGTGGGATCGGTCGTGCCGCTGTTGGCCGTGGTCTCCGTTGCCATCGGTTTGCCCTTCGGGGTGACCGGTATCGCGTTGTCCCTCTCGCTGGTGGGCCTGTTCCTCCGGCTGCCGATCCAGTATCACATCACTGGCCGAGCCGGTCCCGTCAGCCGCGGCGACCTGTGGGGCGTGTTTTTCCGGCATCTTCCCATCTGGGCGGCGGTGGCCGCGGTCACATGGGCGGTGCAGCGCGGCCTGAGCGAGCGACCCGTGATCCTCCAGCTTGCCGTGGGCGGGACCGCAGGCGCACTGGTGAGCGTGGCCACGATCGCGCTCTGGCCGTCGCTCCGGGGCGAGGCAAAGTTCATCCTCGACCGAATGGGCCAGTTTCTCCGGAGAAACCAGCAAGGCGGAACGTCCCCCTAGGACTCACTCAAAGGCGGGACCGGCTCGCGGCAGCAACCCGACTCCCGCCTGCCGGGCGGGCTGCGCGGTGCGTAAAATCCGACCCGCGGTGCACGGGAATTACTAGTGACAATCGGGGCGGATCGGGAAGAAATTATCCCTCATATGCGAATCGCAATTGTTGGCCTTGGCTACGTCGGGCTTCCTTTGTCCCTCCAATTCGCGCGCTCCGGCGCCACGGTGCTGGGCCTCGACATCGATCCGAAGAAAGTGGAGGCGCTCAACGCCGGGCGGAGCTACATCAAGCACATCACCCCGGAGTCGATTGCCGAGGCGGTGTCGAAGAAGACGTTCAGCGCCTCGAGCGACTTTTCGCGGGTCAAGGAAGTGACCGCGGTCATCATCTGCGTCCCCACCCCGCTCAACAAGAACCGCGAGCCGGACATCTCGTACATCACCGAGACCGGCAAGTCGCTCGCGCCGCACATGCAGAAGGGCACGCTGGTCGTGCTGGAGTCGACCACCTACCCAGGCACGACGGACGAGGATCTCAAGGCGGTGCTCGAGGCGGGATCGGGCATGAAGGCCGGCGTCGATTTCCATCTGGCGTTCTCGCCGGAGCGCGAGGATCCGGGCAACCCGAGCAGCGTCGTCGCGACGATTCCCAAGGTGGTCGGCGGCTACACGCCGGCGTGCCTCAAGCGCGCCACCGAGCTCTACGGTCTGGCCATCAAGACGCTGGTCCCCGTCTCGTCCTGCCGCGTGGCCGAGGCCACCAAGCTCCTCGAGAACACCTTCCGTGGCGTGAACATCGCCCTCGTGAACGAGCTGAAGGTGGTCTACTCGGCGATGGGCATTGATGTCTGGGAGGTGATCAATGCCGCCAAGACGAAGCCGTTCGGCTTCATGGCGTTTTATCCAGGCCCGGGGCTCGGCGGCCACTGCATCCCGATCGATCCATTCTACCTCACGTGGAAGGCGCGCGAGTACGGCCAGCACACGAAGTTCATCGAGCTCGCCGGCGAGGTGAACACCGCGATGCCGGAGTATGTGATCCATCGCACCGCGGAGGCGTTGAACGCCCAAAAGAAGCCCGTGAACGGCTCCAAGGTCCTCGTGCTCGGCCTGGCCTACAAGCCGAACGTCGACGACGACCGCGAGTCCCCCAGCTACGTGCTCATGGAGATGCTCAAGCACCGCGGCGCGACCGTTTCCTACTACGACCCCTACGTCCCGGTCATCAAACCCACCCGAGAGCATCCCCAGTGGGCGGGCACCAAGTCGGTCGCCTGGAACCGCGCGACCATCAGCGAATTTGACGCGGTCCTGCTGGCGACGAATCACGCCTCGGTGAACTACCAGGAACTGGCCGACTGGAATGGCTGCATCATCGACACGCGCAACGCCATGAACCCGGTGAAGACGAAGCCGGGCCAGGTCTGGAAGGCGTAGACGGCGGACAGTGGACGGTAGACGGTAGACGGTGGGCGGAAGCTCGGAGGACGGTGGCCGATCTCCCCGTGCACCCGCAATAAACGCTCCCCGCTTCATGCTCTTTCGCAAACGCACAGTCTGGTGGCCGACGTGGCTGGGGTTCGGCCTGATTGCGGCCATCGGGGCCGCGGTGGGATCGGTGTGGTGGTTCCGCGTCGAGCCCTTCCTATCCGTCACCGCCAAGGTGCCGGCCGACATCCTGATCGTGGAAGGCTGGATTGGCGGGCCCGGGATCCGGGCCGCCGCCAGCGAGTTTGCCGCCGGCGGTTACCGCTATGTCGTCGCAACCGGGCCGCTGACGGGCGAGCGATGGTATGACCGTCGTTGGAACTACGCGGAGATCGCCCAGCAGCAACTGGTCAAGGCCGGGGTCTCGGAGGCCTGCATCCTGATGGCGCCGGCCGGCGACCCCGAGGAGCAACGCACGTACCGGATGGCGGTGGCGGCTCGGGAGGCCCTGGCCGCCCATTCGCTGCAGCCGCGGTCGATCAATGTCTTCACCCGCGGATCCCACGGACGACGGAGTCGGCTGGTTTACGAGAAAGTGTTCGGCGCCGATACGAAGGTGGGGGTGATCTCGTGGCTGCCTCCGGGCTACGCGACCGAGCCCTGGTGGCATTCCAGCGACCGGGCCGAGGATCTGCTGAAGGAGACCGTGGGTTACACCTTCGAGCGGACCCTGCGGTCCGGCCGGTGGTGAGATTCGCGTTACTACCCAGCGGAAAAAGGTGGGGCTGCGCCGCCTCTTCATGCTTGTTTCGCGTGGCCTCGGTCACCCGGAGCCTAATTCACGATTGCAGCGACCACGTCCTTCCCCCATCCGACTATCACCACTATGAAACAAAGAGGTTTTCGTGAAACCACCTTCGGCGTTTCGGTGGCGGTGCTGCTGCTCATCATCGCCACCAGCCCGTTTTGGGCCGTGATGGTCATCCGCCAGAAGGCGGTCCAGATCGTGGATGACAGCCTGAGCGGACTCGCCGCGAGCAGCCTGGCGTCGGTGAGCATGTCCGATGGTTTCATGGAACTGTCCCTGGCCTTTGCGACCAAGGATCCGGTCGGCCGCACGCGCCAGTTTGAGCAGATCAAGAAGGTCACCCTCGCCACCGACGAGGCCCTGAGGCAGTACGAGCAGTCGGTCAACGACCCGCAGGAGCGGGAGGATCTGAACCAGCTGGTGCGGGCGCGGGGCGAGTTCCGGCACACCCGCGAACTGGTGATCCGGCTGCTCGGCGAAAACCGCGACGCCGAGGCGGCGGCGGAGTTCAACAATGTCGGACTGCAGCAGTTCGTGGCCTACAAGGCGGCGATCAACCGGCTGGTGCAGCACAACGCCGAGGAGGCCCGCAACCGCGGCACGACCATCCGCCAGCTGTGCACGCTGCTGCTCTTCCTGCAGGGCATCCTGCTCGTGTTTTTTGTCATCTACGCCTTCCTGGTCCCGATGGTGGCGCTCTTTGAGCGCTACGGTACCGGCTCGGAAGTCGTGCGCGACATCTAGCCTTTCAAACGGCCACTGTGAATCGCCCCCCGACAGTCCAGGCCAAACCGGAAAGCCAGTCCGCCGCCCAAGCGGGCAGCGGGTTCGGGCTGCTCAATTCGATCTACTACCTGCTGAAGCCGCTGCTGCCGCTCCGCGTCCGGTACAGCATCCGGCGCATCCGCGCGCACTACAAACTCCGGATCTCGCGCGACTGGCCGATCATGGAGTCGGCCGCCCGCCCGCCGGAGTGGTGGAAGGGCTGGCCGGAGGGCAAGAAGTTCGCCGTCGTCCTGACCCATGACGTCGAGGGCCAGACCGGGTACGACCGCTGCCGCGAGCTGGCGGCCCTCGAGGCCCGGATCGGCTTCCGCTCCTCCTTCAATTTTGTGCCCGAGGGCGAGTACCGGCTGGAGCGCGACATGCTCGAGGAACTGACGAGCGCGGGCTTTGAGGTGGGCGTGCACGATCTCCGGCACGACGGCTCGCTCTACCGCTCCAAGCGCGCCTTTTTCGACTCCGCCCGGTCCATCAACCACTACCTGCGCGAGTGGGGCGCCGTCGGGTTCCGCGCGGGGTTCATGTTCCACAATCTCGAGTGGCTGAAGGCCCTCGACGTCGAGTACGACGCCTCGACCTTCGACACCGATCCCTTCGAGCCCCAGCCCGAGGGCGTCGGCACGATTTTCCCGTTCTGGGTGCCGGACGCGGCCCGGGGTCGGGGTTACGTGGAGCTGCCCTACACCCTGCCCCAGGATTCCACCATGTTCCTGATCTTCCGCGAGAAGGCGGTGGATGTCTGGAAGCGGAAACTCGACTGGCTCGCCAGCCACGGCGGCATGGTGCTGCTCAATGTCCATCCGGACTATCTCGCGTTCCAGGATCGGACGCTGGACATCAGTGAATTCCCGGCGGCCTACTACGAGGAGTTCCTGACCTATATCCGCGAGAAATACGCCGGCCAGTATTGGCATGCGCTGCCCCGCGAGGTCTCGCGGTACGTGCGGAAAACCTATGTGGCGCCCGACGGCTCGGGGCCCGTCGGCTGATCCGGCGACGGTGGCGTTTCCGGTCGGCGGGCTCTCCTTGGCCGATGTCGTGGGGGTGACCGGATTGTCCACTTGTAACGGACCCGCCCCGGCGTAGCCTCTTTCTGCTCACATGAGGATTCCTCGCTTCATTCGCAGTGCCGCATTTGCCCTGGGAGCGGCGGCCCTGGGTCTTCACGCCCAGCCGGTCGTGAATACCGAGCAGGAAAAGCCGCTGGTCCCGCAGGCGGTCCGGGAAAAGGACTCCTTCGCGCTTCCGTCGCGACCGCCCGAGGCCGGCACACCTTTCAAGTGGGGCGACTTTGAGTTGAAGCCGTTTGTGACGGACCGGTTCACCTACAGCGACGGCATCCTCTCGGGGAGCGGACACCCGACCAACACCTACATCAACGCCCTCTCGACCGGCTTCCTGTTGAACGCCGGCAAGAACTGGCTGTTGGAGTATTCGCCGACGTGGATGATTTACACCAACCGGCAATTCAACAACTCGCTCGACCATCGCCTGCACGCCGGCGGCGGCCTGGAGCTCGGCAACTGGTTTTTCCGGATCGACGAGCAGTACACCTCGACGAACTCACCCCGGATCGAGACCGCGAGCCAGGTCAGGCAGGACGTCACGACCACGGTCGCCAGCCTCTCCCATCGCCTCGGTCAGTACTTCAGTCTCGAGCTCTCCGGCGCGCAGACGCTGCAGTTCATCGAGAAGTCGCCGGACTATTACGATTGGTCCACGCAGGACTGGC